>CATYUU010000054.1:0-12374 GCA_958413455.1 uncultured Collinsella sp. | reverse complement strand
CCCTGACCTCTTGACTGCCAGTCAAGCGCTCTCCCAGCTGAGCTACGCCCCCGTGACGAGGAGATACTATAGGGGAAGTTGGCGCGGCGTGCAAGGACTTTTTTGGTCAGACTCTAAATACCTAATGATAATAGGTAAGCGATGGCTGTGCCGGTGTGGACTTGGATCGTGGCTGTTGACCTGACGACGTTGCTGATACCCGTATCAGCCAACAAGCCCAGCGAGGCGTGATCTAACTCCCACTCTAGGCCGTGCTCGTTTACCACCGTCCCAGGGGCTATGGCGATGATGGAGAAGGTGCTGCCCTCGTGGCCTTCGATGGTCCACGATTCGCCTGCGCGAAGGATGCGGGCGACAATCTTGTCCTCGGCAATCCAGACAGGGGCATCCTCGTAGCCTGCGAGCAGGCCCAGTACGGAAAGCGCCATGTCCGGACGGCCGCCCGTAGCGCAGGTCGCAACCACTTCGGCACCCGCCCAGCGACGGCGGACGGAACAGAGAGCCAGCGCCAGATCGGTATAGTCCTTGTACGGATCATGGCGCTCAACTTCAAAGTCGGTGGCGGCATCGACCAGCGCGCGACCTGCATCGCTCACTGTGTCGGCATCTCCTACATACACGTCGCAGCCCAGGCCGGCACCCAGAAGGGCATCCAGGCCGCGGTCCACGGCGACAACGTGGTCGCACTCCCCTGCTAGCCTACGCAACAGATCCGCGCTCGCCACCACGGGCGAGCCGCAGACCACTAATACCTTGTAAGCCACAGCCCTCGCCTATCCCTCAAACGCCAGCACGCGGGCCAGGTCAAGTTCTTCGTAGCTGTCGATGAAGATGTCGCAGTTGGCGCGCACATCGTCGCGCTTCATGCGGCCGTGCGGGTCATAGATGCCTACGCGCTTAAAGCCTGCTGTGCCAGAACTCTTAAGGCCAAAGACGGCGTCCTCAAACACCCACGCGCGCTCAAACTTGCACCCATGGCGCTCCTCCAGGCGGCGCAGCGCCAGCTCGTACACATCGGGGAACTGTTTGGAGCGTCCCGCCTCACCCGTCGTGGTAACAAACTCCATGTAAGCGTCAAGCCCGGCACCTGCGAGCGCAGACTGCACCAGCTCGGCCGGCGTGGACGTAGCTACGCACATGGCAATGCCCGCCGCCTTCGCCTGATCCAAAAATGCCAGGAGCCCCTCACGCGGCGGCACCTTGGAATACCCATCAATCAAAATCTCGCCCAGCTCGCGATACAGCTCCTCGCCATTCGCGCCAATGCCCCACGTGTCGTGGTAGGCCTGGCACTCGTCCTCCAGCGACAGGTGCTCAAATTGGGCAAAGTCATCCACGGTTACATCGATCCCGTGACGGTGCAATAACTCGGGCTGAGCATAAGCCCAAACGGGGGTGCTATTAACCAGCGTGCCATCGCAATCGAAAATAAAAGCGACATTGGGAGCGGCGGTCTGGGACATAAACGAACCTTTCGATGTCAAATGGTAAACAACCTGCTAAAAACGTTTTACCAAACGTCAGACTAACAATTTTGAAACCCTAATTGGTAAAACTGTCAAGAGTTTTACCACGGCAATTCTGCCAGTGGTATAAACATGTCGCTTACCGATTAAACGCCCCCGCAAATCCGCTTTCGTCCATAAAACTAACGCACAGGTGTTATCGTAGTTTCTGCCGAAAGTTCCACCGAGCACGCGAGGTGGAACGAATCACAGAAACTTCGCCGTCCCTTCGATTCGTGCAGCCTTGGACCTTTCGCATCTAGTCACCAAGGCAACACGCTGCCGCGTCATGATGGGATCAAACGTGAGCGATACAAAGCTAAAGCCAACGGCTAAAAAGCCCGCAACCCGCAAACCGGCTCCGCACGCACCGGAGCTCTCCAAGGACGATGTCTACCTGTTTGGCATTGGTATGTGGGAGCGCAGCTGGGAAAAAATGGGCGCGCATCCCGACACGCAGCAGCGCACGCGCGGCTGGCGCTTTTGCGTTTGGGCGCCCGACGTAAAGAGCGTCCACGTCATTGGCGAATTTAACGACTGGGATGAGGAAGCCAACCCGCTGGTGCCCGTGCATACGAGCGCTATTTGGGAAGGCTTTATTCCTGGTGCCGAGCAGGGCCAGCTCTATAAATATCTCATCGAGACCAACGAGGGCGAAAAGCTCTACAAGGCCGATCCGTACGCCTTTAAGGCAGAGTGCCCTCCGGGTACGGCGAGCGTGCTGTGGACCCTCGACGGCTACCAGTGGAACGACGCCGCGTGGCTCAAGCGCCGCGCCAGTCATAACCACATGTCGCAGCCCCTTAACATCTACGAAGTGCATATTGGCTCGTGGAAGCGCCACGGCGACTCGCCGCAGGGCGAGCCCGACGAGTACGGCAACTACCCCGGCCCCATGGATCCCTTCCCCGCGCAGCGCGGCGAGTTCTACACCTACGACGACCTGTCGGTGGAGCTCGTGGACTACGTGCGCGACATGGGCTACACGCATATCGAGGTCATGCCGCTCATGGAGCATCCCTTCGATGGCTCCTGGGGCTACCAGACGACCGGCTACTACGCCGCCACCTCGCGCTACGGCAACCCGCAGCAGCTCATGCACTTTATCGATGCATGCCACGAGGCAGGCATCGGCGTAATCATGGACTGGGTGCCCGGCGGTTTTTGTGCCGACTCCCACGGCCTTGCCACCTTTAACGGTCACATGCTGTTTGAGCACGAGATTCACCCCAACTGGGGCACGCACAAGTTTGACTTTGCCCGCGGCGAGGTCCGCTCCTTCCTGGTCTCCAACGTTCTGTACTGGCTCGAGAACTTCCACGTTGACGGCATTCGCATGGACGGCGTGTCCAGCATGCTGTACCTCAACTTTGGCATCGACGACCCCAGCCAGAAGAAGTTCAACAAGTACGGAACCGAGGAGGACCTGGACGCCAGCGCGTTCATTCGCCAGGTCAACTGCGCTGTAGAGGCGCACTACCCCGACGTGATGATGATGGCCGAGGAGTCTACCGCTTGGCCGCTCGTGACCTATCCGCCGCAGGACGGCGGCCTGGGCTTCCACTACAAGTGGGACATGGGCTGGATGAACGACACCCTGCACTACATGCAGACCGATTTTCCGTGGCGCCCCGGCAACCACGGGCTGCTCACGTTCTCCATTATGTATGCCTTTACCGAGAACTTTATTTGCCCGCTGAGCCATGACGAGGTCGTGCACGGCAAGTGCTCGCTCATCGGCCGCATGCCGGGCGACTGGTGGCGCCAGTTTGCCGGCCTGCGCACGCTTGCTTTCTACCAGATGACGCACCCCGGTGCCAAGCTCAACTTTATGGGCAACGAGATCGGCCAGTTTATTGAGTGGCGCTATTACGAGTCCATTCAGTGGTTCCTGACCGAGGAGTACGAGACCCACCGCCATCATCAGGCGTTTATCAAGGCGCTCAACCACCTGTACACCGCCGAGCCCGCCCTGTACGAGCGCGGCTACACCGACGACGGCTTTACCTGGATCGACGCGGACAACTCCAAGCAGTCCATCGTGAGCTTTGTGCGCCAGGGCGAGGACGTCGATGACGATCTGGTGATCCTGATTAACTTTGACCCGGCGAGCTACGAGAGCTTCCGCGTGGGCGTGCCGCGCGAGGGTGACTGGGAGGTCATCTTCGATTCCGACCGTCCCGAATTTGGCGGCAGCGGATACGCCGGTGAGGAGCCCTACACCTGCTCGAGTGAGCCCTACCCCTGGAACGGGCAGATGGATTCCATCGAGATTAAGGTGCCCGGCCTTGCAGGCGTGGTGCTTAAGCGCCGCGGTCCCAGCAGCTATAAGCCGCCCGTGGTCGAGGCTCCCAAGAAGGCGACGCGCAAGCGTGCGTCCTCGGTAAAGCCCAAGGCCGCGGCTGCTAAGAAGGCTCCGGCTAAGGCGAAGGCTGCCAAGCCCGCTTCCAAGGCTTCGGCCAAGTCCACCACAGCCAAGAAGGCAGCCACAAAAAAGGCTGCTCCCAAGGCCAAGGCAGCTGCTGTTAAGGCTCCTGCCAAGAAAGCGTAACAAAGGCGTTACCACTGTAATTACCCGCCCCGCGTGGGCGTAGGATACATGTCATAACCGTTCCGGGAGAAACATCCCCGGGGGAAAGGAACGTATGAATAAGATCTTCGACAACAAGCAGGAGTTTACCGAGCTCTATCGCGATGCCGTCATGAGCATCAGCGGCAAGAGCGTCGAGGCCGCCAGCGACCTCGACCGCTTTAACGCCCTGGCCAAGCTCGTGGCCGAGAAGGCACGCACCGTTGCCACCAAGAGCGACGCCCGCGCCACCGCCGAGGGCAAGAAGCGCGTGTACTACTTCTCGATCGAGTTTTTGATCGGCCGCCTGCTCGACAACTACCTGCTCAACTTTGGCGTGCGCGACATGGTCGCCGAGGCGCTCGACGACATGGGCTTTGACCTGTCCGTCATCGAGAACCAGGAGCCCGATCCGGCTCTGGGCAACGGTGGCCTGGGCCGTCTTGCCGCTTGCTTCCTGGATTCCATGGCAGCCGAGGGCATTGCCGGCTACGGCAACGGCATGCGCTACCGCTATGGCCTGTTTAAGCAGGAGATCGTCAACGGCAGCCAGGTCGAGGCCACCGACGAGTGGCTCACCCACGGCTATCCCTGGGAGGTCCGTCGTCAGGACAAGGCCGTAACCATTAAGTTTGGTGGCCGCGTCGAGGGCTTTGAGGAGAACGGTCGCACGTTCTACCGCACGGTGGACACGCAGGACATCCTAGCCGTCCCTTATGACATCCCCGTTGTGGGCTATGCTGGCGAGACTGTCAACAAGCTGCGCGTCTGGGCTGCCGAGCCGGTCGAGGAGCACTTCGATCTGGAGGCCTTCAACCGCGGTGACTACGCCCTGGCCGATGCCGAGCGCGCCGAGGCCGAGGCCATCAGCGCCATTCTCTACCCCAACGACGCCGGCGAGCACGGCCGTCTGCTGCGCCTGAAGCAGGAGTACCTGTTTGTCTCGGCCGGCATCTACAGCCTGCTCGACACCTTTGAGAAGGAGCACGGTGCGAACTGGGAGCTGCTGCCGCAGTTTGTGGCCATCCATACCAACGATACCCACCCTGCCATGTGCGGCCCCGAGCTCATGCGCATCCTCATCGACGAGAAGAAACTCGAGTGGGACGACGCCTGGAACATCGTGACGCAGGTTGTGAGCTACACCAACCACACCATCCTGCCCGAGGCCCTGGAGAAGTGGCCCATCGGCACGTTCTCTAAGCTCCTCCCCCGCGTGTACCAGATCATCGACGAGATCAGCCGTCGTTGGCACGAGTCGTTCGACACCACGCAGGAGGGCTGGCAGGAGCGTCTGCGCCAGACCGCCATCCTGTGGGACGGCGAGATTCGCATGGCCAACCTGTCCGTGATCTGCAGCCACAGCGTCAACGGCGTAGCCAAGATCCACTCCGACATCATCAAAAACATCGTGCTCAAGGACTTCTATGCCCTGACGCCCGAGAAGTTCAACAACAAGACCAACGGCATCTCGCACCGTCGCTTCTTTGCCGAGGCCAACCCCACCTATGCCAAGCTCGTGACCGAGGCCATTGGCGACGGCTGGCTGAAGGACGCCTTTGAGCTGGAGAAGCTCAAGCAGTTTAAGGACGACACCGAGTTCCTGAAGGCCGTGGGTGCCTCCAAGCGCGCCAACAAGGAGCGTCTGGCCGCCTACGTTAAGGCCGAGACCGGTTTGGTCATCGACCCCAACACCGTCTTCGACGTTCAGGTAAAGCGCTTCCATGCCTACAAGCGCCAGCTCATGAACATCATGAAGGTGATGGACATCTACAACCGTCGCATCGCCGATCCCAACTTCCACGTGACGCCGACGACCTTCATCTTTAGCGGCAAGGCTGCCTCGAGCTACACCTTTGCCAAGGAGACCATCCGCCTGATCAACTCTGTGGCCAACGTCATCAACAACGACGCCCGCGTGAACGAGGTCATGAAGGTCTGCTTTATCCCCAACTTCCGTGTGAGCAACGCCCAGCTCATCTACCCCGCCGCCGAGATCTCGGAGCAGATCTCCACGGCCGGCAAGGAGGCCTCGGGCACGTCCAACATGAAGCTCATGATGAACGGCGCCATTACGCTGGGCACCCTCGACGGCGCCAACATCGAGATCGCCGACCTGGCCGGCCGCGAGAACGAGGCCATCTTTGGCCTGACCGCTCCCGAGGTCGAGCAGCTCTGGGCATCCAACAGCTACTTTGCGTGGGATACCCTCAACGGCGACCGCGAGCGTCTGGGCCGCGTGATGGACGAGCTCAAGGACAACACCTTTGCGGGTCTTTCGGGCAACTTCGAGAGCATCTACAACGAGCTCATGAACAACAACGACCCCGACTTGGTCATGGCCGATTTCCGCAGCTACGTCGACGCCTGGGAGAAGCTCACGAACAGCTATGGCGACCAGGAGACCTGGAACCGCAAGGCGCTGCTCAACACCGCCTCCTCGGGCTGGTTCTCGAGCGACCGCACCATTCGCGAGTACCGCGACGAGATCTGGCACGCGTAAAGGCCGCGAGTTCCCTTCTTTGCCGCACGGCATTATTCGGTGGGCGCGACCAGGAGCCGTGCCCACCGCTAATGGGTTAGAAACATCGATGACAGAAGGAGAAATCGATGAGTAAGAAAGAATGCATCGCGATGCTCCTCGCAGGAGGACAGGGCAGCCGATTGGGGGCACTCACCCAAAAGATCGCTAAGCCGGCGGTTAGCTTTGGTGGCAAGTTCCGCATTATCGACTTCTCGCTCTCCAACTGCTCCAACTCGGGCATCGACACGGTGGGTGTTCTGACGCAGTATCGCCCCTACCTGCTGCATGCCTATGTGGGCTCCGGCGAGGCGTGGGATCTGGACAGCCGCGACGGCGGCGTGTCGATCCTGCCGCCGTACGAGACGCAGACCGGTGGCGCCTGGTATGCGGGCACGGCCGACGCCATTACGCAGAACCTCGACTACATCAAGGCCAACGACCCCAAGTACGTCCTGATCCTTTCGGGCGATCACCTGTATCGCATGGACTACCGCAAGATGCTCAAGACGCACATTGAGAACAACGCCGACCTCACGGTGAGCGTTATGCCCGTGCCGTGGGAGGAGGCCAGCCGCTTTGGCATCCTGACCACCGACCCCGAGGACGGCCGCATCACCAAGTTCACCGAGAAGCCCGATAAGCCCGATTCGAACCTCGCGTCCATGGGCATCTACATCTTCTCGGCCGACGTGCTGATCGAGGCGCTCGAGGAGGACGCTCTGGACCAGCGTTCGAGCCACGACTTTGGCAAGGACATCATCCCCAAGCTGCTCGGCGAGGGCAAGCGCCTGTACAGCTACGAGTTCCACGGTTTTTGGAAGGACGTCGGCACCATCGCCAGCTTCCACGAGACCTCGATGGACCTGCTGGGCAACAACCCCGAGTTCGATCTGTTTGACAAGCACTTCCCCATCATGTCCAACATCACCACGCGTCCGCCGCACTACATTGGTCCGGACGGTCGCCTGGACGACTGCCTGGTCTCCAACGGCTGCAAGATCTACGGCACCGCTCGCCACTCGATCCTTTCGACCGATGTCATCATCGAGGAGCGCGCCGTGGTCGAGGACTCCGTGCTGCTGCCGGGTGTGCACGTTAAGAGCGGCGCGCACATCTGCCGTGCAATTTTGGGCGAGAACTCCACGGTCGAAGAGGGCGTGAAGCTCGGCTCTGTCGATACCACCAAGGATACGGCCGTCGTTGGAAATGACGTCGTTATCGGGAAGGGGGAATGATCCGATGATCAATCGCAAGGCCATCGGTTATATCACCGCTAACTACTCTTCGACCTACGGCAGTGTGCTGCTCAAGGACCGCCCCATCGCGTCCGTTCCGTTTTTGGGCCGTTACCGCCTGATCGACTTCCCGCTGTCCAACATGATGAATGCCGGCATTAAAACCGTCGGCGTCGTCATGCCGGGCAACTACCGCTCGCTGATCGACCACGTGGGCTCGGGCAAGGACTGGGGCCTGGACCGCAAGAAGGGCGGCCTGTTCATGGTGCCCGGCAACGCGTATGGCACCACCAAGGGCGGCATGCGCTTTTTGCTGCGCGACATTATCTCCAACAAGACGCTGTTCCAGCGCTCGGACAAGCCCTATGTCGTGATGATGGGCACCAACATCATCTTTAATATGGACCTCAACACCATCATCGACGCGCACGAGAACTCCGGCGCTCAGATGACCGTGGTGTACTGCAAGGCCACGCATAACGTCGATGACGAGACCAAACTCGAAATTAACGAGAACGGCCGTTTGACGGGCGTGAGCGCCGGCGTCGTGTACGGCGACAACGCCTCTATGGACTGCTGCATCGTCAACCGCGAGACGCTGCTCGAGATCATCGACCACTACCAGGCCGCCGACTATCTGGACCTGCTCGAGGCACTCCAGGGCGACTTTGGCAACATCGACGTGTGCAGCTACGAGTACAAGGGCGAGGTCGTGGGCGTGTTTAGCGAGAAGTCGCTGTATCGCCGCAGCATGGACCTGCTCGACCAGACCGTGGCCGACCAGCTCTTTGACCCCGAGCGCCCGATCCTGACCAAGGCTCACGACGTGCCGCCTTCGCGCTATGCGACCGGCAGCCACGCGTGCAACTCGATCATCTCGGCCGGCTGCATCATCAAGGGCACCGTGCGCAACTCGATCCTGTCGCGCGGCGTTGTGGTCGAGGAAGGCGCCTCGGTGACCAACTCGATCATCAACCAGAGCTGCGTCATCAAGAGCGGCGCCCGCGTTGAGAACGCCATCCTGGACAAGAACAACGTGGTCCCAACCAACACCGAGCTTCGCGGCACGCCCGAAAACATCCTGGTGTTGGGCAAGGCTCCGTTAACTTCCGACACCACCATCGTACGTTAACGTTGGTACCGCAACATCGCTCGTAACATGTAGAATAGCCGCCCGGTTCGCGCCAGGCGGCTATTCTCGAATTGCAACATGGGAGACAATATGGCTGATTCCAGCAAAAAGATGCAGATCGTGTTTGCCTCGGCCGAGTGCGCACCGTTCGTTAAGACCGGTGGCCTGGGTGACGTGGCGGGCTCGCTGCCTGCGGCGCTTGTGCGCGCCGGCGCCGAGGTCATCGTGATGGTGCCCAAGTACGCCACCATCAAGGACGAGTACAAGGCGCAGATGGAGCACTTCTCCGACTTTTACGTGAGCCTGGGCTGGCGTAATGAGTACTGCGGACTCGAGAAACTCGAGCACGACGGCGTCACCTATATGTTCATCGACAACGAGCGCTACTTTGCGCGCGACTATCCGTACGGCTTCTTTGATGACGGCGAGCGCTTTGCGTTCTTCTCCAAGGCCATTACCGAGAGCCTGCAGCACCTGCCGGCCGGCTTTGAGTGCGACATCCTGCACTGCAACGACTGGCAGACGGCGCTGGCACCCGTGTTTTTGCGCGAGTTCTACCAGGGCCTGCCGCTGTATGACCGCGTCAAGACCGTCTTCTCGATCCACAACGTGGCGTTCCAGGGACAGTTTAGCGATACTGTGATGGAGGACATCCTGGGTGTGGCGCACATTCCGGCGGCCGCTTCGCAGCTGCGTTGCGACGCCTGCAGCATCAACTACATGCTGGGCGCCCTGCGCTATGCCGATGCTATCACCACGGTGAGCCCCACCTATGCCAACGAGATCCAGACGCCTGAATTTGGCGAGGGCCTGGACGGCGTTCTGCGCGAGCGTTCGTACGCGCTGCAGGGCATTTTGAATGGCATCGACGTCGCGGGCTTTGACCCGGCGACCGACAAGCGCATTGCCGCCAACTACACCGTGGAGGACCGTTCCGGCAAGGCCGTATGCAAGGCCAAGCTGCAGGAAGAGCTGGGGCTCGAGGTTCGCGACGACCGTCCGCTCATGGTGATGGTCACGCGTCTGACGCGCCAGAAGGGCCTAGACCTGGTCATGTACGCGCTCGACCGTATCCTGGCCGGCGGCGTGCAGGTGGCTGTGCTGGGCACCGGCGACCGCGACTACGAGGACGGCCTGCGCTACTTCCAGGACAAGTACCCCGGCACCATGGCGGCTCGCATCGAGTTCGATCCGGCACTGTCGCAACGCATGTATGCTGCCGCCGACATGTTCCTGATGCCTTCGAAGTTTGAGCCCTGCGGCCTGTCGCAGATCATCGCCATGCGCTACGGTACCCTGCCCATCGTGCGCGAGACCGGCGGCCTGAAAGACACCGTGCAGCCGTACAACGAGTTTACCGGCGAGGGCACAGGCTTCTCGTTTAGCAACTTTAACGGCGACGAGATGGGCGATGCCGTATTCCGCGCGGCGCGTCTGTTCTGGGATAACCGCGCGGCCTGGGATCAGCTGGTCACGCAGGCCATGAGCCAGGACTTTAGCTGGACGCGCTCGGCCGATAAGTATCTGGACCTGTACTTCTTTATGCATCCGGAGATTGAGAGGCCGGCGGCAGTTGTCGACGAGCCTAAAGCTGTTGCTGAGCCGGTGGCCGCTGAGGAGCTTAAGGCCGAGGAGAAGCCGGCTGAGGCTAAATCTGAGGTAAAGGTTGAGGCAGCCCCCGAGGCTGAGGCTAAGCCGGCTGCGAAGCCTGTCGCCAAGAAGACCACGACGCGCAAGACGACCCCCAAGAAGTCTACGACGACCAAGGCCGTTGCCACCAAGACAGCCGCAGCAAAGACGACCACTACCAAGGCAACGACGACGCGTAAGCGCACGACCGTCGCTGCCAAGAAGGCCGCCGAAGCCGAGGCTGCTCCCGAGGTAAAGGCCGAAGTCGTTGAGGCCAAACCGGCCGCCAAGGCTCCGGCAAAGACGGCTGCCAAGAAGACGACCACGACCGCCAAGAAGGCAACGGCAGCCAAGAAGACCACGGCTACGAAGTCGACGACCACGAAGGCCGCCACGACCAAGGCAGCCGCAAAGCCAGCCGTCAAGGTCGAGGAGACGCCCGCCGAGTCCAAGGCGGAGGCAACCGTCGAGGCCAAGCCCGCTGCCAAGACCACCACGCGAAAGCGCACGACGACGGCCAAGAAGGCCACGACTCCCAAGGCAGAGACTAAGCCCGCTGCTACCAAAGAGGAGCCCAAGGCCGAGGTAAAGACCAAGCCGGCGCCGAAGGCCGCTGAGGTCAAGGCCGCACCGAAGGCTACGGCAAAGCCCGAGCCCGCCAAGGAGGCCCCGGTCTCCCCCGCCGCTCAGATTGAGGAAAAGGCACCGACCAAGAAGACCTCCGTCCGCAAGGCAACGGCCACCCGCAAGCGCCGCTAGCCCACAGACGATCCAAAACCTAATCAAACCCAATGTAAGGGGCGCTCCAACCGGGCGCCCCTTCTCTGTAGGTAGTTGGTAAAACGATTTTCTAGGACAACCGTTCGCCGATGGTAAACGGATGTTGTTTATACAGCCTGTGTACAACAGATATACTTACATCCTGTGCGTAAAGCCCATGGCCAGCATGCCATGATTCTATTGAACTGGACCGTACTATGAGATTGATACACAACAGCCGTCTGCCGCAGTTTCGCACTCCGTTTGGCGCTGTGACCACAGGAACTACGCTTTCGCTCTCCGTGATTCTGGAGGATGCCGATCCCGCGCAGGCAACGCTTACGCTGCGCACCTGGGTCGATGAGATCGGTGAGTCTCGGTATCCCATGACGCACGAGGGCGACGGCATATTTAGCGTAGAACTCAAATGCACTGAACCATGTCTTATCTGGTACAGCTTTATCTGCAATATCGAAGGCCAGCCCGAGGTCCGCTTGGGCGCACCGCAGGGACGCACCGGCGGCGAAGGCGTAACCTACGACTACGCCGAGGTGCCGTCCTTCCAGATTACCGTCTACAAGCACCGTGAGAACCGTCCCACCTGGTACGAGCGCGGCATGGTGTACCAGATCTTCCCCGACCGCTACGCCCGCGACGAGCACTGGCGCGAGCGCACGCTGGCCGAGGTCGAAAAACCGCGTAAGGGCATTCAGCGCCGCATGGTCGAGGACTGGAACGAGCCACCTGTGTACGAGCGCGCCGAAGACGGCTCCATCAAGACCTGGGACTTTTATGGCGGGTCGCTCAAGGGTATCCAGGAAGACCTGCCTCGCATCGCCGAGCTGGGCTTTACAGCCATCTACCTCAACCCCATTTTTGAAGCCGCGAGCAACCACCGCTACGACACCGCCGATTACACCAAGATCGATCCGATTCTGGGCACCGAGCAAGACTTTACTGAACTGTGCGAGGCGGCCGAGAGGCTGGGCATTTCCATAATTCTGGACGGTGTGTTCAACCA
>CATYUU010000053.1:0-12965 GCA_958413455.1 uncultured Collinsella sp. | reverse complement strand
AGGAGGCCACTTAATGTGGCCTCCGTCGTGAGCAGGACTGTAGAGCAGGAAACTTCATCAGTGCCCGCCCCACGGGAAACCGGCGGGATGGACCAGTTCAGATGGGGCTTTGATGCATGGGTGGTCTGTTGGTGGGCAAATGGGTATCATACTGTGGTTACTGCGTCGACTCTGTGATGCATGTTGTACGTTCCCGGCGGTCGGTTTGCCAGAAGCGCCCCGTCGGTTGTTCCAGACCCGTTTCGAAGAAAGGAAACCACACTAACCTATGGCAGCTAAAAAATCATCTCCCTTGAAGATCATCCCGCTCGGCGGCCTTGACGGCATCGGTAAGAACATGACGGTCTTCGAGTGCGGCGACGACATGGTGCTCGTCGACGCCGGTCTCATGTTCCCCGACGACTCCCAGCCCGGTATCGACCTGGTGCTTCCCGACTACACCTATGTCCTGGAGAACGAGGAGAAGCTCCGCGGTATCGTCGTCACCCACGGCCACGAGGACCACACCGGTTCGCTTCCGTATCTGCTGCAGGACCTCAACAACAAGGTGCCCATCTTCTCGAGCAAGCTGACGCTTGGCTTTATCGAGGGCAAGCTTTCTGAGTTCCGCATCCGTGCACCCAAGTTCCGCGAGGTTAAGGGCGGCAGCCATGTCAACCTCGGCGGCATCTCGCTCGACTTCTTCTCGATGACGCACTCCATCCCCGGCGCTCTGGGCGTGTTCATCCGCACCAATCAGGGCACCGTTATGCACACCGGCGACTTTAAGCTCGACCAGACGCCCATCGACGGCGTCACGCCCGACTATGCCGCTATCAGCCGCTTTGCCAAGCAGGGCATCGACCTGCTGCTGTCCGACTCCACCAATGCCACGGTTCCCGGCTTTACCAAGTCCGAGGCCGAGGTTGGACCCAACCTGCTGCACGCCATCAAGAACGCCCCGGGTCGCGTGTTCGTCGCGTCGTTCTCGAGCCATATCCATCGCCTGCAGCAGATCTGCGATGCCGCCCGCAAGTGCGGCCGTAAGGTCGTTGTGACCGGTCGCTCCATGCTCACCAACACCCGCGTCGCGCGCGAGCTGGGCTACCTCAACATCGACGATGCCGATATTATCGATGCCTTCGATATCGATAACCTGCCTGACGATAAGATCGTCGTCATGTGCACCGGTTCGCAGGGCGAGCCGCTGTCGGCCCTGTCCCGCATGGCCAACGGAGAGCACAAGACGCTCTCCATCCACGAGGGCGATACCGTTATCCTCTCGGCAACTCCTGTTCCCGGCAACGAGAAGGCCGTCCAGCAGGTCGTCAACAGCCTGGCCAAGCTCGGCTGCGACGTGTGGGATAAGAACCGCGCTCTCGTCCACGTGTCGGGTCACGGTAGCCAGGAGGAGCTCAAGCTCCTGATGGCCATGGCCAAGCCCACGTACTTTATGCCGGTTCACGGCGAGGCCGTGCATCTGCGCGCCCATGCCCAGCTGGCCCGCAAGATGGGCATCAAGGATGATCATATCTTTATCCTCGATAACGGCGACACGCTCGAGATGCGCGGCGGTATCGTCAAACGCGGTACGCCCGTCGAGTCCGGTGTCGTTTACGTCGACGGCCTGCGTATCGGCGATACCGACCCCATCGTCCTGCGCGATCGCCAGAAGCTCGCCAACGACGGCATGGTCACGGCCGTTGCTATCGTCTCGCTCAAGCACAAGAAGATCGAGGCCATCGAGTTCTCGGGCCGCGGCGTCTCGTTTGCCATCGACGACCAGTTCTCCGAGGATGCCTCCGCGTCCATTATGAAGACGATCGAGAAGGGCAAGTTTAGCTTTACGAGCAGCGGCTCCGATGCCATTCGCAAGGCCGTGCGCGATTCGCTCTCCAACTTTATTTGGAGCCGTACGCGCACCCGTCCGATGATCATCCCGGTCGTCATGGAGGTTTAGTTTGGCGCGCGGATCTGCACAAAACGCCAAAGGCAATAAGGCCAATAACCAACCGGCATCTGCTAAGGGTGCCGGTTCCCATCTGCGTGCCAATAAGTGTCACGAGGCCGACTTCGACGATTTTGAGCCCTTGGTCGAGCCCTCGGCCAACCGCGATATCGCCGGCGTTGTCATCGCCGTTTTGGCGATTGCGTCCTTCATTGCCGTGATTTCGCCGGCGACCGCACCCGTTACGGCTGCGGTTGCCGGTTTCTACCACCTGGGCTTTGGTCTGGGCGCCTACGTGCTGCCGATCGTCATTTTGCTGTTTGCCGCCACGCTCTTTTTAGGTGATGACTCGCCGCTCAACATTCGCTCGGTCGCGGGCGGCGCCGTGGTCTTTATCGCCGTTGTCTCCATTCTTTCGCTGATGGTGCCGGGTACGAGCGACTCGTGTGACCTTATGTTCACGCCGCAAAATCTGTCCGCCTCGGGTGGCTACATCGGTGCGTTTATTGCGAGTGCGCTGCAGAATGCCCTGGGTAAGCCTATCGCGATGGTGGTCCTGTTGGGTCTGGCCGTCGTTGGTTTTGTCATCATCGGCTTTTCGGTGGGTGGCGTGCTGCGCTCTGCTCGCGACCGCGCGGCCGATTTTGCCGAGCGCCGTCGTGCCGATGTTAACGCGAGCCCGTGGGGTGACGACGAAGCCCTGTCGGTGCCCGGCGTTGCCCGTCCGCACCTGAGCATTCTTCGTCAAAAGGGCTCCGATGCTGCCGTGACCACGGTCATGGGCAACGATGTGGACCCGGTTTTGGACGATGACGACGAGGACGAGAATCCGTTTGTCGACGTGTCCGAGTCGGTTGAGGCTGAGCGCGCTAAGACGACGCTGCTGCCGCGCCGCCATGCCAAGAAGGGCAAGGCTGCGCCTAAGCTCAATACAAGCGAGCCCGACCCGTCTTGGTCCGATAGCGAGATTGAGCTCACCGAGGGCGATGACGAGGATGACGAGGCTCCGATTGAGACCGCAAAGACAACTTTGCTGCCGCGCCGCCATGCAAAGCGCGACCAGGTAACCGGTCAGCTTTCGATGGAAGACGACCCCGATAAGATCGACGAGTCCGAGCCGCCGTTTGCCGTGAATCCTGTTTCGGCAGCACCTCAGATCCCCGACTTCTTGAAGCATCCCAAGGTTGCCGATGCGTCTGCCTCGAGTGCTGTCGAATCGGCTGCGGCTAGCGATGGGGGAGCGGACGGCGGCGCCGCAGATAACGAGGGCGAAGAAGAGGACGGCCTCAAGCTTCCGCCGCTCGAGATCCTGCACGCCAACCCGCAGTCGGCGTCCGCCGCGTCTTCGGACAAGGAGCTGGAGCAGACCGCTGAGTCACTGCAATCCACCTTGCTTGAGTTTGGCCGCAGTGCCCGCGTGGTCGGCTGGATCGCCGGCCCCACGGTTACGACCTTTAAGCTTCAGCCCGGCGAGGGCGAGCGCGTGAGTAAGATTTCGAGCCTTGAGGACGATATCGCGCTTTCGCTCGCTGCCCAGTCGGTGCGTATCTTTGCCCCGATCCCCGGCACCTCGCTCGTGGGCATCGAGATTCCCAACCGCAAGCGCCAGAACGTCAACCTGGGCGACGTTCTGCCCTATGTGAAGGGCGGTCCGCTCGAGCTAGCCATTGGTCGCGATGCCGAGGGCACGCCGGTTGTCGCCGATCTCGCCAAGATGCCCCACCTGCTTATTGCCGGTACCACGGGTTCCGGTAAGTCGGTCATGATCAACTCCATCATCACGACCCTGCTCATGCGCGCCCTTCCCGAGGATGTTCGCCTGATCATGGTCGACCCCAAGCGCGTCGAGCTTGCGGGCTATAACGGTCTGCCGCATCTCTATGTGCCCGTGGTGACCGAGCCCAAGCAGGCCGCGAGCGCTCTGCAATGGGCCGTGTCCGAGATGGAGCGTCGCCTGAAGGTATTCGAGCGTCTCAACGTGCGTAAGATCTCGACCTACAACGAAAAGCAGGCCGCCGGCGAGTTTGAGCATTACGATAACCCGCCGCAAAAGATGCCCTACCTGGTCATCATCATCGACGAGCTTTCGGACCTGATGATGGTCGCCGGCAAGGACGTGGAGGCCTCGATTGTGCGTATTGCGCAGCTGGGCCGTGCCGCCGGCATTCATCTTATCGTGGCCACGCAGCGCCCCAGTTCCAACGTAGTGACGGGCCTTATCAAGGCCAACATCACCAACCGCATCGCCTTTAATGTCGCCACGGGCATCGACTCGCGCGTCATCATCGACCAGATGGGTGCCGAAAAGCTCACCGGTTTGGGCGACATGCTGTTCTCCAAGGTCGACTGGGGCAAGCCCCGCCGTATCCAGGGCTGCTTTGTCTCGGACGACGAAATCAACGAGATTGTCGAGTTCGTCAAGTCGCAGAGCGAGCCCGACTACCACGAGGAGATCCTGTCTGCCGTGGCGCCTGCTTCCATGTCCATGGCGGGTGGCGGCGGCATTGTCCGCACCGGAGTCGCCGAGCCGCAAGACGATGATCCGCTCATCTGGGAAGCCGCCCATATTGTGGTGGATTCGCAGCTTGGCTCCACATCTGGCCTGCAACGTCGTCTGAAGGTTGGCTATGCGCGTGCCGGGCGTATTATGGACATGCTGGAAGAAAAGGGTGTCGTCGGTCCGCCCGACGGTTCCAAGCCGCGCGAGGTCCTGTTGGACGAGGAGGGGCTTGCCGCGCTGGAATCTGTCGACGCCGAGATGGCACGTGAAGATCGTGAGTTTGGAGGATTCTGATGGCTGCACGCTTTGGTGACATGCTGCTCGAGCAGCGTCGCCGAATGGGCCTTTCCATTCAGCAGGTCGCCAACACCATCAAAATCAGGCCGCAGATCATCGAGTTTTTCGAGACCGGTAACTTTGCTTCGATGCCGCCGCGCGGCTATGCGCAGGGCATGATTTCGAGCTATGCTCGCTTTTTGGGCCTCAATCCGCGCGAGGTCGTCAATGCCTACTTTGACGACCTGATGGCATACGAACGCGAGACGTCCCAGCAGGGCGGTCGTTTTCAGGACGCCGCCGGCTACGTCAATTCGCGTTCCTCGGTGGACAACGGGCGCTTCCTGATGGTTCAGGGCGGTCGTTCGACCCGCTATGGACAGCGTCCTCAGCAGGCCGGTTATATTACCGAGACGGGTTCAGGCGAGGAGATTCGCTCACAGCGTGACCGGTTCCGCAGTACGCCGATGCCCGAGGACCGTGCGCTTCCCGCTGCCCGCGGTGTGGCGCGTGACCCTCGTGCCGGCTACGGCGACGGTGGCTATTCCGATCGCGGTTACCGTGGTGCCTCTACGGGACGCTCTCGCGGTGGCTATGCGGATGCCGATACCACGCAGGTGACGCCGCGTCTTCGCTCTCAATCACAACCGTATGGCCAGCGCTCCTCGGCTTCGCGTTCGGGCCAGCGTGGCTATCAAGGCCGCGGTGAACTTGCGCCCCGCTCGGGTCAGCGCAGCCTTCAGGGCCAGGGCGGCTATCGCGGCCGTTCCGATAGCAATCGCGGTCGTATGCCTCAGGGAAGCGGCCGCAGCAGTTCCGGTTGTGGACGCGGCGGATCACGTACTCCTCAAAACAACGGGCTCGATCCGCGTATCGTCTACGCCGGCATCGGCGCCGTTGCGCTGCTGTTGATTGTGCTCATCGTGGTGCTTCTGCGCGGTTGCGCATCTTCGGCGCCCGAGAACACGCCCGAGACGCCCACTGCTACCAAGATGACGACCAAGAAGTCTTCTAAGAAGACCGAAACGGTCGACGAGGACGATGACACCGATGAGGCGACGGATGAGTCGACTGATTCGGACGCTACCAAGACGACGGCCAAGAAGGAAGAGAACGAGGTCACGAAGGTCAAGGTCTCGGTTGCCAAGGGAAAGACCGCGTGGATTGAGGTCAAGGTTGACGGCAAGTCGGTCTATGGCGCCCAGGCGACTGGCCCCTTTGAGCAGGAGTACACGCCCGAGTCTTCGATCGAGATCACCACGTCCAAGCCTTCCGATGTCACCGTTACCAAGAACGGTGAAAAGGTTCGTTACGATACTAAGACCTCGGGCGTGGCGCGTGTGACGATCACCGTTCCCAAGAAGGAGACGTCTGATTCCGAGAATGGTGAAAGTTCTGATGGTACCGACACCACCGATGGTACCGATACCACCGACGGTACCGATGCCCAGTCCACGGATGGCGCCGATACCGCAACTGACGGTCAGACACCCACCGATTCTACCGACAATTCGTACGATAGCTACTAGGCCGCTCGTACGCGAAAGGAAACATCATGGCTAAAGATTCCAGCTTCGACGTCGTGTCCGAGGTCAACATGCAAGAGGTCGACAACGCCTTCCAGCAGGCCACGCGCGAGATTTCCCAGCGCTATGACCTTAAGGATTCCGGCGCCACGATCGAGCTTTCGAAGGGCGACAAGCTCTTTACGATCAACGCCCCGGCCGACTTTGTCTCCAAACAGATTGTTGACGTGCTGAGCTCCAAGCTCATCAAGCGCGGCATCGACCTCAAGGCTGTCTCGTGGGATGCTCCGCAGGCGGCATCGGGCGGCACCGTGCGCGTGCTCGGCCATATCGTCGAGGGTATCGACCAGGCGACCGCCAAGAAGATCAACAAGGACATCAAGGATCAAAAGCTCAAGGTCAAGGTGACCATCGAGACCGACAAGCTGCGTGTTTCCTCTGCTTCGAAGGACGCGTTGCAGACCGTGATTCAGTTCCTGCGCGACCAGGACTACGGCCAGCCGCTGCAGTTCACCAACTACCGCTAATATCAATCGAAAGGACCGCTCTCCAACATGGATACACCGTTGGGCTCCGTGCTCTACATCACCCTCGGGTGCGCTAAGAACGAGGTTGACACCGACCGCATGCGTTCTCTTTTGACCGCCGCGGGCTACGAGGAGGCATTCGACCCGCAGGATGCCGATATCGCCATCGTCAATACTTGCTCGTTCCTCGCCTCCGCAACGTCCGAGAGCATCGAGACCACGCTCGAGCTCGCCAACGAGGTTCAGGACGGCGTTCGTTCTTGCCCCATCGTCATGTGCGGCTGCGTGCCGTCGCGCTATGGCGATGACCTGCCTGACGAGCTGCCCGAGGTCGCTGCCTTTGTGAAGGCCGACGAGGAAGATGGCATCGTGGCGGTCATCGATGGCGTGCTGGGTGTCGAGCGTGAGATTGCAGCCTATATCCCGCAGGTCAAACGTACCGTCGAGGGTGCTGTCGCTTACGTCAAGATTTCCGATGGCTGCAACCGCTTCTGCAGCTTCTGCATGATTCCCTACATCCGCGGCCGCTATCATTCGCGCAATGCCGAGAGCATCATCTCCGAGGTGCGCGACCTGGTTGCCGGCGGTGTGCGCGAGATCGTGCTGATCGGCCAGGACACGGGCATCTGGGGTACCGACTTTGCCGACGAGGACGTCGCCGATGGCTCGCCGCGCAATCTGGCGCAGCTGCTGCGTGCCGTCGCCGAGGCCGTGCGCCCGCACAACGTCTGGGTCCGCGTGCTCTATCTGCAGCCCGAGGGCATGACTGACGAACTCATCGAGACGATTCGCGATACGCCCGAGGTGCTGCCCTATATCGATATCCCCGTGCAGCACTGCGACGCGCGCATTCTCAAGGCCATGCGTCGCTCCGGTTCGCGCCAGGAGCTCGAGGATCTGTTCCGCGACCTTCGCGAGCGCATCCCCGGCATCGTGATCCGTTCCACGGCCATGGTTGGCTTCCCGACCGAGACCGACGACGAGTTCCGCGACCTTATCGACTTTATGGACACCGTCGGCTTTGACTACACGAGTGTCTTTGCCTACTCGCGTGAGGAAGGTAGCCTGGCCGCTAAGATGGAGGGTCAGGTCGACGAAGAGGTCAAGCTCGAGCGCGCCCAGGAGGCCATGGACCTGGCCGAGTCGCTCGGCTTTGCCGCCACCGCCGCCCATGTGGGCGAGCGTGCCCAGGTGATCGTCGACGGTATCGAAGAGACCGAGGACGGCGCCGAGCTGATCGGCCATGCCTGGTTCCAGGCGCCCGATTCCGATGGAGCGGTGCATCTAGACGCCAGCGAGGCGTCCGTGGGCGATATTCTGACCGTCGAGTTTACCGATAGCTTCTGCTATGAGCTTATCGGTCATGTTGTGGAGTAGGAGAGCGTCGTGGCTAACGAGAGCAATAAGGAACTGACGAGTGTCTGGACGCCCGCCAACATCGTGACGTGCGTGCGCATCGTCTTTATCCCGGTGTTCATGATTGTGTCGGCGCTTTCTCACACGAGTGTTGCCGGTACGGATT
The DNA here is from genome assembly GCA_958413455.1 of uncultured Collinsella sp. Lineage (GTDB taxonomy): Bacteria > Actinomycetota > Coriobacteriia > Coriobacteriales > Coriobacteriaceae > Collinsella. Next base: position 4,687 of record CATYUU010000053.1, on the reverse strand, counting down.
GGAGCACCTTCGACGGCCCGCTCGCTGCCGCTGCCTTCATTCTGTATGTGATCCTTTCGTGCACCGATAAGGTCGACGGTTATCTGGCGCGTTCGCGCAACGAGATCACCGACTTCGGTAAGTTCTTGGATCCCATCGCCGATAAGCTGCTGGTGTTCTCGGCCCTGCTGCTGTTCTTGGATTTTGGCGCGGTGACCGTGTGGTCCGTGTTTATTATCCTGTTCCGCGAGCTGCTGGTGAGCGCCCTACGCATGGTTGCGAGTGCGGCCGGCGTGGTTGTTGCGGCCGATAAGCTCGGCAAGTACAAGACGGCAACCACGATGGTCTCCATCTGCGGTTACCTGTGCGTTTTTGCTATGGCCGGCTTGCACCTTGGCCCGGTGGCGCTGACGCTCGGCATCTACTCGGTGTCGCGCTTCCTGTACGCCGTTGCCGTTGTCCTGACCGTTATCTCGGGCGCCCAGTACTTCTGGAACTGCCGCAAGATCGTCTTTTCGGTCTAGGTCCTGGTGGGTATGACTGACTCTTTTGAGCAGATTTCCGCACATAACGAGGAGCTGGCGCGTGATATTGTCGAGCGCGCGAGCGCTCGCGGCGTGACGGTTTCGACGGCTGAGTCGCTGACGGCGGGTATGATCGCCTCGACGATTGCCGATATCCCGGGCGCGTCGGCGGTGCTGCGCGGCGGTGCGGTGACCTATTGCGATGAGATTAAGCATCGCGTTCTTGGTGTTGAGCAGGAGACGCTCGACCGATATACCGCGGTGTCGCATCAGACCGCGCGTGAGATGGCGGCGGGTTCGCTGGAGCTGTACCAGAGCGATATTGCAGTGGGCGCAACGGGTTATGCCGGCCCCGGCGGTGGCACTGAGGACGATCCGGCGGGCACTTTCTATATTGGCTGGGCGCATCGTTCCGCCGATGGGGGAGTGCCGGTCGTGAACTCTGTGCGCTGCCACTATGAGGGCGACCGTTCGTGTGTTCGTGCCCATGCGGTCACGGAGGCATTGGGTCGCATTGCCCTTGTGCTCAACTCTATGGAATAGACGTGTTTTAAGGGGCCTCCGGGCCCCTTAATTGTGGAGATAGGGACCTCTGACAAATTTAGCTTTTGTGCTGGTTATAGATGTATTCTTGCCTTCTTTGTTCTTATTTGGCCCTGTGTGGTCAAGCATTTGGTCAGTGTTTGGTCGGCGTTTGGTTGGGTTTTGGAAAGACTGCCTGCATATGATTGGCCTGAACGGTTGACCACGAACAGCCGTTCGTTTATTATCGATGCAGGTTGTTAAGAGGAGGGCTATTCATGGCCAAGAATTCAGGTCCCGTACGTACCGTTCATGCTCGCACGACGGGTAAAGAGCGCGATGAGATGATCGCCACCACCAAGGCCGAGATCGAGAAGAAATTCGGCCAGGGTTCCATCATGAGGTACGGCGATGGTGGTCCCGAGCTCGAGGTCGAGGCCATTCCCACGGGCGCCCTGGCCCTCGATGCCGCGCTGGGTATCGGCGGCGTGCCGCGCGGCCGTATCGTCGAGATTTACGGTCCTGAGTCCTCCGGTAAGACGACGCTTTCGCTCGAGATCCTGGCCGAGGCCCAGGCAATGGGTGGCGTTGTGGCATTTATCGATGCCGAGCACGCGCTCGATCCCACGTATGCCGCACGCATCGGCGTGGATATCGACGAGGTGCTCATTTCCCAGCCCGATACGGGTGAGCAGGCGCTCGAGATCGTTGACATGCTCGTGCGTTCCGGCGCCATCGATGCCATCGTCGTTGACTCCGTCGCTGCGCTGACCCCGCGTGCCGAGATCGAGGGAGAAATCGGCGACACTACGGTCGGTCTTCAGGCTCGCCTGATGAGCCAGGCGCTCCGCAAGCTCGCCGGCTCGCTGTCCAAGTCCAACACGACGTGCATCTTCATTAACCAGCTGCGTGAGAAGATCGGCGTCATGTTCGGCAACCCCGAGACCACGACGGGCGGCCGCGCCCTTAAGTTCTTCTCTTCGGTGCGTATCGACATTCGCCGCATCGACAGCATTAAGCTTAAGGACGAGGTTATCGGTAACCGCGTGCGCGCCAAGGTCGTTAAGAACAAGGTGGCAGCTCCGTTCCGTTCTGCTGAGTTCGACATCATGTACGGTACGGGCATCTCTAAGGAGGGCTCGATTCTGGACATGGCTGTCGAGTGCGGCATTTGCAAGAAGATGGGCTCCTGGTTTGCCTATGGCGAGGATAAGCTCGGCAACGGTCGCGAGGCCGCCAAGGCGTTCCTGCGCGAACACCCCGATTGTGCCGACGAGATTGAGCATAAGGTCCGCCTTGCCTGTGGACTTGAGTTTGATGACGATGCTCCGTCCGAGGTCGAGCTGACCGATCAGCCTGCGCCTGAGGAGTTTGACGAGCTTTACGCCATCGATGGTTCCGCCATGCTCGATGATGACGACGAGTAGCGGTTACGCTCATGTCGTATACGGTGACCGAGGCCACGGTCGTCTTTCCCGATAAGAAGGCGGTCTCCTCGTTCTCGAGCGGGTATGCGTCCAAAAAGCCTTGCGCACATATCGATTGTGAGCTTGAGGGCGGTTTTGAGCGGTCCATTTGGATTCCCGTGCGGGTCGCGCGGCTGTATGTCAAAAACCGCCCCGATCTTCCCTGTGATTGGGACAACTTCCGTGAGGCGGTGCAGCTCATTGAGCGTAAATGTGCACTTACCATGGTGACCGAGATGTTATCGCGCCGCGACCATGCGACGGGTGAGGTCCGTGACAAGCTGGCTCGCTACGGCTTTCACCAGCCTGCGATCGATTTCGCCGTCGAGCGCGCCACCGAGTATCGTTTTTTAGACGAGAGCCGCTTTTGCTCGTACTTTATCGAGGAGCGCAAGCGGCGCGGTTGGGGACAGCGCAAAATCGAGACCGAGCTCAAGCGCCGTCATGTCGTGCTCGATGACATTCCCGGTTATCCCGAGGATTATTTTGCCGTCGAAGACGATTTGGCGCGTGCGTCAGCCCTGCTCGCCAGGCGGCGTGTTCCAGAGACGCGCGCATTCGAAAAACTGGTTCGGTTTTTGATGGGCAAGGGCTTCTCGTATCACGTCGCCGCCGATGCCGTTAAGGCACGTCTCGATGCCGAACGCGAGGAATGTGCGGTTTAGGCGTATGCGTTTTGTGGCCCTGCCGTTCACCGTGTTTTAGCCGCCGTGCCGGGGCCATTTATTTGACAGTTGTTGTGGTTCAACGTACGATAAACACTGTCATTTGCTTTGTGATATGTGCTCATCTGTGATGAGTTTGTTTATATGTTTATCTGTATCCGACCCGCATAAGCTGCGCCCATATTACTCAAATGTCGCGAGCCGTTCGTAAGGACGGTTCGCTTTGTTGTGTAACGAATCCATAAAAAGGAGTGAGCATGCCTATCATCGCAGCGCTCGTTGGCATCGTTTTGGGTGCCATCGCCGCCATTGCCTACATGCGCACCGCCAAGCAGGGTAGTCTTCACAAGGCCGACGAAAAGATCCAGTCGGCACACGCACAGGCTGAGTCCCTGATCGGTGATGCTAAGCGTCAGGCCGAGACCCTCAAAAAAGAGGCTCTGCTCGAGGCTAAAGAGGAGATCATCAAGAACAAGCAGGCCGCCGAGGCCGAGGACAAGCAGCGTAAGAGCGAGATTCGTACGCTCGAGAACCGTGTGATGCAGCGCGAGGAGTCCCTTGATCGCCGAAACGACGCTCTCGACAAGCGTGAGCACCAGCTGTCCAGCCAGGCCGGTCAGGTCGAGAAGCGCTCCCGCGAGCTTGAGGAGCTCTGCGCCAAGCAGACCTCCGAGCTCGAGCGTATCGCCGACCTGACCCGTGAGGACGCCCACAAGGAGCTCCTCGATAAGGTTCGCGGCGAGGTCACCCACGAGGCTGCCACGATCATTCGCGAGTCCGAGCAGCAGGTTCGCGCCGAGTGCCACAAGACCGCCCAGGAGATTCTGTCCCTGGCGATTCAGCGCTGCGCTGCCGACCACACAGCCGAGGTTACCGTTACCTCCGTGCACATTCCCTCTGATGACCTCAAGGGCCGTATCATCGGTCGCGAGGGTCGCAACATCCGGACCTTCGAGCAGGTTTCCGGCGTCAACCTCGTGATCGACGACACGCCCGAGACCGTCGTTCTTTCGAGCTTCGACCCGGTCCGTCGTGAGACCGCCCGTGTTGCCCTCGAGAACCTCATCGCCGACGGCCGCATTCACCCCGCCCGCATTGAGGAGATGTATCACAAGGCTGCCGACCTGGTTCAGCAGCGCGTGCGCGAGGCTGGCGAGCAGGCTGCCTTTGATACCGGTATCCACGACCTGCACCCCGAGATCGTCAAGACCCTTGGTGCCCTGCGCTACCGTACCTCGTTTGGTCAGAATGTGCTTCAGCACTCCCTCGAGGTCTCTGATCTGTGCGGCGTGATGGCTTCCGAGCTTGGCCTGGACGTTGTGACCGCTAAGCGCGCCGGCCTGCTGCACGACCTGGGCAAGGCAATCGACCACGACGTCGAGGGCCCGCATGCCGTCATCGGCGCCGAGCTTGCCCGCCGTTATGGCGAGAAGCCCGTTATCGTTCACGCTATCGAGGCTCACCATGCCGATGTCGACCCCAACACGGTGCTCGATGTCCTGGTACAGGCCGCCGATGCCGTCTCCGCCTC
>CATYUU010000052.1:0-13423 GCA_958413455.1 uncultured Collinsella sp. | reverse complement strand
TACATGTACGGATGAATGTGGGAAGTGTTCGGATGAAGTTGCCAATCAAGGCGCGGCCAAGCGTTTTAAAAAATGCCAACTTTTCTGTTTGCACTTTGCGATTCCTCGTGTATACTGACTTTCGCATTTAACGGAGAGTTGTCCGAGTGGCCGAAGGAGCACGATTGGAAATCGTGTAGGCGTCAAAAGCGTCTCCAGGGTTCAAATCCCTGACTCTCCGCCAGTTAATTCCAAAGCAGGCCTTCGAGCCTGCTTTGTTTTTACCCCACGCGGAGGGGTGGCAGAGTGGTTGAATGCGGCGGTCTCGAAAACCGTTTGGCCTGTATAAGGTCACGAGGGTTCGAATCCCTCCTCCTCCGCCATTTTGGTTGAGAAAGCTCCCAACAATGGGAGCTTTTTTGTTATCGAAATACGTCTCGATCCCACGCTTCCCCAAACATGTACGTCACCCTCCAAAACCGACATTTTTCGACATCTTTGAAGGCTGACGTACACGTTTGGATTGAGTTCACGGGAGTGGCACTATTCGGAAGGTGCCTCTTCGTCTCGCATGCCCTTCCAGTTGCGGATAAGCGCCTTGCGTAGTTCGTTTTGCTCTCGCTGGTACCCGGTGTCGGCACAGCGAGGCATGCCGAGTGCTTCGCGAATGTTGTTCATGGCGCGGTGAAAGGCGAGCTGGCTGCCGAACTGAGCCGAAGTGAGCGTAACGATTCGATATCCCATTTGGGAGAGAACGGCTTCTCGCTCCGCATCTGCTCCCTTGCGCTCGAGCTCATCGTGAAAACCGCCCTTATATTCGATACCGAGCTCCCTGCGCTTATAGGTAATGAGGGCATCGATTTTGAGTGTTCGGGCTTTTGTGCAATGCCAGAGACGTTGAGGGATCTCGAGCGGTTTGTTGAGTTCGATACCTCGGATACCAACGCCGCCTTCGCTTGTTGGGAGCGAGAGGGCGATTGCCGAAGCGGTCTCCATAGGCGAGGCCGAGTGATCGTAGATGTGCCTGAGCGCGAGCCGTGCACGTGTGGCACCGGGTTTGCCGGGGTGCCGATCGAGCAGTTTGGTTATTTCATCCTTGGAGGTAGTGGCTGGTTGCCCGGTATAAGGGTCGGCGGGATTGAGCCTCATGCGATAATCGCCGCAAACTTCATAGCCATATTCGAGATATTCGATCCTATCCATCCACTCGGCAGCGAGCACAAAGGTGAAGGCTTCGTCGGTGATGAAGATTCCGGGCGTCAACTCGTTAATATGCTCGTAGGGAAGATTTTGTCCAAGAATGTGACAAACGACGCCTTTGGTACGAATTCGCTCGAATTCGAATACAACCGCGATATCGATAGTCTTAAGCATATCGGACGGAATGCCGCAGTCGGTAAGAGCCTGTCGTATGCGCGCAGCACGTTGCTGGGTGGAGATGCCTTGTGCGCCTATCTGGTAGTCGTGCCGCGCAAGAGACTGAACCAAATTCTGGGGTGCATGATGGACAAGCCATGCGGTTTTATGCGAAATGAGAACAGGGGTATCCATTGAGGGCCTCTCGCTCTGAGCCGGTATCCAACTCTTATGTCCGTTGAAGTGGGGAAATATACCGGATGTGAGTAAATCAACTCACTCATGCTGTGAGCTCAATCCAAACATGTACGTCCGCCTCCAAAGATGTCGAAAAATGCCGTTTTTGGAGGGTGACGTACATGTTTTGGATCCCTGGCATTCCAGCAATGCCATGTCAGCATCCGCTGCCAACCGTTTGCCGAGCAATAGGGTCGCAATCGGCGCCGAACATGTACTATGTACGGGCATTGTCTAAACCCGTAACTCAAAGGACCCCATCTTGCCCGTTGCCGCCGCTATGATCGTTACCGCACACGCCTCGGATGCCATGGTTGCCATCCCGTTTTGGCTCGAGATGTTCGCCGTCGTCGCGGCATCGATCTCGGGCGTGTTGGTCGCACGCGAGCACAAACTCGACCTGGTGGGCGCCGTCGCGCTCGCCGTGGTCTGTGGACTGGGCGGCGGTCTTTTGCGCGATATGACGCTGCAGGTGGGCAACGTCTACATCCTCAACCAACCGATGGCGCTCCCGCTCTCCATCGCCACCGCGGCCATCATCTACATCTTCCCGGCAATCGTCGACAAGCCCGAAAAGCTCATTCCCCTGCTCGATATCATCTCGGTGGGTATTTATGCGGCAACCGGCGCAGACAAGGCGCTGGTCTATGGCTTTGCGCCGGCGGTGTGCATCATGATGGGCTTTTTTACCGCGGTGGGCGGCGGCATGCTGCGAGATGGCTTTATGGGTGTGGTGCCGGGTATCTTCCAGCGCACCAACTTCTATGCCATCGCGGCCATCGCCGGATCGGCAAGCTATGTTTGCCTTGTCATGAGCGGCTTGGTCAGCAATGTCGTCGCACTGGTCGTTTGCGTCGTGGTGACCATGGGACTACGCTGGCTGTCGCTGCGCTTTGATATCAAAAGCCCCACCGAGGATGACATCGCACGCTTTTTGCACCGCAAAAAGTAGGTGGCGCGGGCTCATCCTTCGAAATGCAACCGAGAGGTTCTTTTAGAGCGCCCACGCGTTGGGTACCCTGTTAGGTGCATGTCGAGCATCTGACGAAGGATTCACTATGCCCTGTAATCAATTCCCGTCGACCCAGCGCCGTAAAGCGTGGGGCCGCATCACGATCTTATTCGCGCTCATCGCTCTAGCGGTCACCGCGCTTCCCACGGCGTCGTTCGCCGGCACGGACACCGCAGGCAACGTACTTGCGACCGACAATGACGCCAATTCGTCCGGCGTCGAAGGTGACCTGTACTGGGCAGGTCAGGCCCTCAACTTGGACGATGCGTCCATCGGCCGCGACATAATTGCAGCAGGCGAGAGCCTCTCCATCCGCGACTGCACGGTGGGCGGCGCCGTCCGCTTGGCGGCACGCACTATCGATATCGCCAAGACCACGGTTGATGGCAGCGTCACGGTCGTCGGTCAGCACGTTGTGCTCAATTCCGACAGCACCGCCAACTGTTTTTACGCGATAGGCGAGACGGTTGCCCTGCGCGGCTCTACCAAGTCGGCAGCGCTTGCGGGCGACACGGTGACCATCGATGGCACCGTCGAGGGCGATGTCGAGGTTTGGGCCGACAAGCTCATCCTGGGCAAGAACGCCCACATCACCGGCACCGTGAACGCGCACGTCTCCGAGGACCCCGAGCGTGCCGCAGGAGCCGAGGTAGGCACGCTCAAGATCGACCGCACCGAGAACGAGGATACTTCCACCGTTAACGATGTCATCGGCGGTATCGTCGCCGCGGCACTCTCGACCTGCTTTGTCGCTCTGCTGCTCGAGCTCGTCTTTCCGCGCGCGACCGCCAGCGCCGCCGGCATGCTCCACCAGCGCCCCATGCCCCTGTGGGTGAGCGGTCTTCTGGGCACGATTGCTATCGTCCCCGCCGTCCTACTGCTAATTATCTCTATCGCTGGTCTGTCGCTTGCCGGAGCCCTCTTGTGCGGCGTTATCGGCATCGCGTTGGTGTCGAGTGCCTTTGCGGGGTGCGCGATCTCCCGCATGGTCGGACACAACCAAAACCGCTACGCCATGGCAGCCGTGGGCGGCGTAATCGCAGGCGCCCTCACGGGGCTTCCCCTCGTAGGTGACTTCATCAGCGGCGTAGCCTTTGTCTTTATGCTCGGCTACGTTATCCAGATCATCTGGCGCAACGCCCACCTCAAGCCGCAGCAGCCGGCTAACATGCCAGGACTCCCCACCGCTTAGCCACCAACCACCACAAAGGTGCCAGGTTACTTTGCACCAACAAACGAAGCGGGGCACTCGGTCATGTCGACCGGGTGCCCCGCTTTTCTTGGAGGGTTCTCTAGTAACTTTTTCAAAACCAATGATCATCAGGTCGGTAGGCCTGCGCGTCACTCGCTACGGAGGCAGTACGCCATTGAGCAAGAAGGGCAATTATTTTTCACGGCGACCTCCTCCCCGCTTGATGACGAGCGCGACAACAATAGCCGCCACTCCGATGGCAGCCAAAACCGCCACCAGTACCAACGTTCTATCTCCCGTCGAGGGCATAAAGCCTCGACCTGCTTCTTTGCTTGGGGTGTTGAGCACCGACAGCTCAATCGAACCCGTCCTGGCATCGGCGGTATCAACCCGCAGAGGGTTTTCGACCGATACGGTCACCTTGGGCTTCGCGGTCGCCACTTGTTTAACGTCCAGACCCTCAGCCGTAACCGTCACCGTACGCTTGTCCTCAAAGGCGGTGTAGCCCTTGGGTGCCGCGATTTCCTCGACGGTATAGACACCCGCGTCCACACCGCTCAATTCCACATGGCCATCCGCGTCCGTGGTGATGCACGCGTCGGCATCCGTCGACCACGAGCCGTCAGTCGTTAGGATGCGACCGCAGTCGTCGATGATGCGCAGTTTGGCACCCGCGAGCGGCTTATCGTCTGAGCTTGAGCGCTTGATCAGACTGAGTCCCCAGGTGTAGGCGCACGCGTCATCGCTCGGCGTGCGGGTGAAGCCGGCATCGCCGGACTGGTCGGCGAGGGGAGAGCGCGGGTAGCGCAGGTACACCTCGTTGGGGTTGCCCTTCGCGATGCCGTGGTTGCATGCGCTGTTGAGCGGCGCGTTGTACACGGCGACCACGCGGGCGCCCGCGGTAAAGGCTTCGGTCCCGCCGAGCGCGGCGATGAGGTCGCCGGTGCGCACGGTGAAGGTCTTGCCGTCGGCCGCTACCTTGGTGGCGCACTGGGCCGTGATATCGGTCCAGCCCTTCGCGGGATCGGTGCCGGCGCGGCCGTCCTTGCCGGCCGAGACGGCGTCGAAGCCGCCGTCCGCGCCCGCCGCCGCGTACACGCGCATGCTCGCGGCCACCTTGGAGGGGTCGAGCCCCGCGCTCATGGTGTCGACGAACCGCACCGTATAGGTGTCGTAGGCCGTTAGCCCTGCCGGGACCGTGGCCGAGAGGCGCCAGTACAGGTCGTCGGCGACCGTGGCGTCGGCGGCCTTCTGCCAGGCGGCGGTGCTGTCCTCCAGCACGTGCTTGGACACCTTGGGGGTCGCGGCCTTGGGCTTGACGGTGACGGCGCCGCCGCCCACCAGGGCCATGATCGGCGCGGTGCCGGCCTCGCCCTGGTCGATGGCGTCGTCGTCGGCGACGATGAGCCAGTAGCCGCAGGGCAGCTCGGCCGCCATACCCGCGTTGAGGGGAACAGAAGCGGCACCTGCATTGCAAATCGCACAGGCGAGCCTTGCCGCCAGAGCGGTCGACATATGTCCGTCGGCATTCAGCCACTCGGCAGCCTCTTGCGCCGTCGATGCCGAGCTATCAAACCCCGCATCATAAAGAACGGGAAGGACAGCCTGACGAGCTGCATCGCTCGCCCACGCCAAGTCCGTCGCGACCTTTTGATCGGAGCCGACTTTATCGGTAACAGTTGCCGAAAAGAGCTGGTATGCATCGTATTGCGTCGCGACGTCGCCGCCAATCGTGATGGCTCCGGCATCGGCAGCACGGGCCGTCTCGGGCGACGCTGCAAAAGCGAGGAGAGTCGTCATGGCCACCATCATGACGGTCAACAAGCGGCGGTGCAGTTTACTCACGGCGACCATCTCGATCAAGACCACGGTGGCGACGAGCATGCATCCACGTCGCGGCAAAACACAACAGCGAAGCGCCGGCAAGATATGTCATAGTCAAGCCAGCCCCGCCCGCCTCAGGTAGCATAGTCGAGTACTTGTTGGTAAAGGTCGGCGGATTCTGAGAGCCATCGTTATAGGTAACTAGGGCGTCGAGCTGGTCCGTGCCATTAGTTACCTTAACCGTGACGTTGTACACGGTCCTGTCATAGGTGATGTGATCTTTAACATGGTCGACGGCGCCCTCGGGCTCGACCTCGGAGATGGTGTAGGTATAGGTTCCCGCCTTGTTGTACTTGACGTCAAAGGAGACATTTCCCTTGTCATTATTGGTCACCGTCTGGAGCACCTTGCCCTCGGCGTCCTTGAGCACGAACGAGAACTGCCCCGCCTTGAAAGTGCCACCTTCAAGCACTTTCTTTGCTTTAATAACCGCAGAGCCCGTTAGGCGATTGTCGTAGATCCAGATCTCGTCCTTTTTGTCATCGCCGATGATTTCGGAGTCTTTGACGATGCTCTTCGCTTTATTGAGCTCAGTTTGATACTCCTCATCGTCAGCATTACCCTTAAGCATGATCCACGTGGGCGCCGCCGCGGCATAGCCGTCAGGCGCTTTCGTCTCCACGAGCTGGTAAAGCACGCAATTTACCATCGCCTTGTCTTCTGCGCCAAACGAGATTTTGCCGTTGGCGTCGGTGGGGGCGGCTTCAAACTTAGTCCTTGCATTCTCGATACCCACCGTTGCAACCTGGTCCATATTCACGCTGTAGAGCGTAAACTCCGCACGCTCGAGCGTCGCACCGACCTGCTGGGCGTCATACTTGGTCATCGTGATGCCGTAGCCGTTGCCACCTGCGCTGGCAGAAGCTTTTTTAATTTCCCATGTTTGATCATCAGTCGCAGAACCGTCCTTCACACCCGTAAGCATGGCGGTATTGGATAGAGGAACCTTGTTGCCAGGGTTTCCGGTCGGGATAACCTCATACTCGACCTGGAGGTATTTCTTGTCGGGTACCTTAAGCGTCAACTTCGTACGCGAGCCAGTTTCATCCTTGACCTGCTCCACCTTCGACGAATAGTCCTTATCAGCCAGCGGTGACCAGGCACCATACACCCACTCATAGACCTTAAGCGTCGACGGCACCAGCGTGCACTTGGCATCCATGGTATCGACGAGCTCAAGGAAGTCGGTGCCGTTTTTAAGGGCAACGGCAGACTCGTTAACAAGAATGGTGTACTTAATGCGGTTGCTACTACTGACCTGTTCACCAGTCTTTTTGATAACGTTGTTCTTGATGGTGACGGTGCCACTGCCGGATTCGAACTTCTTGCTTCCCGACTCGGCGCTGGCCTTGTTGGTGAACTTCGCCTCGTTTGTGGAGGTATCGAGCTTACCGCGCTTGACCGCCGTCTTGTACGTGAGCTTTGCGTAGCCGGCATAGCTTTCAAGCTCAGTCGTGGGGATGGAGAAGGTGACCGTATTGCCGTTGCGGCTGACGTTGTCGGCGGCGAGCGTCCGACCCGTAACGACCTCCTTGGCCTCGCCTCCGCGATGAAGCCCCGTATGTTTATCATAGGGGTTCTGCACGAGCGTATACTTTGCGGAATTCGCAACATAGCTCATACCATCCGGAAGGCTATCAACGATATTCAGCGGTTTCCCGCCCAGCTTTCCAGCTCCATAGTATTCGAACTCGCCATTTGCGCCCTTATTACCCTTTTGGCGGTTTGCATACACCGTCCAGTCGACGATCCAGGCGCCCTTCTCATCCGAGCCGTCAACGGTATGCCAATCGAAGTTCTCAACCCAAGACACCTTCGACTCCGTTTCCGGCTTCTCGACCGCGGGCGCCGTTTCTTGGTTGACAACGTACTTGACGGGTTCGGTGAACGGCCACTGTAGTCTCAGGCCCGGTGCTTCGACCGCTGCGAAGTTTGAGTACCAGCCCGACAGCGCTTCTGATGTGGTGTCGTAGGTGATAACGGCGTAGTCCTCGTTCTCGAGAGCGGCTTTCACGTTGTCGGTAACGATGATTTTGAGGTCGTAGTTTTTCTTTGTTTCATTACCTGGATAGCTGGTCGTTGGTCTCCAGTCGGTGCCCGGAACCAGCTTGGTATTGCCGATTTTAACGGTAATGGAGCTTTCGTCGACACCAAGCTTCTGCGACCATGCCGACTGAAACGTGTCCTTCACCGTCACCTCGCCTGGATGGGCCGCATTGACGATCGCCTTCAGCGCGACCTTCGTCTCCCACGTCGCCCTGCCCGTCGTCGCCGCCTCATCGTATCTCACGAGCCTCTTGGCGATCGGCACAACACCCGTCAGCTGCGGCGTGAAACTGCCATCATCGCTACCGGAAACGGAGCCTCCGCGCTCGATGGCCGCGCTGTTGCGCACAGTGTCGTACGAGCTCGTGTCGTTCATCTTGGTGTGATAAACGATGCAGTAGGTGGCGTACTTATCCTCAAGGTTGTTCGGGAACGTATAGGAAAAGGAATTATCCTTAGGTTCAAGTTTTCTTTCACAAATCTTGACTCCGCTCGCCTCCGAGTCGCCTTTGTAAACCGTAAAGTTGCCCGTATACGTCTGTTTTCCGTCCAGATTATCAGTGAACATGTAGCCGCTCATGTCGGCCTTGAGCTTGCCTTGGTTGAGCTTGACCGTCCACTTGATGTCCGACGGCGTGCCTGAGCCATTGGACTTCTTGATCATGTCATAGCCGAATGTAACAGGCTCAGCCGTAGCTGTTCTGTTATCGCTGTCGCTTGAGCCAGCCCAATTCCACGTTGCCGTATTCTCAGCTTTGATCAAATCGCCGCCGTTCGCGGCAACGCCGCTCTTCAGCACCGTATCGTACGTGATCGTGTGGTTGCCCTGGGAAAGGTTGCCCAGGCTGTCGAGGGTTACGACCTGGCCGTCGATCATCGGCTGGGAGTCAAGCTTCTTGCCGTCGAGCTTGAAACTGTCGTTCACAAAGTCGAAGTTGTCGCCCAGCGTATCAGTGAAGCTAACGTCCGTAGCATACGACTCTACGGTAAGCGTAACAGTCCAGGTAACCTTGGCCACGCCATCTGCGCCCTGGGAGAAGGTCCCCGACTTCGTCCCCGTGACTTTGCCGTCCTTGGTAGGGATTTTGATCGTTCCCACACCAGGGAACACGACAGATGCGCTGCTGCCTGAGCCGGTGCCCTTGCCTGCAAGCTCGAACGAGAAATTGGCTCCGACATAAATCTCCGCAGGGTTTGACGCAAGCCAGTTTTTGTCAAACGCAAAGATGACCTTATTGTCCTTAATCTTCCACGTGCCAGCCTTGGCGGCAGTGGCTTCCGGACCCTCCATGAGGTCGCCGCCGTCGTTGTCGTCAACGACAATGGTGTCGGGCAGCTTATAGACAGCGATGTTCTTCTCGGGCGTAGGCGCCTTGCCGCCTTTGAATTGTGCCGAGAAAGCTCCATAGAGCGTCGAAGTGGACGTTACGGGATCCTCGAGCTTTTGAGTGTGGTGCTCATCGGTATACAGCCTGACATCAACCGTCGCCGTATCCCCATCGATCGCAATCGGATCGGGTTTCGCAACGTCATCGGCGCGCACGGGGGATGCGCCGTGAAAAACTGCGGCGGTGAGGCTAATCAAAATGAAGATCAGGGCCGCCATACCAAGCGACCGCGAGCGGTGTGCGTCCATAGTTGTCCCTTAATTCCTACAACACAGTGTGGAATACGGCGAATCGTCGGATCGAACACAAGCCCCAACATCTACGAGAACCTACCTGGCGCATTGCAAGAACCCATTGGGGGCAACTTCTAAGACGGTTCGTCTATGCCACAATGCATAAAATACAATATAGATAACAGTCATGTAAACCGCTGGTAAAGAGGTCTTTTAATGTAATACCAGTTGATATTTATCTGTTAACGGTTTTGTATCAAAGCGGTTATATCCTGTGGAATTATGTATATGTTTAAACAACTTTACTTTGGCTGGAAAGCCGCTCGGGGGATAACCTCCTCCACCGTGGTGCAAAGTAACCTGTCCCCTTGCACCAAAAAGGGCGCCGACCATTGCGGTCGACGCCCTTTCTTATTGGCGGTTATAAGCCCCAGCGCTTATTTGTTGACCTGGCCGGCGCGGACGGCAGCCTTCTTGCGGTCGGTGGCGTTGAGCAGACGCTTGCGCAGGCGGATGTTCTTGGGAGTGATCTCAACCAGCTCGTCGTCGGCGATATACTCCAGCGCCTCCTCCAGCGAGAAGGTGCGAGGCGGCACCAGCTGGACGGAGATATCGGAGGTCGAGGAACGCTGGTTGCCCAGGTTCTTGGTACGGGCGATGTTGACGACCATGTCGCCAGCCTTGCTGCGCTCGCCCACGATCATGCCCTCATAGCACTCGGTGCCCGGCTCAACAAACAGCTGGCCGCGCTCCTGCAGCGTACCCAGAGCATAGGCAACGGCCTTCTCGGTGGTCATGGAGATCATGGCGCCGTTCTGACGGTTGCCGATCTCGCCGGCGTAAGGACCATACTCCAGGAAGGTGTGGTAGAACACGCCCTCGCCGTGGGTGACGTTCATGATGCGGTTCTTGAGACCCATGATGCCGCGCGTCGGGATCTTGAACTCAAGGTGCGTCACGATGCCCGAGGTGTCCATGCTCGTCATGATGCCGCCGGAGGTACCGAAGACCTCAACGACCTTGCCTGAGTACTCGTCCGGGCACTCGACGACGGCCTGCTCGACAGGCTCCATCTTGTTGCCGTTCTCGTCCTTCTTAAACAGAACGCGGGGACGGCCGACCTGGAACTCAAAGCCCTCGCGGCGCATGGACTCCATCAGAACAGACAGGTGCAGAATGCCGCGGCCCGAGACCTCGACGCCGCTCTTGTCCTCGAGCTCCTCGATCTTCATGGTCACGTTGTTCTCGGCCTCGTTGAACAGGCGCTCCTTAAGCTGACGGGCGCCCACGATGTCGCCGTCACGGCCGACGAGCGGGGAGGTCGAAGCCTCAAAGACGATGGACAGGGTCGGCGGGTCGATCTCGATGGGCTCGAGCTCGACGGGGTTCTCGGGATCGGTGTAGACATCGCCGATATCGGTGCGGTCGATGCCCACGACGGCAGCGATGTCGCCGGCGCCGACTTCTTGGCACTCGGTGCGGCCCAGGTAGTCGAAGGTAAAGAGCTGCTTGACGGTAGCGGTGGCGCTGGAGCCGTCGTTCTTCACAACCAAAATCTGGTCGCCCTGGTGAATGGCGCCGGAGTACACGCGGCCGATGCCGATACGGCCGACGAAGTTGGAGTGGTCGATGGTCACGCACTGCATGGCCAGCGGGGCGTTCTCGTCAGCCTCGGGCGCGGGCATATCGTCGATGATCATGTCGAGCAGCGGGTACATGTCCATGTTGCCGTCGTTGGGGTCAAGGCGGGCAAAGCCATTCATGGCGCTGGCGTAGACCACGTGCTCCATGGCGAACTCAAGCTGGTCGTCGGTGGCACCCAGGTCGGCCATGAGGTCGAGGCAGTCGTTGTAGGCCTTCTCGGGGTTGGCGCCCGGACGGTCGATCTTGTTGATGACGATCATGATCTTAAGGCCGGTGTCGATAGCGTGACGCAGCACGAAGCGGGTCTGGGGCATGGGACCCTCAAAGGCATCGACCAGCAGCAGGGCGCCGTCGGCCATACGCAGCACGCGCTCGACCTCGCCGCCAAAGTCGGCGTGGCCCGGGGTGTCGATGACGTTGATCTTGACGTCCTTGTACTCGATAGAGATGTTCTTGGCGAGAATCGTGATGCCGCGCTCGCGCTCCTGGTCGTTAGAGTCCAGGACGCGGTCCTCGACCTGCTGGTTGGCACGGAAGGCGTCCGTGGCACGCAGGAGCTTATCAACCATCGTCGTCTTGCCGTGGTCGACGTGGGCGATGATGGCGATGTTCCTCAGATTGTCTACGCGCATGTAGTTCCCCTATCTTCTATCCATATACAAACGGCACGCGTATGCGACCCACCCAGCAATGCAACGCTCGGCGGGAATATTGAGCCTTTTACCGAAAACTCGTTTATTTTAGCGATTTTAGATGAGAGGGGTTTCCTCACCTGCAGGTTCAGGGTCGCTCCACATAAAACCATCGCCGGCGCCCATGCCCTCATACAGCACATATGCCGAAAAGCCGCTCTCGAGCGTCGTCTCAAAGAAGCTCACGAGTAGAGCGTCATGGTAGCCGCCGTCAATCTCGACACAGCCGGTATAGCCGATGGCATAGCGGGCGATACGGCCCAAGCCCTCGTCCTTAAGGCCCATCTTGTGCTCGGAGATAAAGTTGGTGGCAGCCTCCAGGCATGCCTCCTCGCCATCCTCGTCGAGCGCGGCCAGATAGCGGTTGGAAGCAGCGTCCTCGATCGCCACAACTACGCCCGGATTCTCGCCGGCGGCAAGGTCGTCCAAGAACGCACCAATCAGGTCACACACCATGGCGTCGAGCTCGGCGGAGACGTTACCGGCGTCCTGCATATCCTGTGCCATCTCTAGACCTTCCCATCGAATCCGGCGTCGTTACAGTTCTTGTGCCTCGGCAGCGATCTTGGCGGCAGCGTCGCGGGCGCGCGTCATATCCATCGCGCGCTTGTCGAGTACCTTGATCTGGTTGGTCAGCATTACTGCATCGACCACACCCCAGATTACCAAGCCTGTTGAAATCGAAAACCCAAGCGCACCAACTGTACCACGAAGACGAGAACAGATTGCCGCGACAAGGGCGGAGATGATAACCATCTTGATATAGGAGCCGCGGCGCTCGCGAAGCGTGCGGGCCTGCGTCACATAGGCGATGCGAGCCGCCTCGGATGCCTCCGAGCGCATTTGGGCTTCACGCGATATGGCGGCCGCTTCAGCCGATACGCGGGTACCCATCAGCGACCTCTCCGCTCGCGTGCCAGACATTTAGAAATCATCGGGGGAGAGCGTATGGACGAACTCGTCGAACTTCTCGAACTCCTGCTCGTCGTCAACTTCCTCCGCATGGGCAGAAACGGTACCCAGGCGATTCATGATGTCGTCTTCAACGAACATGGGGGCATTACTGCGTACGGCAAGGGCGATGGCGTCGCTCGGGCGCGCATCGATTCTATGCTCGCTGCCATCGGCCAACACGACAACCGTCGCATAGAACACCGGCGGTTCGGCACGAACGATCTCGATGCGCTCGAGCTTGGCGCCCAGGGCATCGACAGTGTCAAGCAGCAGGTCATGCGTTATCGGGCGCTCGGCGCGACCGCTATCGATGCCACGGCTAATGGCCGCGGCCTCAAACGAGCCGGTCTGAATGGAAAGCGAACGCAGGGGTGCCGTCGAATCCGACTTGCCGCAGCGCTCACGAAGCACGATAAGCGATGGCACGGGACCGGCGGCCATGACGATGGTCTCTATGTCGACACGAACCATGGAACACCTCCGGTACGTAGCGGTTAACACACGGCAGGGTCGCCGCATTGAATAGCTATACTACCCAATCTTTCGCCCAGCACACAAAATCAAAGCAGTTAATTTGGGACGGGGCTATTTTGACTACTTTTGTTGGATAAGAAAAAAGCCCCGAGGCAATACCCCAGGGCTCTTAACGTTTTGATGGTGGACCTGACAAGATTCGAACTTGTGACCTCCCGGTTATCAGCCGGACGCTCTAACCAACTGAGCTACAGGTCCATCATGGTGGAGGTTAGGGGGATCGAACCCCTGACCTCAGGCTTGCAAAGCCCGCGCTCTCCCAGCTGAGCTAA
>CATYUU010000051.1:0-13805 GCA_958413455.1 uncultured Collinsella sp. | reverse complement strand
CCCTTTGTCACATTCTGTTAGAGTTGCAGGGATTGAATCCCGCTTATTCATGCGACATTGGAGTGACAACCTTGACCGCCGCAACCACGCCTAAAAGTAAGCCAACCGCCGCCGCGCTCTCCCCCGCGCGCACCAAGCTCTGCCTGGCGCTGCTCGTGCTGTTGGGATTCTCGCTCGGCTGCTCCGAGTTCGTGGTCATCGGCATCGAAAGCGACTTGGCAACGGAACTCGGCATATCACTTGCCACTGCGGGCCAGCTCATCAGCGTGTTTGCGCTCGTCTACGCTATCGCGACGCCGGTGCTCGCGCTCAGCACGGGGCGATTCCGCCGCTACCAGCTGCTCGTGTGCTATAGCGTCGTCTTTGTGCTCGGCAACCTGGTCATGGCGTTGGCTCCCAACTTCCAGGTGCTGTTTATCTCACGCATTGTCCTGGGCTCTGTCTCGGGTGCGCTGCTCGCCGTGGGCGTGACGTACATCCCTGAGCTGCTATCCCCGCAGCAAACCTCACTTGCCATCTCGGTCGTGTACGGCGCGTTTTCCGTGGCGATGGTCTTTGTGACCTCGATTGGCAAGTTTGTGGCCGACACACTCGATTGGCACGTGGCCATGTACGGCACGCTGACCTTTGCCGTTTTGATCTGTAGCGCGCTCGTGGCGTTTATGCCTCGCGCCGGGCAGACCGATGAGCCCGCCACCTTCCGCGAGCAGGCGGGGCTACTACGCGAGCCGAGTATCATCACCGGCATGCTCATCTTCTTGTTTGGCGTGGGCTCGGTCTACGTATTCTACGGCTACGTGACGCCTTATCTGGAGCAGGTGCTGGGCATGGATACCGTTCAGGCGAGCACCACACTTATGGCCTATGGCGTGTTCTGCCTGATCTCGAACATCCTGGGCGGATGGATCGATGCGCGTTTTGGCATGAAGGCGCTGCTGGTTACGTTTGTGCTGCAGGCGGCGGCACTGCTCGGGCTGTTTGCCGTGGGCGCCGCCATGCCGCTCGCGCTGGTCTTTGTCTTTAGCCTGGCGATGCTCATGTACCTGTTCTCGGTCTCATGCATCACGCACTTTATGGACGTGGCACGCAGCCGCCATCCCAAGTCGATGGTACTCGCAAGTTCGGTTGAGCCCATGGCGTTTAACGTCGGCATCTCGTTTGGCACCGCAGTGGGCGGCGCCGTGGTAAGCAGCGTTGGCATTGCGTACGTGGGCGCAGTGGGCGCCGCGTTCTCGCTTGTGGCCTGGGCCCTCACGCTGGTGACGATTAAGCTGGCTCGCTGGGAGCGCCGTCGTCAATCAGCACGGCCCTCAATACGGGCATAGGGGCAAACATAGCCCAAGGTGGCGAGTAACCGGTGAAAACCGCCCAATATGAGTATGTTTATCCGCCTGGAAGCTTCAGCAGTGCAATTTCGTGTATTTGAGATACACGCTTTTCTATTATTTCGTGTATTTCAAGTACATGAAATCGTACTAAACTATGTATCTGAAGTACACGAAATTGGAAAGGCGGCCCCATGCGCAGATCAATCGAGTCCGTTATCGAATCATGGGCGACAAAGGACGCCTCACGCCCCCTCCTCATCCGTGGTGCGCGACGCGTAGGCAAAACGTACGCTGCCGAGGAAATCGGCAGGCGAATCGCCGGCGATGCGTTTGTCAAACTCGACTTTCAGACCGATCTTGAGCTGATCGCTCCGCTGTTCGATTGTCCCACCGACGACGTTGACACCATCGTGGCGCGGATTTCAGACTATAAACGCGCCCCCATTCGCAAAGAAACCACCTTCATCCTGTTTGACGAGGTGCAGCTCTGCGAACGGGCGCTCAACTCGCTTCGCTTTTTTTCGGGTTCGGGCTGGCGCATATGCGCGACCGGCAGTCAGCTCGGCGTCGCCACGCGCAAACGTAAGCTGCCTTTTCCCAGCGGCGTTCGTCAAGAGACCATGCATCCTATGTCGTTCGAGGAGTTTCTCTGGGCGCTCGATGAGGAGCAGATGGCCGATGCCATTCGTACCCACGCCGGCACGCTCGAGACCTACGCCGCGCACCAAGCCGCGCTCAGCCTGTTTCATCGATACCAGATCGTGGGCGGCATGCCCGCCGCCGTCAACGCATATCGCAAGACGTTATCCATCGAGGATGCGCGCGTCGAGCAGCGCGAAATCAACGAGACCTATACCGCCGATATGACCGACCCCGAAAACGGGATCAGCGGCGTGGCGGCACGCAAGGTCTGGCGCTCCATTCCGTCCCAGCTGCTGAGATCGTCCACAAAAAAATTCAAGTACTCCGAGGTCGAACGCGGAGGCCGTCGCGCCAAGCTTATCGAGCCGCTCGACTGGCTCGAAGGCGCCGGTATCATATCGGTCAACAACCTGACCGAAGGCATCGAGCCTCCCCTCGTTCCCTTCGACGACGAAGATGGAAGTTTCTTTAAGGTCTATCTTCTCGATACCGGCCTCATGTTCTACAAACTCGGCATCAACCCGAGGCTCTGGCTCGACCTCAAAGAAGATTCCGCCATAGCGCTATCTTCCGACTTCCGAGGCGCCCTGGCGGAAAACTCGGTCATGCAAGCATTTTCGGGTAACAGCTTGCAGACGTATTACTGGGTGCCGCCGTCGTCTTGGAAGACGACCGGCGAGCTCGATTTTCTACTTCAGACCGACCGTATGGAAATCGTGCCCGTCGAGGTAAAGTCCGCACGCAACGTGCGCGCGAGAACCCTCGGGTCGTTCATGGACAAAGCCCGATCGCCATATGCCTACATTTTGTCCGAGAACAATTTTTTCCGCAGCGAAACCGATGACGGGCGCGAGCTACGCCACCTCCCCTTGTACGCAGCGGGCTTTATTGGAGCAAACTGCCTCAAGAGCAGTCTGTAAGCCCTGCACGACCGCCTAGAAAGGAAACCGCTCATGCAACGCATACTGTTTATCTGCCATGGCAACATCTGTCGCTCGACGATGGCTGAGTCGGTGTTTACCGAGCTGGTGCGGCGCGCCGGGCGCGCGGGCGAGTTTGTCATTGACTCCGCTGCGACCTCGACCGAGGAGATCGGCAACCCGCCACACCACGGTACCGTTGCCAAGCTGCGCGAGGTCGGGATTCCCGTCGTCGCACATCGTGCACGTCAGGTGCGTCGCGCGGAGTATGGCGACTGGGACCACATTGTCTATATGGACGACGAGAACGCGCGTGGCCTGCGTCGCATCTTTGGCGACGACCCCGACGGCAAGATTACGCGCATGCTCGATTGGACCGAGCGCCCCGGCGACGTGGCCGACCCCTGGTACACCGGCAATTTCGATGCCACCTACCGCGACGTACTCGACGGCTGCACCGCTATGCTCGAGCAGCTGTAGGCAATCGAGGTCGCGGGCCACGCCTTTGTCACATCCGGGACTAGCCCTAGACCGGCTTGACCTCCAGCTTTATCCCCTCGGCGCAGGAGTCGCCCAAAACATCCGAAAGGGCCCAGGTCGCATATAGCGGCAAATAGAGAACCGCTCCGTTGCGCTCAACGTTGCCTCTCGAGAAAACAATCCCGAGCCTTACGCCATATTCAGCCGTATCAAGCACATGACCGAGCGCAGCGTGCGCGTGGTAATAGGAGCCCGATTTAACCTCGATCGGAACAGCCGTCCCATCCGGTCCATCGACCACAAAGTCCACTTCACCGCGCTTTTTTGTCTGATAGTAGTAAAGCTGGCGATTTTGGGCAGCCAGCTGCTGGGCCACCACGTTTTCGTAAATGCCGCCCAGATTGGGCTCCTTGCTATCAAGATACGCCGCTTGGGCGACTCCGACGGGGTAGCGCGCCATCAACATGCCCGTATCCGATTGATATAGCTTGAACTGCGATGGCCGTGCCGTCTTGAGCAAGGGCGATTTTGGCTCGGTTACGATATCGGCTTTGAGAGCAACGCCGGCATCGACAAGCCATACAAAATCTCGCTGATACTTCTCGTAGTGAGCCTTGGGGTCAATGGAATTGAGCACGAAACGCTTGTGTTCGCCCTCAAGCATAATGGGGAGCTGATCGTAGATGCTCTGCACCTGAAGGGCTCGCCCGCTTGCATACTTGGAGATATCCCGCCGGTACTGTTCGTTGAGCTCTGACTGTAGCTGACGAACAGAGGCAAGGTCGCCCTGCGTGTCAAGGAAACGCTGCACGACCTCCGGCATTCCGCCGACAACGGTATAGGTCCTGAAGTTTGCCATCATCGCGTCATGAATGTAATCAGGAACGGGCCTCTCGCTGATACACGCGTCACGTATCGTTTGGCGAGCCCCCTCGCTCACCCCGGTTGCCCAGCAAAACTCCTCAAAATCGAGCGGGAACATCCTAAGCTCGTGGACATACCCCACGGGATAGGACCTGACGCCCTTGAACTGAGTCCCGAGCATTGACCCCGAAAACGCCCAGCGGCACCTCCCGTCCTCAACAAGGAACTTTGCCATCGTCATGATGTCGGGGGCCTCTTGGACCTCATCGATAAACACGAGCGTTTTGCCTGGCGCAATCGACTTTCCCGAAAGAAGCGTCACCCTGCTGATGAAATCATCGGCATTCCGCGCCTCGAGAAGAGCATCTTTTGCCTGGCGGTTTTCCATGAGGTTAAGCTCGATGTAGGTTGCATGGTTGGCTTTGCCAAATGCGCGAATCGAATAGCTTTTGCCAATCTGGCGAGAACCCGTAATGAACAAGGCCTTTTGCTCGGAAGACTTCAGCCAACGCTCCAGCTCTGCCGCTATTTTCCTGCGCAGCATAGGCTCTCCCCTCGGTGTCATCAAATGAAATGCAAAGTTTTATACGCTTGATTATCGATGAAACGCAGAATTTTTAGAACCTAAAATCTGATGAAATGCAGAGATTTGAGATTATA
Organism: uncultured Collinsella sp.; assembly: GCA_958413455.1. Taxonomy (GTDB): domain Bacteria; phylum Actinomycetota; class Coriobacteriia; order Coriobacteriales; family Coriobacteriaceae; genus Collinsella. Next base: position 8,911 of record CATYUU010000051.1, on the reverse strand, counting down.
AGCAAAAAGAAGGGACACCACCCGCGAATGTGACAAAAGAACTGTCCCTTTGTCACATTGCGCTCAGCTACTCGTCGACGACCTCGGCAAGCCAAACGTTCAGCGTATCGACCTCGGGGCAGCAGAACTTTGCCGTACCGGGCTCGTTGCCAGGCACGGTTCCGCCGTAGCGCAGGATATCGATATAGGGAAAGCCCACATGGCAGGCCATGGCGCACATCTTGCCGCGGTCTCGGTCGAAGTCAAAGACATCGCCCGGCTTATGACCATGGTGGCAGCGACACGCACCCAGCTGGTCCACGCAGCTCACGCGGATACGCGGACGCTTGCCCCGCGGCGCACCGAACGGCTTGCTCTCGCCCGCAGGCTTGACGCCGCCCTCGCCGGCGTTACTCATGGTCAATCACATCCAGGCAGGCCTCGATGGGAAGGCCGGCCGACTTGTCCTCTTGGTCGGCATTGCGCTCGATAAGCTCGGCTACCACGCGCATGGCATCGCTCGTCGCGCGCTGAAGGCTCCAACCGGCCATAACGCGGCCGACGAGCACCGCCGAGAACGTGTCGCCCGTGCCCGGGAAATAGACCGGGATCAGGTCGAAGGGAATCGTGAAGTACTCCCCCGCCACATGGTCGTAACCGATGACGACATTCGCACCGTCGACCACAGCGCTCGTAATGACCACCGACTTGGCGCCCAGGGCACGCACGGCATCCACAAGAGCGCGGCCCTCATCGGGCGTGATTTGCTCGGCAATGGGCGTATCGGTGAGCAGGCAGGCCTCGGTATAGTTGGGCACCGCGTAGTCTGCGCACTCCAGCAGATGCCGCATAAGGCCAATCGTGGACTCGGGCACGCCGGCGTAGAGCTTGCCGTTGTCGCCCATGATGGGATCGACGAACACCTTGGTACCCTTTTGCGCGCGACGGTGGCAGAAGTCCGAAATGATGCGCGTCTCTTCCTCGGTCACGATAAAGCCGGTCGAGATGGCGTCGAACTCAAAGCCGAGCTCCTCCCAGATGGCGAGGCTCTGGCGCACGTACTCGGTGGTGTCGTGGATGTAGAACTTGGGATAGTTGAGCGTATCGGACACAAGTGCCGTCGGCAGGTTGTGGATGCGGTAGCCCATGTGCGACAGCACCGGCAGCATGGCGGAAAGCGCGACCTTGCCGTAGCCGCACATATCGTTGATCAGCAGCAGCTGAGTATTCTTCATGAGGGTCTCCCTTGGTTCGGGCACGGCGCAGCAGCGCCACAGTGCGACTAAGTGTAGCGCAGGAGGCGTTGTGGGCGGTCGCCAGGGTCGCGAAGAGCGCATTGTTGCGGAAAGGTTTCGGAAATGGGGGGCATAGGCCTTGTGGCCATGCCCGACGATTGAACGCCAGATTGCCGCTTAGGAACGTTTGCAGCGTCGAGCGGTTACGGCGTTTGGCAAAACGCCGTAACTTAATAAGTTTGGTACCTTGACATTCATTTCTCATGCTCCTAGATTGGTTAGGCACAAAACAATTCCACTACCTAACTAAAGAAAGGAGCAACACTAATTCATGTGCGATGAACCTCTTAACCTTTGTTCGCACGAGCCCGACGGCGACCCGTCACAGCCGGCGGATGCACCCGAAGCGGTTAGCTCAGAAGACAAGCTTGCCAAGCGCATCCTCAATGGCCTGGGCTTTTGCGGCCATTACATGCATTTTCATGGCGGAGGCGTGTCCGGCAAGGCGCCCATCATCTGCCTGCTGGCCAAGCAACCCGGCGGCGAGATGTCGCAGCAGGAACTCGGCATGCACTTTGACCTCAAGCCGGGGTCGCTTTCCGAGATCCTGTCCAAGCTCGAGCTCAACGGCCTCATCGAGCGCAGCCGTAACCCCAAGGATCGACGGCAGCTCACCATTCGCCTGACCGAAACCGGCCGGGAAAACGCCCGCATCGACCAGGCGGCCCGCATCCGCTTTAGAGAACAGGCCTTTGGTGCCCTCACCCACGACGAGCGCGAGCAGCTCGCCGAAATGCTCGAGAAAATCCGTGTAACCTGGGAGGAACTGGATGATTAAAACCCTCATGGGCAGCATCCGCGACTATATGAAAGTCACTGTTGCCACGCCATTGCTCGTGCTTGGCGAGGTGCTCTGCGAGATGCTGATTCCATTTATCACCGCCAACCTGATCGACGCCATCAAAGACGGCGCCACCGTAGCCGAAATGCTTCCCACCGCGGGCTTTTTGGTGCTCATCGCGCTGACGTCGCTTGCTTTTGGCGCCGCTGCCGGCGTCACCTGCAGCCATGCGAGTTGCGGATTCGCTAAGAACCTGCGTCACGACCTGTTCTACAAGATCCAGACGTTCAGCTTTGCCAACATCGATGAGTTCTCGAGCTCCTCGCTCGTCACGCGCCTGACCACCGATATCAACAACGTGCAGCAGGCCTTTATGATGATCATCCGTATCGCCGTGCGCGCGCCGCTGGTATTGATCTTCGCCTTTACCATGGCATTTATCATGGGCGGCAGCGTCGCCATGGTCTACCTGGTCATCATTCCGCTGCTGGGCTTTGGGCTGTTCTTTATCATCTTTAAGGTGCGTCCCATCTTCTCGCGCGTGTTCCACAAGTACGACGCCCTTAACGAGTCCGTCGAGGAAAACGTCACCGGCATGCGCGTGGTCAAGAGCTATGTGCGCGAAGACTTTGAGAAGGAGAAGTTCGCGACCGCCGCACGCGACGTCCAGATGGACTTCACCCGCGCCGAGAAGCTGCTCGCCTTTAACAACCCCATGATGAACATCTGCGTCAACGGCGCGTTTGTCGTCATCATCTACCTGGGCTCCAAGCTCATCATCACGAGCCAGGGCACGCTGTTCGACGTGGGCCAGCTCTCCTCGATCTTTACCTATGGCTTCCAAATCCTCATGAGCCTGATGCAGCTATCGATGATCTTTGTCATGGTGACCATGGCCGACGAATCGGCGCACCGCATCACCGAGGTGCTGGCCGCCGAGCCCACGATCGCCGATCCCGCCGAGCCCGTGCTCGAGGTCGCCGATGGCTCCATCGACTTTGACCACGTGAGCTTTAAGTATTCCGCGCATGCGAAGCGCCAGGCGCTCGACGATATCGACCTGCACATTAAGAGCGGCGAGACCATCGGCATCATCGGCGGCACCGGCTCGGCCAAGTCCACGCTCGTAAACCTCATCGCCCGCCTGTACGACACCACCGAGGGTACCGTGCGCGTGGGCGGCGTGGATGTACGCGACTACGACTTGGACGCCCTGCGCCACCAGGTGGCCATGGTGCTGCAGAAAAACGTGCTGTTTAGCGGCACCATCGCCGAGAACCTGCGTTGGGGCGACCCGAACGCCACCGACGAAGAGGTCCGCGAGGCCGCGCATCTGGCCTGCGCCGACGAGTTTGTCGACGGCTTCCCCAAGGGCTATGACACCTGGATCGAACAGGGCGGCTCCAATGTTTCCGGCGGTCAGAAGCAGCGCCTGTGCATTGCGCGTGCCCTGCTGCGTCGCCCCAAGATCTTGATCCTGGACGACTCCACGAGCGCCGTCGACACCAAGACCGACGCCAAGATTCGCGCAGGGCTGGCAAGCTATCTGCCCAACACGACCAAGCTCATCATCGCCCAGCGCATTAGCTCCGTGCAGGACGCAGACCGCATCATCGTCATGGAGGGCGGCCGCATCGCGCAGATCGGTAACCACGACGAGCTGCTCAAGACGAGCGAGATCTACCGCGAGACCTTTACCTCGCAAAACAAGATGTCTGCCGAAGGCGAAGAGGCCGTCGAGGCCGACACCGAGGCATCCGCAACACAAGCTCAGACCCAGGAAGGAGGCGAGGCACATGAGTAAGGCAACGACCGCCGAGCGCGCGCTCAACCGCAAGGGTGGCACCATGTCGCGCCTCATCAAGACGCTCTTTGGCTTCTACCCCGTGCTTTTGCCCCTCGTCGTCGTCGGCGTAGTGCTCTGCGCCATCATCAACTCCATCGGCGCGACCTTCCTTCAGAGCGCCCTGCAGATTATTAGCGAATCGTGGCAGTCGGGCGATTGGGAAGCTGCACAGCCCAAGATCGCACAGCTCGTGACCACCCTCGCCTGCATCTACGGCGTCGGCATCCTGTCCTCGCTGTTCTGGAACCGCGCCATGGCCATCGTCACGCAGGGCTCGCTCGAGAAGCTGCGCGAGAAGATGTTCAACCGCATGCAGGACCTGCCGATTCGCTACTTCGACACGCACCAGCGCGGCGACATCATGAGCCACTACACCAACGACATCGACACGCTGCGCCAGATGATCAGCCAGTCGCTGCCCAACCTGCTCATGACGACCATCGTCATCGTCACGGTGTTCTTTATCATGCTGTACTACAGCGTTTGGATGTGCTTGGTCATTGTGGCAGGCGTCGCCTTTATGACCTTTATGACCAAGCTGCTCGGCTCCAACTCCGCGCGTTTCTTCATTGCGCAGCAGACCGAGCTCGGCGTGGTCGAGGGCCATATCGAGGAAGTCATGAACGGCCAGAAGGTCGTCAAGGCATTCTGCCACGAGTCTGCCGCCGAGGCCGATTTTGACGAGCGCAACGAAAAGCTCTTCGAGGTCTCGCAGAAGGCCAACATGTACGCCAACATCCTCATGCCCATCCTTATGAACCTGGGAAACCTGCTCTACGTGCTGGTCGCACTGGCAGGCGGCATTTTCCTGGCGCTGGGCGTGCCCAACCTGAGCATCTCGGGCATGGCACTGTCCATCGCCGTCGTGGTGCCGTTCCTCAACATGACCAAGCAGTTCTGCGGACAGATCGGCCAGATCTCGCAGCAGATCAACGCCGTGGTCATGGGCCTCGCCGGCGCCGACCGTATCTTTGAGCTCATCGACGAGAAGCCCGAGGCCGACGAAGGCTACGTGACGCTCGTCAACGCGCAGGTGAACCCCGAGACCTGGGAGCTTGAGGAGGCCGACCACCACACCGGCATGTGGGCATGGAAACATCCGCACCGCGCAACCGGCGAGACCGAGTACGTACCGCTGCGCGGCGACCTGGTCATGGACAACGTCGACTTTGGCTACACGCCCGACCACGAGGTGCTGCACGGCGTGTCCGTGTTTGCCAAGCCGGGCCAGAAGGTCGCGTTTGTCGGCGCCACCGGCGCGGGCAAGACGACCATCACCAACCTCATCAACCGCTTCTATGACATCGCCGACGGCAAGATCCGCTACGACGGCATCAACGTCAACAAGATCCGCAAGGCAGACCTGCGCCGCTCGCTGGGCGTGGTGCTGCAGGACGTGAACCTGTTCACCGGCACTGTGATGGATAACATCCGCTACGGCAACCTGGACGCTACCGACGAGGAGTGCATCGCGGCGGCCAAGCTCGCGGGCGCGGACGACTTTATCACCCGCCTGCCCGACGGCTACGACACCATGCTCACCGGCAACGGCGCACAGCTGTCGCAGGGCCAGCGCCAGCTGATCTCGATCGCACGCGCCGCCGTCGCCGATCCGCCGGCGATGATCCTGGACGAGGCCACGTCGAGCATCGATACCCGCACCGAGGCCATCGTGCAAGCCGGCATGGACAAGCTCATGGAGGGCCGCACGACGTTTGTCATCGCGCACCGCCTGTCCACCGTGCGCAACTCCGACGCAATCATCTGTCTGGATCACGGCCGCATCATCGAGCGCGGCAACCACGACGAGCTAATCGCCAAGCGCGGATATTACTACCAGCTCTATACCGGAGCGTTTGAGCTGGAGTAGTTCGGCTCGCCGAGATGGCCGATTTGCCGCTCATTCGTCGGGCATGACCCTAAGGTCAATGCCCTCCTCTTTCGGGGCAAATCGACTCATCTCAACGACCCAAACACAATGCACCGCAACGAATAAAGCCTCCGCAGCCACACGAGCTGCGGAGGCTTTTTTCATGCCGGCCGGAAACCGTATCCCACTTTTCGGGCCATGAATGGGATGCCGTTTCCCGCTGGACCCCCTCCGGGAAACGGCATCCCATTTCAAGGGGGTAAACCGGGATGTGATTTCCCCTAACGGCACCTTTGGGAAGCCGCATCCCACTCTAGACGCACAAAACGGGATGAGCTTTCCCATGGTGATCCAAGACCAGAAGCATGTCCGATAGCGCGGCCAGGTCAAGAACAACAAGACAAGCGTCACGCCAATTTGGACGAGCGTCTGCTACAGTTTGAGGCTGTTGGCCCATATGGTAGAGTTGACCTCACGTGAATTTCAGCACGCTGGGTGCCACCTGCGCTTTTGCCATTTGAGAGAGTGAACTTGTGAATACTTCTGTCGCCAAGAAGGCCAGCCAGGCGGTGCGCCTGCTCATGATGGTGCTCACGGCAGTTCTCATCTTCTTCTTCATCAATGTCATGCTGCTCGTCTCCGATATCCAGGGCACGGCGCGCGTGGTCAACTACGCCGGCCTGGTACGCGGCACCACGCAGCGCATCGTGAAGCTCGAGGACGCAGGCCAGTCACAAGACGACCTGCTCAAGGCCGTGGATTCATACATTAACGGCTTGCGCTACGGAAGCGACGACCTCAATCTCGTCCGTCTCGACGACGATGAGTATCAGGCAAAGATGACCGAGCTTGCAAACTATTTTGATGAGCTTTGCGCCGAGATTGCCCGCGTGCGCGAAGTCGGCTATGAGAACACCGACATCATCTCCATGAGCGAGGAGTTCTTTGGCATTTGCGACGATGCTACGCGACTCGCAGAGGACTACTCTCAGGAGAAGACGTCGGCGCTCAACTATCTCGAGGGCTTGGTGATCATCGACATCGTGGGCTTGGTGGCGACCTTTGCGGTTAAACTTGTTCGCGCGGTGCGCACTGCCGCGCTCAATCGCGAACTGCAGAGCAAAGTCTATCTCGACGAAGCCACGGGACTGCCCAATAAGAATAAGTGCGAGGAGATCTTGGGGCAGGAGCAGCCTGTCTCCGCGGAGGCGCCCGTTGCGGTGTGCGTCTTCGACCTTAACAATCTGCATATGGTCAATAACAATTTCGGCCACGAGAAGGGCGATGAATACATCCGCTCTTTTGCCCGGCAGCTGGGACGTGTGGCGTCCGAGACCTGCTTTGTGGGTCGCGACGGCGGCGATGAGTTTATCGCGGTGCTGCGGAATGCCGACCGAGTCGCTGTGGAATCCCGTCTCGCTCGGATTCGCGCAAACGTGAACGAGTATTCCGAGACTCATCCCGACATGCCTATTAGCTATGCGGTGGGCTATGCGCTTTCCAGTGATTTTGATGAACCGCCTACGATGCGCGAGCTCTTTTCCCAGGCCGACAAAAACATGTACATCGACAAGAACCGCGTAAAGACAGCCGAGGCAGCCGGGCCGCAACGCGAAGACCGCTAAACCCGTAGCAAAGGGTAGCTAATTTGGGACGGGACTCTTTTGGCTATTTGAGAAGTTGTGCCATGGCGTTGACGAATTTTTGTACTTGGAGGGTGGGCTCGAGCGGGTAGTGCAGAAAGACTGGCGCCTCGCGACCGCATAGGAACGGCACGCCCACAAAGGCCGGGTGCACCCCCGACCACGCCCCGCAGGTGAGCACCGCGTCGCCCTTTTCCTCCGCCTCGTTAAAGAGCGCAAAGTCGAAGCTATCCACATCGATCACGTCCACGCCGCCGTCGGCCAAAAGGTCGATGCGCAGGCTGTCCATGGCGTCGTTGCCGTGGCGCAGTACGCGCAGACGCATCCCCTCCAAGTCGGCGACCGTAATGCGATTCTTGCGCGCCAGCGGGCTCGTGCGCGGCAGGTCGATATAAAACGGCACGTTGACAATGCGGAGCTTTTGGCAGGCATCACCCCAGCGTGGGGTAGAAAAACTCGACTGCACCACATCGACCTCGCGGCCCAAGCTGCGCATGACGGTCTCGCGCTCATCGTAGAGGTCGCTTACCGGCACGATCTCAAATCGCAGTGACGGTTCCAGATCGTGAATACCCGACCACATCGACAGCGTTTGGCGCCCCGGGCACATCATCGACACGCCCAGGCGCACGGCACCGCCATCGCCCGCGGCGCGTCGGGCACGGCGCAGCGCGTCCTCGGACTGCCGCATGATCGAGCGCGCGTCGTCCACCAGCAGAGCACCCGCCGGTGTCACCTTGACGCCCGAGTGCGAGCGTTCGAACAGCGTGATGCCAAACTCGGCCTCGAAACCCGACACCTGCTTGACGAGCGCCGGAGTCGACACGCGCAATTTTGCCGCCGCACGCGAGAAGCTTCCCAGCTCCGCGGCGGCCGATATGGCCTCAAGTCGTCGATCGTACACGTCAATCTCCCGTTTTCGCGCCTGTGGCCACATGATGCCACAGGGGGTTGCTTTCGCAGGTCACGCGCTCAGTTGAGCATAAACTGCATTGCATAGTGTAAACCTACGGTTAACGCCATTCTAACAAATATGCAATTCACCTGCGCAAATGCAAAGCATACGATAACCAGCGAAAACCACGTGGGTCGATTAATGGGAGCGACCCACCGGGAGGTACAAGAAGGGAAGTTCCTATGAGCAACTGGCTTAAGCTCGAGGGCGATGTCTGCGCCGTAACCGGCGCGCTCGGCGGTATGGGCGTCGAGATTTGCCGCGAGTTCGCCCGCAACGGCGCCAACGTCGTCCTGCTCGACCTGGACGAGGAGAAGGTCAAGGCTGCTGCCGCCGACCTCGCTGCCGAGTTTGGCATCCACGCCGAGGGTTACAAGATGAACGCCACCGACGAGGCCGAGGTTCAGGCCGCCGTCGACGCCACCATCGCCGACTTCGGTCGCGTCGACGTCCTCGTCAACACCGCCGGTATCCTGCGCTTCGCCGCCATGGAGGACCTGCCGCTCTCCGACTGGAATGAGGTCATCAACGTCAACCTCACC
>CATYUU010000050.1:0-14809 GCA_958413455.1 uncultured Collinsella sp. | reverse complement strand
CGGAGCCATTATTAGTAGAGCCTACGAATCGTGGCTCGTCGCGCCCGCTGGCAAGAAGAACGCGTGGCGCGTGCCCGACGAGCACGGCAGCGCCGAGTTGCTTATTGCAGAAATCGAGAGCGAGATCGCATCGCGCACGCTCGCGCTTCGGCCCATCAAGCGCTACAGGCACCGCGAACCGACAAACGGCAAGCTGCGCATCATCGGCGTCGAAAGCGTCAAGCAGCAGATTTGCGACTACGTGGCCATCGAAGCGCTAAGCGGGCTGCTGCGCTCTAAAGTCGGCTTTTGGCAGGTTTCCAGCGTGAAGGGAAAAGGCCAGCTGATGGCTGCGAATGCCGTGAGTCGCTGGGTTCAAGAGGGCGGTTACTTCGTCCATCTCGACGTTCGCAAGTGCTACCCGTCCATCAAGGCCGATGTGGTCATGCGGATGCTTCGCCGATACGTGCGAAGCCCCGACGTGCTGTACCTGTGCGAAACGCTGCTCGAAACCTATGGCGGCGGGCTGGAGATCGGCAGCTATTTCAGCCTGCGGATGGCGCAGTTTGTTCTTTCGTTCGGCTATCACGCCGTGGAAGACATGCGCAAGGTTCGAAGAGGTCGCAGCGTCCCAATGGTTGCGCACCAGCTCTGGTACGCCGACGACATCTACCTGTTCAGCCAAGACAAGCGCAACTTGCGAAGTGCGGCGCGGCAGCTGCAAAGGCTGCTGCTCAAGGACTTCGGCCTTCACGTCAAGCCGTGGAAGGTCTGCCGAGTCGGCGACCAGGAGCCTGTTGACGTCGTTGGCTTCACGGTTCGCCGCAATCGCGTGACGCTGCGACCAACGCTATTCCTACGCGCGTGCCGAGCTTTCCGCAAATACCGGCGAAGTCCGACGCTTGGGCGCGCTAGGCGCGTGTGCAGCTATTGGGGCTGGTTTAGAAACACAGATTCGCTCGCCTTAGTTGCGAGCAACAGATTCGACAAGACTATCAAACAAGCAAAGCGGCACGTTAGCGCCGCAGAGAGGAAGAGACATGAGTTATCAGACAATGTCCGCCACACAGCCTGACGCGGTGCTCATCGAAGCCCGCGCGGACGGCGCGTGCGCCGACGTTTGGCTTCGCAAGAACATCGAGAAGGACGTTGCAGATAACGGTCCCGATGCTGAGAAGTCAATCGAGTTTTATAAGGCCGACGAGCTTCATTTCGTCCAAGTCGGCGTGCCGACCGTTGATGAGGTGATGGCGGCGTTCGACGAGCTGTGGGAAGCGCACGAGGATGACGGGCTTACCGACGCCGAGCGAATCGACGCGCTCATGGCGCAGCTCAAGGCAACCAACGCCGCGCTCGATGACACGAACGCCGCGTTGCTCGAAATCGGCGATTTGGTAGGCGGTGAGTAACGGTGGCAAAGATCTACTACGAAGCCGTGAAGAGCGGCAGACGAACGCTTGAGAGCGTTCCGAAACGGTGGCGCGACGCAGTGGCGGCGATGCTCGAAGCAGGCAAGAAAGACGACCAGGAAGGTTAAAGATTATGGACTTTACTGCAATCTACACGTTCACCGACCAGCAGATTTGGGCAATCGCTGGCGCGTTCCTGTTGATGCTGTTCGACATGATTAGCGGCATCATTTCCGCCATCATGAATCATCAGTTCAAGAGCTCCACGATGCGCACTGGGCTTGGGCATAAGGCCGTGTTGGCGCTTATCATCCTGCTCGCGATGTGCATCGAGATTCTGAGCGTTCACGTCGCTGGCCTTGGCTTCGGCGGCGTGACGGTGTACGTCGTATGTGTGGCGATCATCGTAATGGAGGTCGCCAGCATCCTCGAAAACCTTTGCAAGGCTTACCCCGATATCGCGAGCCTTCCAATCATGAAGATTTTCGAGCACGCCGATGCCGAGGCGGCTACCGCGAAGGTGATTGCCGATGAAGCATCTAAGCGCGGCTAGGCTGAAACTCGCAATCGCTTTGCTGCTCGGCATCGTCATCGGCTTCGCGGCGTGGTTTGGCGTTGCGCTCGACCACGTGCAGGCCGACAGCTCAAGCGCCGCCAAGAGCTATGAGCGCGGCTACAGCGACGGTGTGCAAGACACACAACCCATCATCGACAAACAGGCAAGCATACCGAAGAGCGGCTATATGCCGCTCTTCTTGCAGAAAGACCCCCAATGGGTTTCTTGCGCCTATAGCGACGAAACCATTGGCACGTACGGCTGTGGGCTCACGTGCGCCGCTATGGCTCTGAGCTACGAGAACGGCGTCACCGTCACACCAGACTTGCTTTCGAGCCTTGTTGGCGAAGCGTGCCTTACCGACCGTGTGAACGACATGGCAAAGTTCACACAGCTGCTACATGACCGCTATGGCTTCGACCGCGTTGACACGTTTTGGGACACCGATACGGCGCTCGGATACGTCGATGACGGTTGGATCGTCTTCGCCGGCGTGAGCGGAACGCTTGGCGAACGCAACTACGGGAGCCACGTCGTGATGCTGTGGCGCAGAAACGATGACGGCACCTACGCGATGCGAGACCCCGACGATGGGGTGAATTCAATCAAGACATGGACGAGGGAAGAGCTTAAAGCCGTCGGCTTCAGCTCTTTCAACGCTTTGAGAGGTGATAAACGATGACTATGAAGGGCATCGACATTTCTAACTATCAGCGCGGGCTTGACCTCGGCGCTATCGACTACGATTTCGTCTTCTGCAAGGCAACGGAGGGAACGGGAATCGTGCACGACACGTGCGACCCGTTCATTCAGAAGGCAATCAGCATGGGCAAGTGCTGGGGCTTCTATCACTTCCTGAACAAGGAAGACCCGATCGCGCAGGCAAACCACTTCTATGAGAACTGCAAGAACTATTTCGGCGTCGGCGTTCCCATGCTCGATTACGAGGATTACGGGCGCATCGGCACTGACAAGGCAAAACAGTTCCTCGACCGAATATATGAGCTTACAGGCGTGCGCTGCATCGTGTACATAAGTCGCAGTGTGTGCACAGAAGAGGATTGGAGCGCCATCGCGCCTAATCATGCGCTCTGGGTTGCGCAGTACGCCGACAACAACGAGACTGGATACCAGGATTCGCCGTGGCTCGCATCTGGCGCGTTTGGTGCGTGGGATTCCTGCGCAATCCATCAGTACACGTCCCACGGGCGCATCAACGGTTACGACGGCCTTCTCGACCTTGATATCGCCTATATGGATGCCGCCGCATGGGCGAAGTTCGCAAACCCCAACGGCAGCACACAAGCACCCGTGCCGCCTTCCGCCCCGCAAGGCTCCACGGCAGACCTTGCCGCAGCCGTCATGCGCGGCGAGTACGGCAATGGAGATGATCGCCGCAATAACCTTGGCTCGCGCTATGGCGAAGTGCAAGACCTTATCAACCGCGCCGCATCCGCAAGTGTCGATGACCTCGCGAGCGACGTTCTTAACGGGGTTTTCGGCAACGGCGATACTCGCCGCGCAATCCTCGCAGACCGTTATGACGATGTTCAGGCTCGTGTGAACGAGCGCGCCAATGGCGTTGACATTGACGCTCTTGCACGCGCCGTGATTCGCGGTGAGTACGGTGATGGCGACGCTCGCCGTTCCGCCCTGGGAAGCAACTATGATGCCGTTCAGAAGCGCGTGAACGAGCTTCTGGCATGAAGGACGAAGCTAGCTGGGGCATCGGCGTTGCGGCTGGCGTGCTAGTCACGCTGTGCCTTCTACCGTTCGTGCCTATCTTTTGGGCAGTATCGAAGTTGACGAAATAAAGAGCAAAGCCCGCACCCTGCAAAGGGGTGCGGGCTTTTTCTGCGTTTCATGCATGCTTCTCCATATCGGCGGCAACGAGCTTCTTAAGGTACTCGGTGGTGTTCGGTTGGCTCTTTAGCCACTGATACATGACCTCATCGTCTTCATTGGGATAAAACCGAATGGTGAGCTGCTTCACCGACTTCTTGCGGTAGGCCGATACGGCGCGCTTCTGCGAATCGTAGACCATTATTTGCCACCTTTCCTGCTTCTGAGCCATCTCATAACAAAGATGGTTGTCAATGACGCCGCAACTGCAATCAAAACCGTTTTCATCGCGATTCTCCTAGTGTAAAATCGTTGGTGGCGGGGCACCGCCTTCGCGATGCCCCTTTGACTCAAGACCTCTTCGAATGCTTCCCGGCTTTGCGAGAGGTCTTTTCTTTTAGGGCTTGGATTGCCGTTTCCGCTGCTACTGTAACCAAGCTGCTTATCACGGCTACTGCCAAGTCCTTCAAAAACTCGTCCATTTGAACCACCTCCTTTCCTCTTGACGTCTATTATTATAGGGTAGACCATAGAGAAAAGCAAGCAGACATTTGGGATTGTTCAGTCATTTTTTATTGTTTGATTCACAGAAGGTCACGATGGCAAACCAATTGCGTGTTACCTTGATTTCAACTGAGTTGGCATATATTGTGTTCGCAGTAAGTGGCTTCTGCTCCAGCGCATGGAATTCGAACCCGCCAGCACGTCTGTCACAAAGGCCGTGGTCAAAAAATGGCAAAAATGAGTACTGCTACTTTGTTTGCAACATATAAAAAGACAATATTTGCTTAAGTTACGCAACATATGTCCATTATAAGGACTAACAGTTGGATCAAAATCGTGCTTTCATCGCCATTTCGACTTGCTATCTGGCCTTATTAGTCCAAAATTGCTGCTACCAAATCGGTAACAGTACTCATATTTGATGTTTTTTGACCAGCAGGTCTCCCTGCCTTAGCAAATCTAAGGCAAAACGGGCTCCAGACCGCTGAATCATGCCGCATAGGACACGCCCACAGTCCGGAACCCGGTCCAAATTGAGTTATTGCGCTGCGTTAGCCCAAGACACCCGACAGGATCTCGATCAGGCTGTCCACGTCGGCTTCTTCGCAGACAAGTGGTGGCAAGAAACGCAGCGTATGAGCACCCGTAGCGTTAATCACGGCACCGGCGGCCAGCGCGCCGGCCACAACGTCGTGTGCATCACCCGCAGTATCGTCCAGATCGCAGCCGAGCATCAGGCCACGGCCACGAACCTCTACCACATGCGGAAGCTTAGCCAGCGCCTGCTCCATATAGACACCCACCTTGGCAGCATGCTCGGCATAATCGCCACGCACAAGCGCGGAGAGCGTCGCGGCACACGCCGCGATGGCCAAGCAGCTACCGCCAAAAGTCGAGCCGTGGTCGCCCGGCTTAAACACGTCGGCAATCTCCTTCTTTGCCACGACGGCACCCATGGGCACGCCGTCGGCAATGCCCTTGGCAAGGCTCATGATGTCGGGCTCCACGCCATAGGTCTGGAACGCAAACGGCTTACCCGTGCGGAAGATACCGCACTGGACCTCGTCGGCGATAAGCACGGCACCCACCTCGTGCGCCAAGTCGCGCGCCGTAGCCATAAACTCCTCGGTCATGGGGTGCACGCCACTCTCACCCTGGATCGGCTCGAGCATCACGGCACAAATCTCGCTCCCCAGCTGCTTAAAGATTGCACGCAGTTCATCGACATCGTTGGGCGTGCAGGCCACAAAGCCACCCGGCAGCGGGCGGAAACTGTCCTGCAGCCAATCCTGCATGGTGGCCGCAATAGTCTCGAGCGTACGGCCGTGGAAGCCGCCGCGCATGCACACGATAGTGTTGCCGCCATTACCGGCACGCTTGGCGTACAGGCGCGCAAGCTTCATCGAGCCTTCGTTGGCCTCGGCGCCGGAGTTGGCAAAGAACGTCTCCCACACCTGCTCGCCCGCAGCCGGGGCACCAAGAGCAGCTGCCGTGGTCTCATCGCCGGCGACAATGGCATCGGCAAGCACGCGCGCACCATCTGCGTCGTCGTTAGCAAGCTTGGACAGCAGCGCCGCGACCTGTCCGCGCTGCTCAATGTAGAAGTAATTGGAGACATGCATGAGCTTTTTGGTCTGTGCCTCGAGCGCCGAGAGCACAGCCGGGTCGCCATGACCTAGGCTGCACACGCCGATGCCGGCAAGAAAGTCGAGGTACTCACGGCCATCGTCGCCGGTGAGCTTCATGCCGTGACCCTCGACAAACTCGACCGGAGAGCGGCCAAAGGTATGCATAACGTAATGGGATTCAAGCGATTGCTGAGCTGCAAGTGACATGGGATGCCTTTCGTTGGGCGCCAGACGGCGCGGGGCTATGGGTGCAGGAATGGGGCGGCTGCGGGTCAGCTAGACCGTCTGAAGCTTCTCGACCTCGTCAAGATTTTCGGTCAGACGCGCAGCAAACGTCGAAAGCGGATGCGGATGCGTATCGAACTCGTAAGCCGTCTCGGTGGAATGGATCACGGTGCCGACGCCGGCATCGGTCAGCAGCTCCAGGAGCAGCGAATGCGGCGTGGTACCGTTAATGATGTGGGCACGAAATACGCCGCCTGTAAGCGCATCGACGGCCGCACGCAGCTTAGGAATCATGCCCTTATCGACCTCGCCGCCGTAGAGCATTTCGTTGACCTCGTCGAGCGTTAGGTTGGAGATAAGCGAGTCCTTGTCGCTAAAGTCCTTGTACAGGCCATCGACGTCGGTCAAAAAGATTGCCTTATGCGCGTGGAGCGCCGCGGCAACGGCACCGGCGGCGGTGTCGGCGTTGATGTTGAAGAAACCGCCGTCCTCCCCCGCCGCGACGGTAGCGATGACGGGGATGTACTCGCTATCGAGTAAGCGCTCGATATAGTCGGTGTTGACGTGCGTCACTTTGCCCACGCGACCGAGCTCGGGGTCGAGCGGCTCGGCGATGAGCGTGCCGGCATCGCTGCCCGACACGCCCACGGCCAGGTTGCCGTGGTGGTTGATGGCAGCAACCAGCTCCTGGTTAACCTTGCCGCCCAGCACCTCGCGCACGATATCCATAGTCGCCGGCGTGGTCACGCGCTGGCCGTTCTTAAACTCGACGGGAATATCGTAATGGCTCAGCGCCTCGTTGATAGCCTTGCCGCCGCCATGCACGATGACGGGGCGCATACCGATGATCTTGAGCAAAACGATGTCGCTCATCACGTCGCGGCGCAGCTGCTCATCAACCATGGCGGCTCCGCCATATTTGATAACAACCGTCTTGCCGGTCAGGTTCTTAATCCACGGCAGCGCTTCGAACAGCAGCTGCGCGGTTGCTTCGTTGGATTCGCTCGAACGACAATCGCGTGCGAATTTCATAATCGGCCTCGTCTTTCGTATCGTTATCGCGCCGTGCTCCGCTGTCCGCAATCGCGGCAAGATGCGCAGCGTGCCTGGAATCTAGGAACGGTAGTCGCCGTTGATAGAGATGTACTCATGCGTGAGGTCGCAGGTCCACACGGTCGTTGCCGCGTCGCCTGCGCCCAGGTCGGCCGAGATCACGATCTCGGGCGCCTCGAAACGTCGTAGAGCCTCGTCCTCGTCAAAGGGAACAGTCAGACCGTCGCGACAGACAGGCATGCCCATCATGTCGATGGAAACGTCTTCCTGATTAAACTTAACGCCGCACTTGCCAAGCGCCATAGCAACGCGACCCCAGTTGCAGTCGTGGCCGGCGATGCAGGTCTTAACGAGCGGCGAGTTGGCAACGGCACGGGCAGCGATATCGGCTTCCTCGTCGTTGGCGGCGCCGGTAACGTTGACCGTAACAAGCTTGGATGCGCCCTCACCATCGGCGGCGATATTGCGCGCCAGGCTCTCGCACACCTCGTGCACGGCAAATGCCAACTCGTCGAAGGCATCGGAGCCCTCGACGATAGGCTCGGCATCTGCGGCAGCGACGCCGGAAGCAAGCATGATGCAGGTGTCGTTGGTCGAGGTGTCGGAATCGACCGTTACCTTGTTAAAGGTCTGCTTGACGGTCGAGAGCAGCAGGGCATGAAGTGCCGCAGGCTCGACGGGGGCATCGGTGGTGATAACTGCAATCATGGTGGCCATGTTGGGCATGATCATGCCCGAGCCCTTGCACATTCCGCCTACCGTATAGACATTGCCCGCATGACCCGCAGCCTCACTGACGTAGGACACGGCGTACTCCTTGGAGTGCGTGTCGGTCGTCATGATGGCGCGAGCGGCATCGGCGCCACCGTGGGCGGAGAGCGCCTCGTAGGCAGCAGGAATGGCGGTCTCAAACGTGTCGATCGGCAGAATCTGGCCAATCACACCCGTGGAGGCAACCAGAATCTGCTGGGGCTCGCAGCCGATGACCTGCGATGCGATGCTGCACGTCTCGCGCGCGCATGCAAGGCCGGTCTCACCCGTGGCGGCGTTGGCATTGCCAGAGTTGACCGAAACGCCGGCGATGACGCCATAGCCCTTGTCGGCACCGCCCAGGTTGGCACGGCTCACCTGCACGGGCGCCGCGCAAAAGCGATTGGTGGTAAACACGCCGGCACCGGGACAGGGTTTATCGGGCACGACGAGCGCGTAATCCAGACGCTCGGGGTTCTTGCGGAACCCAGCGTGGATGCCCGCAGCTTTAAAACCAGCCGCAGCCGTAACGCCACCCTCGACGGCGCGAATCTTGATATCAAACAGCTCGGTATTCATCGTCTTTATGACTCCTTATGTCAAACAAAAAACGGACATCGGTTGGTGCGCCATGCCAGTCGTGATCATAAGACCAGCTTAAGAGTGGCGCCCCACTCGATGCCCGATTACCAAATCGTTAACAATCGAATGTGCTACACCGGGCACGCCACTGTGGGCAAGCCTCGTCGCTCGTCAAAGCCAAAGACGATATTGGCGCACTGGACCGCTTGGCCCGCAGCGCCCTTGCACAGATTGTCGATGGCGCCCGTCGCCACCAGCACGCCCGCGCGCTTGTTGAACGCAAGGCCAATCTGGGCGGCGTTGGTGCCGACGACCGAAGCCGTCTTGGGCTGCTGGCCGGCATCGAGCACGTGCACAAAGGTGCGTCCAGCGTAAAACTGCTTGTAATAGTCGACGACATCCTCAAGAGCCAGGGAGTCGATGGCCTGCGGCGTGAGCGGCAGCGTCACCGTGGAGAGCAGGCCGCGCTTGAGCGGTGCCAGATGCGGGGTGAAGACGACGCGATCGGTCAGGCCAAGGATTTGCTCAATCTCGGGCGTGTGGCGATGCTTGCCCACGCCGTAGGCCTCCAAGTTCTCGTCAGCGCTGCAAAAATGCGTACGAGCGTTGCAGGACTTGCCGGCACCCGTCACACCGCTGATGGCATCAACGATCACGGGGCCGCTCTGGGCAACCCAGCCAGCGCGCACGGCGGGCGCGGCGGCAAGGCTCGTTGCGGTGGGATAGCAACCGGCGCAGGCGACCAGCACGGGTTTGCCGTCGGCATGGTCGGATGCGGCGGTCTCCAAGTCCCGGCAGAATAGCTCGGGCAGGCCAAAGGCACGGGTCTTGAGCAGCTCGGGGCTCGTATGCTCGGCGGCATACCACGTCTCAAAGACGGACGCGTCGTTCAGGCGGTAGTCGGCCGAAAGATCAAAGCAGGAGACGCCCGATGCAAGCAGCGCGGGCACCTGTGCCATGGCAGCCGTGTGCGGCACGGCAAGAAAAACCGCATCGCAGCTCTTAAGCTCGGGGGCGTCATGCGTGGTGAAAACCAGATCGCTCACGCCAGCAAAGCTCGGATACACCGCGGACAGCGGCTGGCCGGCATCGGCGTTGGACGTAATGGCAACAAGTTCAAACTCGGGATGGCCGAGCACGAGGCGAATGAGCTCGGCTCCGGCATATCCAGCCGCGCCGACGATTCCAACCTTCAATGACATATCAGACTCCTTGTCTGCGATTTATGCACCGATGCGCATTTCGCAGTGGTCGTTATGAAGTGGGTTGAAACTTTAGCACCAAAAGATGCATGAACACGTAAATGGCTTGCATATTCATGCATTGAAACAATCCCGACACATTCGCTTGAAGGAATTGACAAATGGAGCGGGCCCCGTATTGACCGGCGCTCCTAACGGCACCGGGCAATACGGGGCCCGCCCATGCGAAAACCAAGTTGTTAGGATGAGCCAGCCGGCTAGAGCTCGACCGGCACCCATTCGTCGTGATTGCAGATAAAAGCCTCGGGATCCTCGACGCTAAAGAAGACGAGCGTGGGGTCGTTAGGCCCCTCATAGTGCTCGCCCAGGTGCTCTAGATGCTTCCACCCGGCTTCGCGCATTTCGTCTAAAGCCCGGTCATCCAAGCCGGCACGCCCGCGCAAGATGAGCCAGCCATGGCCCGGCCACCAACTCGTGGCCTCAAAGCGCTGGTTTTGCAGCAGCTCTTGCCACACATCTTTGGTGCGCGCTGTTACAAACCACAGCTTGCCATCCTGGATCTGCGCAAACGAAAACGGACGCACATGAGGCTGTCCGTCAACGCTCGTCGCCAGATACCACGCCGGCACCGACGTCAGATACTCCAAAACCGTATTCAATCCGTCCACGTTTCCTCCTGTACTAGCTAGTTTGGGAACCTGGTTTGTGCGAGCTAGAGCTCCAGGCGCTCCTCGCTGCCGTCGATATCACAGAAGCGCGCGGCAATATTGCGGACCGAAAAGAAAGCAAGGCGGCCGTCGTTGGCACTCTCGTGTTCCTCGCCAATGCCCACCATGTGCTTAAAACCCGCTTGACGCACCTTGTCGCTCGCAACTGCGTCGTCCTCAAGTGCGGCTTCGCCGGTCAATACGATCCAACATTCCCCCGGCTTCCAGCCCGATACCTCAAACTTGGGATTCGCACTCAGCTCCGCCCACACATCCTTGTCGCGCGACGTGCAAAACCACAACTTACCGTCATCGACCATGGCAAACGAAAACGGCCTCACGCGAGGCTGATGCCCGTCGGCCACATCGGTCGTGGCCAGATACCACGCCGGAATGCGCCTGAGATGCGAACAGGCGCGCTCAAGCTGAGCCGTGCGGTCGTTGTCGGTCATAGGGACCCCTTTCTTGCGCTCGAATCGCGCCTAAACAAGTTGAAGGTTGATGACGATGACGCAGATGAGCAGCAACGCCGTCACCACCGCCGCCAACGCATCGCCGCGGCCAAATGCAAGCGCATGCAGGCGCGTGCGGCCCTGCTCGCCGTGATAGCAGCGTGCATCCATGGCGGCAGACAGCGTCTCGGCATGGCGGAACACGCCCGTGAACAGCGGAATGGCCACACTGCCGAGCATACGCACGCCGCCGAGCGGGCCTCCCGTCACGCGCGCACCGCGGCTCGCCTGCGCATCGGCCGTCTGCTTCATCTCGGTAGCGAACTGCGGCATAAAGCGCAACGCGATACCCATGATCATGCCGAGCTCATGCGCCGGAAGCCCCACGCGCGCAAACGGCGCGAGCAGGCGCTCAAAGCCCGCGGTGAGGTCGAGCGTCGGCGTGGTGAGCGTGATAGCGCTCATACCGGCCATCATCAAGGTCAGGCGGCACGCCATAAAGGCGGCGGAATGCAGCGAGCCCTCGCTTATCTGCAAAAAGCCGAGCTGCCACAGAATGCGCCCGCTCTGGTCGGTAAACAAGTTGAGCACCGCGACCACGACGACGATTGCCAGCAGCGGCGCCATCGATGATAGGACCCGGCGCAACGGCACCCGGGACACGGTATAGATCAGGACAACGAAGATTGCGACCGGGACCAGTCCGCGGAAGCTGCTGACTGTGAGCGTCGTGATCAGAAACACAAAGCCCAAGAGCAACTTAGTTCGCGGGTCCAGGCGGTGGATCGCACTATCGCCGGGATAGTAGCTGCCAAACGAAAACGCCTCCATTAGCAGCCCTCCTCTCGCGCGACCGTCTTGGATTTAGCAATGTCCGCGACGTTAGAAGGACCGCCCGAGCGACCGATTAGCAGGTCCACCAACTCGTCTGCCAGCGACTCAACCGTATAAAGGCCGTCAAAGCGCAGCGGCACGCCTGCCTTCGCAAGCGCCAGCGCCATGCGCTGGGCAGCGGGAACACCCAAGCCGATTGATTTAAGCTCATCCGCATGCGCAAACACCTGAGCGGGGGTTCCCTCGGCAAACACCGCACCTTCGTTCATTACGACGATACGGTCGCAGCAATTGGCCAGGTCATCCATGCTGTGCGAAACCATGACAACGGTCAGGCCCTCGCGATGGAGTCGATCGATGAGCTCCAGGAAATCACTGCGCGCCGCCGGATCGAGCCCCGCCATGGGTTCATCGAGCACCAGGACTTCGGGCTCCATGGCGAGCACGCCGGCGAATGCCACACGCCGTTGCTGACCGCCCGAAAGCTCAAAGGGACTCTTGTCGCCGACCGTGGAAAGGTCGAGGCCCACGCGCGAGAGCGATGACTCGACACGACGGTCGACTTCATCTTGCGGCAAGCCAAGGTTATGCGGACCAAACGCCACGTCCTGCGCCACGGTTTCGGCAAACAGCTGACGCTCAGGATATTGAAACACCACGCCGACCTTGGCCTTAACCGCGGCGGCGTCTTTCTTGTTTGACAGATCGAGCCCCAGCGCGCGAACGGATCCCTCCTGAGGGCGAATCAAACCGTTGAGATGCTGGACCAGCGTCGACTTACCCGAACCGGTATGACCTGCCAAGCCCAGGAACTCGCCGCGACGCACCGTCAGCGATACATCGCGCAGCGCCCACGGGCTGCTGGGGACGTTTCCCCAGAGAGCCTGTTTGCTCGATTTGTCCGCAGTGGCCGAGCGCTTATGCCAGCGGCGGCGCTCGCGCGGACTGAGCGAATAACTGTACGAAACATGGGATAGCTCGATGACGGGCTCCGACGCGTTGCCCTCGTTGTCTACCGGAACAGTGCCGTCAGCGATTTCCGACTGGGATACGGAAGACTGCCCCGCGATGCCTGCCCCACTTCGCTCGGCATAAGCCTGCGCAATCTCGGCGACCATATCCGCCTCACGCACCTGCGCGCAAACGGGCACGCCCTTCGTACGAAGCGCCATGCCCAGACGACACGACTCCGGCATATCCAGGTTGAGCTGCGCAAGCTCATCCGCCCGCGTCAAAATTTCCTCGGGCGTACCGAGCATGGCAACGTGCCCCGCCCGAAACACCGCGACACGATCGGCCTCGGCGGCTTCTTCCATAAAGTGCGTAATCATCACGATGGTCATACCGCGATCGTGCAACGCGCGGCAAGCCTTCATGAGGCCCTTGCGTCCACGTGGATCGAGCATCGAGGAAGCCTCATCCAAGATGAGCACGCGCGGTTCCATGGCAAGCACGCCAGCAAGCGCCACGCGTTGCTTTTGGCCACCCGAGAGCGCGTGGGTCTCGTGGCGCTCAAAGCCCACCAGGCCCACGCCCTTCAGCGCCTCGCGTACGCGCTGCGCAATTTGCGCCGATGGAACGCCCAAGTTTTCGGGACCAAAGGCAACATCGTCCTCGACAAGCGTCGCCACCAGCTGATCATCCGGGTTCTGGAATACCATGCCCGCGGTCGAACGAATGTCGTAGACCAGCTCGGGGTCGGACGCATCCATGCCATCGATGCGCACCGTGCCGGCATCGGGTTGTAGCAGCGCATTCAGATGCTTGGCAAACGTCGACTTGCCCGACCCATTGCCACCGAGGATGCAGAAAAACTCGCCATCCTCGATGTTCAGATCGACGCCGTCGAGTGCCGACACGGCACCGTCATAGCTAAAGGAAACGCCCCGACACTCAATCATGCGCGGCCTTTGACCTGGTCCTTTTTAGGCGTGATGAGGTTGGAGACTGCTTTATACACCGCCAGCGTCAACACCGAGTTAAGCACGGTCTTGATAAGGTTGAACGGCAGCACGGCAGGAATCATGAGCGGGGCGATCACATCGACCGAGCCATACCAGAACCATACGCCAATGGTAAGGTTCGCGACCATGGACAGCACCGTAGCGGCAATGACGCCGAGCACCAGACCAATCACGGCACCCTTATAGGTGTGCATCTTCTGGTAGACGATAGCCGCGGGCAGAATGTAGCCCAGCGTGGCAACCAGGTTCATAAGCGCGCCGACCCAGTCACCCGTAGTGAGCGCATGGATAACGATCGCCATAGCGGCAACGGCAGTGCCGGCACCAGGGCCGTACGCAAATCCACACACCATCGCCGGCACCAGCGACGGGTCATACGTCAAAAACGGCGCCGAAGGAAGGATGGGCAGCTGCACATACATAAACAGAGCGCCCAAGGCACACATCAGCGCCATGGTAACGAGCTGTTTGGTGCTCCACCTATTCGTGTTCTCAAAATGGATATGCTGCGACTGTTCAGACATAAGATCACCTGCCTCTTTCATCCGGACTCTAACCGTTGGTACTGGGATCTCACCAGTTCAGCCGGCATGCGAACCAACGCACACCCGGGTCGCGGACTCATCGGCTCGGTCGCAGACACCTCGCCTGCGCCACGGCACCCCTTTGGCACCGCCCGATTTACCACCAGTGGGGAATTTCACCCCGCCCTGAAACAGCAATTGCAAGTGTAGCACGAGCGGATATTCGCGCAAGTATGCCAAGGGTAATTTATGGTGGCAGAAACGTTCCAGAAATGCACCGGGACAGAGTAGTGCGACAATAACGCACCCCACCCATCCCAAAGTACTGCGCTTTTTGCGGCAAAGCCGCGAAACAGCAAAAGGGACCAGTCAACCCAACAACCACGTTCTCCGTTCGCTCCAAAGTAGCGCGCCTTTCGCGCAAAGCGCGAAACAGCGAAAGGGACACGTATCCCCATCAACCACATCCTTCTCCGCGAGCCGACCTCAAGGCCGTAAACGCAGGGGATCCGGGGGCGGGACGGGGGTTTCTCTCCGGAACATTCCGCACTGATATCTTCTGAATTGAAGACGTCGATGATGCACCCGTATACCATTG
>CATYUU010000049.1:0-14812 GCA_958413455.1 uncultured Collinsella sp. | reverse complement strand
CCGCACAACGGCTGCCGCCCCAAGAAGCGTCGCCGCGTGTAACTGAAAGGATCGTATCAATATGGCAATCGACAGGACTCCTGTTCTTAAGCGCTGCCGTCAGCTCGGGATCGATCCCGCTGAGCTCGGTTACAGCAGCAAGAAGGAATCTATCCGTCAGCCCAAGCGCCGTCGCAAGGAATCTGAGTACGGCATGCAGCTGCGCGAGAAGCAGAAGGTCAAGTTCATCTATGGCGTTCTGGAGAAGCAGTTCCACGGCTACTTCAACAAGGCCCGTAAGATGAACGGCGTCACCGGTGAGAACCTCATGATCATTCTTGAGTCTCGCCTCGACAACGTCGTCTTCCGTCTTGGCTTCGCCCGCACCCGCAAAGAGGCTCGTCAGTCCGTCCGTCACGGTCACTTCACCGTGAACGGCAAGCGCGTGGACATCCCGTCCTACCGCGTCAAGGCCGGCGACGTCGTCGCTGTCGGCGAGAAGTTCCGTGACCTCCTCCCCATCAAGGAGGCTCTGATTTCCTCCGAGCGCTTTGAGGTCCCTGGCTGGCTCGAGGTCGATATCGAGAAGCTGTCTGGTAACGTGCTCGCTCTGCCGACGCGTGAGCAGATCAGCGGTGATATCAACGAGCAGCTCATCGTCGAGCTCTACTCTAAGTAGTCCATCCGGGCTGCTGAGGCTGGAGGTAATACATGTCAGAATTCATTAGGCCTCAGGTTCAGGTCGAAGAGATCAACGAGACGTCTGCTCGTGTCTCCGTCGAGCCGCTCGAGCGTGGCTACGGCGATACGCTGGGCAACTCCCTTCGTCGCGTACTTCTGTCCTCGCTCGAGGGTGCCGCCGTCGAGGCTATTCAGATCGATGGTGCGCAGCACGAGTTCATGACCATCCCTAACATGGTCGAGGATGTCACCGACATCGTCCTGAATGTCAAGGGTCTTGTCTTCAGGGCTCTCGGCACGACCGACGAGGCGACCGCCACCATATCGGTTGACGGCCCCTGCGAGGTCTCCGGTGCGGACTTCTTTATTCCGTCCGAGTTTGAGCTGGTCAACCCCGAGCAGCACATCGCTACGCTCACCGAGGGTGGCCATCTCACCATGAGCATGCGCATCGGCTATGGCCGCGGCTATGTTTCTGGCGAGGCCAACAAGCGCGACAACGATCCCATCGGTGTGATCCACGTCGACTCGCTGTACTCGCCGGTTTCCCGTTGCGCCAAGCTCGTTGAGGCTTGCCGTGTCGGTCAGCACACCGACTACGACCGCCTTGTCCTCGAGATCGAGACCAACGGTTCCATCGCTCCGCGCGACGCCGTGGTCCAGGCTGCCAATATCATCAACCAGCATATGGCCGCCTTTATGAACCTTGCCGAGACCCCCGAGGTCGAGGAGGAGGCTTCGATCTTCGCTCCCGAGGTCACCAACGACAACGCTGAGCTGGACAAGCAGATCGAGGATCTGGACCTTTCCGTCCGTTCCTACAACTGCCTTAAGCGCGCCAGCATTCACTCGGTCCGTCAGCTCGTTGAGTTCTCGGAGAACGATCTGCTCAACATCCGTAACTTCGGTGTTAAGTCGATCGAGGAAGTGAAGGACAAGCTTGAGTCCATGGGCCTGAGCCTGAAGGCTTAATGCTTCGCATATTTGAGGAGAAACTAGACCATGCGTCACAACGTTAAGAAGGGCCTGAAGCTCGGCACCGATGCGAGCCACACCAAGGCCATGAAGAAGAGCCTTGCTAAGGCTCTCTTCGAGAACGACCGCATCAAGACCACCGAGACCCGCGCTAAGGCGCTGCGTTCGGTCGTCGATCCGATCATCACCTGGGCCAAGAAGGGCGACCTGCACTCTCGTCGTCTGGCTATCGCCAAGCTCGGCGATAAGCAGCTCGTTGCCGAGATCTTCGACAAGGCTGCTCAGGGCATGTGGCAGGACCGCAACGGCGGTTACACCCGCATCATGAAGCTCGGTAACCGCAAGGGCGACAACGCTCCCATCGTTATCATGGAGCTCGTCACTGAGCCTTGCACGCCTAAGGCCAAGAAGGCTGCTCCGGCCCCCAAGAAGGCCGCTGCTCCCAAGAAGGTCGAGGCTGCCGAGGAGGCTCCTGCTGAGGAGACCGCTGAGTAGACAATCTGTCTGCATAGGCTATATTCGAGGGGTACGTTCGCGTACCCCTCTTTTTTTGTCGAAATGTCATTGCCTGTTTGTTGGGAGCGCCCATGACCGCGCCGTCTGATTTCAATTCGATTCCAGAGCTCGATGCCACGCTCGTTTTCCGCGTGGCCTACGATGGCTCGTCCTATAGCGGCTTTGCGGAGCAGCCGGGCCAGACGACGGTTGCGGGCGAGCTGCGCCGCGCTATCGAGACGCTGCTGCGCCGCCCGATAGATCTGACGTGTGCGGGGCGTACCGATGCCGGCGTGCATGCGGTGGCTCAGTATATTAGCGTGCCCGTAACGGACGCTGAGCTTGCTTTGACGCGCCGTAGATGGCTTAGGGCTATGGACGCGCTGCTGCCCAAAGATATCGCCATTAACGAGGTCTACAAGGCCCGTAAAGGCTTTTCTGCGCGCTTTGATGCCCGTTCCCGTACGTATACGTACCGTATTGCCGACCGCGACACGCGTCCTGTGCTCTCACGGGGTGCCGTGTGGTGGCATCGCTATCCCTTGGACGTCGCGGCCATGTCTGCGGCCTGTCCCGCGCTTTTGGGTGAGCAGGACTTTAAGAGCTTTTGCAAGGTTGCCTCGGCCGTTGGCAAGCCCACGCACCGCTGCGTGATGCGTGCCGAGTTTGGCCATGAGGTTGCGTTTGGCGAGGACATCCTGACGTTTACCATCGAGGGCAATGCGTTTCTGCATTCGATGGTCCGCACGATCGTGGGCACGCTTGTCGAGATTGGCATGCATCGCCGTGAACCCGAGTGGATGCGCGAGGTCATCGATGCTTGCGACCGTACCGCTGCGGGCCCCACGGCTCCTGCCTGCGGCCTTACGTTTATGGGCGTGGATTACGATCCCGCCGAGCTTGTCGTGCTCGACTAGGGGAGGGCTCGACGCGTCGTGCGTCGGCACCTGTCATCTGTGGGCTGCGCGTGTGCAACATCTGTTCTTGGCGTGCAATACAACCGGTGTCTCATTGCTTTTATTGGCGGGGTGTACCATGAACCACGGTTTGATTCATTGCTGTCGAGAGGACGGATAACTTGGTTCGACGTGGCTCGCATCCGCGACTTTCGGTGATCCTTGTGGTAGAAGGTTCGCCCAGCTATGCGATGCGTGCGCTCGAGAGTATCCAGAACCAAGACCTCTACGATTTGCAGATTGTCGTTGTCTGCCGCGATGCTGCGCCCGGTGTGCGCCATTCGCTTCAAGTTGCTGCCGACAGGGACATACATATTGATTTGATTGACGTCGAGGACGCGAAGCGCGGTGCTTGTCTTCGTGCCGGTTTTGCTGCCTCGCGCGGCTCTCAAATCATCGCTATGAACGCCGATGAGTGGTTTGCTCCGCAGTCCCTTCCCAAGATGGTCGATATCGCGTGCGATACTGCGGCAGACATAGTGTTTCCCACGGTGTCGCTCGACCGCTATGATGCACATCGAGAGCGCCATTCGCGCGTCTTGGATGTTGCCCCTATTGTCATTGAAGACAAGTCTTCGATGGTGACCGGGCTGTCCCAGTTGATTTTAGGCGGCCTAGTCGCTCAGACCTCTGGTGTGATGTACAGCCGCTCGCTGTTTGAGGCATGCCTTTTGTGCGACAAGGTGTTTCGCACAGTTGGGTTTATGGCGTGCGCGCTCTCGCGGGCGCAGTGCGTCTCCGGCTGCGGCGACGCTTGTTTCCACGCCGCGGCACCTAAGCTTACAGATGCCTTTGATCCTACCATGTATGCCAAGGTATCCGATGACATCCGAGCACTCGACGAGCTTGCGGACTCACTCTCGGAAGCAGATAGCGGTGGTCGGCTCAAACTGGCAAGCCAAAAGTTCTACTTTGCCGGACTGGTCGCCTGCATCGAGAATTTGTGCCTGAGCCCGCATGGGTTGTCGTCAATCGAGCGTTCCGCCCGCATGCGTGATATGCTCGATGCGCCTCGAACCCGTCAGATGGTCGCCGCGCTCAAGGACAACCATCGGGGACTCGGTCTGTTGTTTGGGCCGATTGCCAGCGCCAAGCCCGCGCGCTGCGTGACGTGTATGCATCTGGCAGCTTTTCTTAACCGGACGGGCGCAAAAACCGCCTAAACGGCTCATTACGAAACAAACTTGCATAGAATTGTTTCGAAATGCGTTCTTATACACAAAAGCCTTCAAATAGCGTTAAACTATTCAATCACTGATTGATTGTCTCCGCCATCTTTTGGAGAGAGGGTTTGTATGGCTAAAAAACGCAATGGGCGCCAGGATGCCATTAGAGATATTGTGCGCAATAAGGACGTCCGTACGCAGCGCGTGCTGGTCGATGAGCTCCGTGCTATGGGCTTTGATTGCACGCAGGCGACTGTCTCTCGCGATATTGCCGATATGGGGCTGCGTAAGCTCCCTGAGGGCATCTATGTTCTGGCAGAGGACCTGCACCTGCAGCGTATGGTTTCCGAGCTCGTAACGGGCGTTCTACGTACCGATAATCTGGTCATGATCAAGGCTCAGCCTGGCACGGCTTCCGGTATCGCCGCCGCCGTTGATGCGGCAGAGTTGCCCGATGTGCTTGGCTCGCTTGCCGGCAACGATACGATTTTGGTTATTGCCCAGACGGCCGAGGACGGCGAGCGTCTCGAGGCGCTGATCAATAAGCTGAGCAATTCTCGCAAGTAGGCGTGCGGGTCGTGCGCTCGGCACTGTGTGCGTGACATGGTGGCTTGTAAGGGGATATCGACGTTGGTCGGTACCCCTTTTTTGTTTGTCGGTATAAAGACCGCCTGCTAGGTCGCTTCAAACTAAAAGGCCCCCGAGCAGTTTAATAAGCTGCTCGGGGGCCTTGTTGCTTATGGCCGGATGATTTCTAGCCGACCGTATCGTCAGGCGTGGGCGAGGGGTCGGGAGTGGGTGTAGGCGTAGGCGTAGGCGTAGGCGTGCCGCCATCGCCGCCGGTCGAACCACCAGTGGAGCCGCCCGTCGAGCCACCGGTCGTACCGGTGCCGCCGGTGGAGTCGCCGCCCGTGGTCTCGGTGGTCGTGGTCGTCGTGGTAGTCGTTGTGGTGGTTTCCTCTTCGTCCTCGTTCTCGTCCTTGTCGTCGTTCTCCGTCTTCTTGGAGTTGTTGGTGCCGTAGAACTTCCAGGCGCTGTTGTTCTTGTAGGTGGGCACCGTTCCGGTCGCAAACTCCTCGCGCTCGGTACCGGTCAGAACGGTGTTCATAAACCGCTTAAAGACAGGCAGGTTGGTGCTGTCGCCCAGCAGGTCCGTGCCGTATTTTTGGATGGGGATCTCGCCCGCGGAATAGCCGGTCCACAGGGCGCACGCCAGCTGCGGGGTATAGCCGCAGAACCACAGGTTGGTGGTGTTGTCGGTGGTGCCCGTCTTGCCGGCATAGGGCTGGTTGACGCTCAGGGCACCAGCAGCACCCGTACCGCCGCCCTGCATGACGCCGGACAGAACATCGGTGACCGCGGCGGCCTCGCCCTCGGTAAGCACCTGTGAGGGATTGTCGGTGTGCTGGTACAGCACCGAACCGGTACGAGAGTCAATCTCGGTGATGGCGATCGGCTGGCGATAGTAGCCGCCGTTGGCAAACGTCGCGTAGGCGGCGGCCATCTCGAGCGGCGAAATCGAGCCGGTGCCGAGCGTCATGACGGGAACGTCCTCGATGTTGTCCTTGGCGGGATCGATGCCGAGCTTTTTGACGAGCGAGATGATCTTGCTGTTGCCGACGGCTTCTGCCACCTGGATGTAGCCGGTGTTGGAGGAGTATGCCGTTGCCTGCTTAAGCGTGATGTTGCCATAGCTATGGTTGGCGTAGTTTTGGACCTCGGTCGTGGTGCCCTTGGCCTTGAGCGGCGAGTTGCAGTTGAGGGTGACGTTGGGGTTCATGCCGTTTTGGATGGCAGTTGCCAGCGTAAAGGCCTTAAAGGTAGAGCCGACGGGACGCTTGGCCGTGGCATGGTTTACGTGGTTCTCGTCGGCGTTGTAGTCGTAGCCGCCCACCATGCACTTGATGTAGCCGGTCTTGGGATCGACGACGACCATGCCCATGTCCAGGCCGTCGAGCGAGAGCGTGTCGAGCTGCTCGCGAACGGCATTCTCTGCCACCTGCTGCATCGTGGGGTCGATGGTGGTCTTGACGGTCAGGCCGCCCTTAAAGAGCACGTCGGTCGAGAACTCCTGCTCCAGCAGCTGCTTAACATAGGCGACAAAGTAGGGCTGCGAGTATACGTCGACGCCGCTGCCCGAGATTTCGGTCACGTTGAGGGTGATGGGCTCGGCCTGTGCGGCATCGTGCTCCTCCTGCGTAATGTGGCCCAGACGCAACATGTTGTCGAGGACCTTGTTGCGACGGGACAGCGCCAGGTCGGGGTTGACCGTGGGGTCGTACTGCGAGGGCGAGTTGGGAAGGCCGATGAGCAGCGCGGCCTCGCTCAGGGTGAGGTCGGCGGCGCTCTTGGACAGATAGGTCTCGGCTGCGGCCTCGATGCCGTAGGCGCCGTGGCCGTAATAGATGGTGTTGAGGTACATCATGAGGATCTCGTCTTTGGAGTACATGTCCTCCATCTTGACGGCGATGTAGGCCTCGCGCACCTTACGCTCGATGGTCGAGTCGAACTGCTCCTCCTGCAGGATGGTGTTGCGCACCAGCTGCTGGGTGATAGTCGAGGCGCCTTCGTGCCCGCCGCCGAGGGTTGCCACCGCAGCACGCGCGATACCCCACAGGTCGATACCGCCGTGCTCGTAGAAGCGCTCGTCCTCGACGTCAACGGTGCCCTGCAGCACGTAGGGGGAGACCTCGTCCTTGGTGATGGACTTGCGGTTTTGCGTGTAGAAGCTCGCGATCTTGTTGCCGTTGCAGTCGACGATCTCGGTGGGCTCGCTCACCAGATACGCGTTGGCGTCGGTGTAGTCGGGCAGATCGGACAGCCAGCGGTTGACGTTGCCGACCATGCCGATGCCAAACGCGACGCCCGCGATAAGCAAAAAGCCCAAAAACGAGAGCAGGATTATGGGCAGGGCATGCGTCTTTGAACGGCTGCGTCCCTGTCGTTGGCGAGGACCCATATATTGACCTCCAGGTATGTCGTGCCGGACGGCGGATGTGCCGTCGGGGCAGGATGGACATAAGTTATTACACGATAAACCAAACGGGGCGCGCGAGGCCTCGTGTATGCTGGAAGACGGCATTTTTCAGAGTGAATGCATACCTTGGTAAGGAGTTTGCCGATGGCGATTCGGGCGATGGGGCCGAGCGGACAATACGAGACTGGATTGGATGCTGCCGGTGCGGCGCTGCCCGAGCTGCTGGCGCCGGCGGGCGGACTCGACCAGATGCTTGCGGCCATTGCCGCGGGTGCCGATGCCATCTATGCGGGGTTGGGCGGCTTTAACGCCCGCGTGAGCGCGCATGGCTTTACGGATGACGAGTTTGCGCGCGGCTGCGCCGTGGCGCATGCCCATGGCGTGCGCGTGTACGTGACGCTCAACGTGTTCGTGTTTGACGATGAGCTGTCCGATGCGGTGGCGTTGGGAGCTCATGCACTGGAGCTGGGCGCCGATGCTCTGATTGTCGCCGATGCCGGGCTGGCTTGTGTACTGCGCACGGTGATTCCCGGGGTCGAGATTCACCTGTCCACGCAGGCGGGCGTTCATAGCGAAGGCGCCGTGCGGCTTGCCGCCGATGAGCTGGGGGTCGAGCGCGTGACGACGGCACGCGAGCTGACGGTCGACGAGATTGCGGCGCTATGTGCCACGGGCGTGCCCATCGAGGTATTCTGCCACGGTGCGATTTGCATCGGCTATTCGGGGGCGTGCGAGTTCTCGGCCCTGCGGCGTGGGCGCTCGGCGATGCGCGGCGACTGCACGCAGCCGTGCCGTCTGGCGTACGACCTGGTGGACGAGGCGGGGCAGAGCGTTGTCGCCGTCGAGGGAGATCGCCTGCTGTGCCCGCGTGACTATCTGGGTATTGCGCATCTGCCCGAGCTTGTAGATGCCGGCGTGGCGTCGCTCAAGATCGAGGGGCGCATGAAGAACCCCGATTACGTATTCAACGTGGTGCGGGTGTGGCGCCGGGCACTCGATATGCTGTGCGACGGCGCGTGGGATCCCGGTGCCGTGGAAGAGCTTGAGCGCGAGCTGGGAAGGTCGTTTAACCGTGGGTTTACCGATGCGTACCTGCGAGGGCGTTCGGGTGCCGAGCTGATGAGCTTTGAGCGCGCGATCAACCAAGGTGTGCGCGTGGGACGCCTGGTGGCCGTTGGCCACGAAGAGGTGACCGTTGAGCTCGACGCCGCCGTGGCGGCGGGTGACATGCTCGAGATTCGGTTCTATCCGGGTGTCGACGCGCGTCCCGATGTGCCCAAGCGCTGGCCGCAGGTGCCCTGCCCGGTGGATGCCGCAGCGGGGAAGCGCGTCGTCGTGCATTGCAAGCGTAAGGTGGACACAGGCTGCGAGGTGTACCTGATTCGCAGCGCCGGCGTGTTGGATCAGACGGCGGCAGTGTTGGAGCGCATGCGGGCCGAGGCGGATGCGATTGCGCCCGTTGCGCGTGCCGTCGAGGTACTGCTCTTTGAGGGCGTTGCGGTGGATGGCGGTGCGTCGACGGAGTTGGTGGAGTGCGCGGTTCCCACTCGCATGGTTTTTGCTTGGCAGCTGATGGATGCCGACCCGCGCGGAGAACTCGATTTGTCCGACGCCGTTGTGGTGCTTGACGAGGTGTGCCGCACGGGTGACGCTGACTGGACCCGCTCACTGATGCAGCGTGCCGGGCGCATCGTCTGCCGCAACCTGGGGCAGGTGGCGATCGCTCGCGAGCTGGGCGTGACGTTTGACGTGGCGGCGCCGGTGTTCTGCGCGAATCGGGCCACGCTTACCTGGCTGCGCGGATTCGGTGCGGGGCGGGTGTACTTGCCGGCCGAGTTGCTCGGCAATGATGCGGAGCGTATTGCCGAACTGGCTGCTGAACCCGGCGTCTTGGGTCCGGTCGACGCCGACCGTCCCGAGCTTATGGTGTGCGAGCACTGCCTGCTGACCGCCGAGGGCGTCTGCGCCACCGATGCGACGGGACAGGTCCGTTGCCGCGACTGCTTGCGTCGTCGGCAGGCACGCTATCTGGTCGAGCGTGACGGTACACGTCTGCCAGTTGCCATTGACGCATGCGGCAGGACGAGGATTTTCCTGTCGTAGGTGCCGCGTCGCGTCAGTTTGTTATCATAAGAGAGTTTATGGACTTCCAGCACCGCCGTTTTCGGCGAGGGTGCTATAGCAAAAGGAGGATACCCAATGCTGTCTGTTGACGAGCAAATGCGTATCATCACCTCGGGCGCCGCGCAGATCGTTCCCGAGGCCGATCTTCGCAAGAAGCTTGAGAAGGGCGAGCCCCTCAACATCAAGCTCGGCGTCGACCCCACCAGCCCCGACCTGCACCTGGGCCACGCCGTGCCGCTGCGCAAGATGCGTCAGTTCCAGGACCTGGGCCACAACGTCACCCTCATCATCGGCAACGGTACCGCGTTGATTGGCGACCCTTCGGGCAAGAATTCCACCCGTCCGCAGCTTTCGCAGGAGCAGATCGAGGCCAATGCCGAGACCTACGTGAGCCAGGCCATGAAGATCCTGGACCCCGAGAAGACCACCATCGTGCACAACGGTGACTGGATCTTGTCGATGGACCTGGCCGGCCTGCTGCAGGTGTGCTCCAAGTTCACCGTCGCCCGCATCCTTGAGCGCGATGACTTTACCAAGCGCTACCAGTCTCAGACGCCGATCGCCCTGCACGAGTTCCTGTATCCCGTGATGCAGGCATACGATTCGGTCATGATTAAGGCCGACGTGGAGATGGGCGGCACCGATCAGCTCTTCAACCTGCTCGCCGGCCGTGAGCTCATGGAGAAAATGGGCATGGAGCCGCAGATCGCGCTCACCATGCCGCTGCTCGAGGGCACCGACGGCGTGCGCAAGATGTCCAAGTCCTATGGCAACTACATCGGCCTGACCGACGCTCCCAAGGATATGTTCGGCAAGACCATGTCCATCCCCGACGAGATGATCGGCAAGTACTATCGTCTGGCCAGCTCGCTCACCCCGGCCGAGGTC
Source organism: uncultured Collinsella sp. (assembly GCA_958413455.1). Classification (GTDB taxonomy): domain Bacteria; phylum Actinomycetota; class Coriobacteriia; order Coriobacteriales; family Coriobacteriaceae; genus Collinsella. The sequence continues at coordinate 4,571 of CATYUU010000049.1, read as the reverse complement.
GACAAGATCGACGCCGCCCTGGCCGATGGTTCTGCCGACCCCTACGAGCTCAAGCGCGCTCTGGGCCGCGACCTGTGCGACACCTACCACGGCGCCGGCGCCGGCGACGAGGCTCAGGCCGAGTTCGACCGCGTATTCAAGGAGGGCCAGCTTGCCGACTTCCCCGAGAAACATGTCGAGCTGACCGTCAACGACGAGGGTCAGATCTACCTCGCCGGCCTGCTCAAGGACCTGGGCCTTTCGGCGAGCGCCGGCCAGGCTCGTCGCGATATCGACGGCGGCGGCGTCAAGATCAACGGCAATGCCGTGGCTCCCAAGAGCTACAACATCGACCCCAGCGCCCTCAAGCTGGGCGACATCCTCTCCGTAGGCAAGCGCAAGGGCTTCAAGTTGATTTAGTTCCGCCGTTCTACCGAACGGCGGACCGGCCGACGCTGCGCGGGCCGCATTTGGACAATCTGACGTTCAACTTCAAGGGCGCGACCAGAAGGTCAGCGCCCTTTCGTTTCACGTCACCTTGTCTCAAATGCGCCCCGCTCGCTGGCGATGCCAAAACATCGGCGTTTTTGTTGTCGGGACGGCAGTTAGTAGTCGTCGAGTAGTCATTGGTGCTCAGCGGCAGTCCCCATTGCACCAAGTGGCGTGTGCCGTTAAGCGGAGGGGCGTATTGTTGGCCCATCGTTTGGGCATACAATGGCTATGAGCATGCTGCGGTGAAGGCTTGTCCGCTCCGCAGCTTTTTTCTACGGTTAAAGGAGTATGTATGTCCGTTGAGGTCATGAGGACTGTGATCGAGGCCGCCGAGGGCCGCGTGCCCGTCGACACGCTGTTTACCAATGCGCAGATCGTCGACGTGTATGGCCAGCGTGTGGCGCCCGGTAGCGTTGCCGTCAAGGACGGTGTGATCGTCGGCGTGCTCTACGATGGTCGCGACGATGCCGCTGGCACCTACGAGGCAACTGAGGTCATCGACTGCCAGGGTCGCTATCTCGCTCCCGGTTTTATTGACGGGCATTTGCATATCGAGTCTTCGAACATCCGTCCCGCCGAGTATGCTCGCATGGCCGCGACGCGCGGTACTACCACCGCCATTGCTGACAGCCACGAGATTGCCAATGTTGCCGGTCTCGACGGCTTGCGCTTTATGATCGAGGACGGCCGCCGCGCACCCATCTCCATCAAGTACATGATGCCTTCGTGCGTGCCCGCGCTGCCCGACGAGCAGGCCGGTGCCGTTATTTCGGCTGCCGATATGCAGGCGTTTTTTGCCGAGCATCCAGGCGATGTCTTTGGTCTGGGCGAAATGATGAACCTGCCGGGCGTCTTTATGGCCGACCCCGAGACCTGTGCTCGCATCGATGCTGCCAACCAGACGCCGTCCAAGCAGGTTGACGGCCACGCGCCGCTCGTTGCCGGTAAGGACCTCAACGCCTATGCCGCAGCGGGCATTATCGCCGACCACGAGTCGACGATTCCCGAGGAGGCACTCGACAAGCTGTCCCGCGGCATGTATGTGATGCTGCGTGAGGGCACGTGCGGCCACGACCTGGCCAACCTGTCGCCGATGCTGCTGGAGAACCCTGTCCGCGCCCGCCGCTGCTGCTTTGCGACCGACGACCGTGCTCCCTCCGATGCTCTTTCGACCGGTATGATCGACAATGCCTGCCGCGTGGCTATCGAGGCCGGCATCGACCCGGTGGTCGCCATCTCCATGGCGTCCCTCTCCACGGCTGAGGCATTTGGCCTGGACCACGGCTGTCGCGACCCGCATGAGCTGCGTGGCGCCATCGCCCCGGGCAAGCGTGCCGACCTGCTGGTGCTCAATGACTTGACGTTTGCCACGGCTCCGTATCGCGTATATGCTGCCGGTGCCCTGGTGGCGCAGGACGGCACCTTTGTGGGCGAGATCGCACCCGAGATGGCCGAGGTTGCGGCCCTTGCCGATAAACTGCGTGCTTCCGTTAAACTGCCGAAGCTATCGCTCGATGTGTTCGACTATGCCTTTAAGCCGAGCGAGGCCGTGATCGACGTGGTGCCGGGTAAGGCCATCACGGGTATGGTTCGCCCCGAGAACGCCGAGGGCCTGCGCCGCATTATGCTGATTGAGCGCCACGGCCGCGGCGTGTCACTGCAGGCCGAGGGCGCCGACGGTGATGGTCCTGCGGGCCTGGGTCTTGTTGGCAAGCACATCGGTCGCGGCTGGGTGCGCGGCTTTACCATCACGGGCGGTGCCATCGCCTCGACGATCGGCCACGACTCGCACAACGTGTGCGTGGTGGGCGACAGCGCGGCCGATATGATGGCTGCCGTCGAGGCCGTGGGCCAGGGCGGCCACGTGCTGGTGCGCAACGGCAAGGTCGTGGCGCGTATTCCGCTGGCGCTCGGTGGCCTGATGAGCGAGGGCACGGCCGAGGACGTTGCCGCGCAGCACGACGACTTTATGGTCAAGGCGCGCGCCATGGGTATTGAGCCGCCGCTCGACCCCATCATGGGCATTATCTTCCTGCCCTTGCCGGTCATCCCGACGCTCCGCATCCGCCCCGAGGGCATGTTCGACGTTACAACCTTCACCTACGCCGACTAGTCATCGGGGACGTTCTTAAACGACTAGTCATTGGGGACGCTCTTTGGCGGGCTGCCTGACGCCGCGACCGTAGGGCCTCTGGCATGTGTGAGCTATTTGCCAGGTCCTTGTAACGTTTACGCCCGCGGAGTCTTATTTGAGCTCCCTTTGGGTACGTTGGAATCGGATACGCGTTCGATTCCAACAAGCCCGAAGGGAGCTTTTCTATGTTTAAACTGATTGCATCCGATATGGACGGCACACTGCTTGACGAAAACGGCCAGGTGCCTCCCGAGACCTACGAACTGATTCTGGCGCTACACGAGCATGGTGTGCATTTCGCTGCATCGTCAGGTCGTCGCTACGATCGCCTGTGCGAGTTCTTTGCGCCCGTTCGCGACAAGATGGACTTTGTCGCCGCTAACGGCGCCCAGGTCTACGCCGACGGTAAGATGGTAGACCGTGAGGTGTATTCCCACCTGGCGATTCGAAGGCTCGCCCAAGCCGTCAGGACGTTTCCCAATCTGCATCTTGCGCTCTTTGACCGAACCAAGTCCTTTTTGCTCGATGACGAGTGCAAGTTCGTGCGCGAGGTCGATAAGGACCTTCCCAATGCCGAGCGCATTTGGGAGCTGCCCGATCCCAGCGTAAATATCATCAAAGCGAGTATCTTTTGCGACGACAGTGCGGTTATGGACAGCGCGTACGTGCTACAGCGCGAACTTGGTCAGCTCTTTACTTTTGCGCCTTCGGGCAACGCGTGGATCGATGCCATGCAGCCTGGTGTGTCGAAGGCCTCGGGTATCGCGCAGCTCGCGGAGCATTACGGCATTGGTCGCGACGAGGTCATGGCGTTTGGCGACTCGATGAACGACTACGAGATCATTCGCTTTGTCGGCACGGGCTGCGCGATGGAAAACGCGCGCCCCGCGCTCAAGGCGGTGGCCGATCGTGTGGTGGGTTGTAACCGCGACCACGCCGTCCAGCAGGAGCTCCGTCGCGTGCTGGAGAGTCTCTCCTAATCCGGCAGATGGGGACGTTCCTTTTCTGCCGACAGTGGGGGACAGTCCTTGCGGCTTTTTGCGAAGAGTGTCCCCAGTGACTAGTCGTTTAAGAACGTCCCCAATGACTAGGCGAGGGCGTCCATGATGGTGCGGGCGACGCCGTCGTGGTCGTTGTCGTATTCGGTGATGGCGTCGGCGGCCTCGCGATCTTCGGGCTCGGCGTTGATCATGGCCATGCCATGGCCCGCTGCCTGCAGCATGGGGATGTCGTTGATGTTGTCACCGAACGCCCAGGCGTCGGCGAGACGCTCGCCCAGGTGCTCGCATAGCCACGTGAGGGCCGTTCCCTTGGTGGCGCCCTCGCCCATGACCTCGATATTCATGGCGTACGAACGCGTGACCTCAATGCCTCCGAGCGTGTCGAGTTCCGCCGCGATGGCGTCGCGATCGGCCGGGTCGTGCCAGTACATGGCGATGCGTTCGAGCGTCTCGACCTCGTCGATCTTGCTGTCGATATCCATGTCGATCGGTGTTCGTGTGCGCTTGAGCGAAGCTGCGATGTGGGGGTCGCCGCCGCAGAACTCATCCAGGCGCGTGTAGAGCGAGCGGGGGAGGAAGCACTGCCCGTCCGCGAAGATATCGAAGGTCACATCGTGGCCGGCGGCGATGCGGCGGATGCGATGGGCAATGCCGCAATCGAGCGGTCGGCTCAAGATGCGCGTGGCGCGCGAGGCGTCGGTGGGCACATCGTCGTCGAGCTGCCAGACGCTGGCGCCATTGGCGCAGACGGCATAGTGCACGGCGGGATGGGCGAGGATGGGCTCAAAGATGCCCGACAGCGGACGTCCCGTGCAGGGCACAAATTCAATCCCGCGTCGAGCGAGCTCGTCGAGCATCGCCCAGGTGGCATCGCTCATCTGCTTATCGCTCGTCAACAGCGTTCCATCCATATCGGAAAACACAATCATTTGATGCAGCCCTTTCTACTGGCATAAAAAGCGTGG
>CATYUU010000048.1:0-15062 GCA_958413455.1 uncultured Collinsella sp. | reverse complement strand
TGCGGGAACGGCCTATTCACTCAATGTGTTCGGCTGAGATCGGAAATCAACCTCGGTCCCTCCGGGAGGGTCTCCGGGGCCGGCTGGCGCGGGTTGAGTTTGCTGCTCTACAGTCCTGCGCAAGACGGAAAGCACATTAAGTGCTTTCCTTTGCGTGCGGAACTCGCGACAAACTCAACCCGCGCCAGCCGGCCCCGGAGACCCTCCCTGCCGTCACTTGCTTCAAAGACTTTGTTCCTCGCCGCTTCCGCGGCTCGAGGTCCCCGTTCTCCTCGGCGGGGTTGTCTAAGATTGTTGTTGAACTTCGGCCTTTGGCTCAAAGAAAAACGGGAGATGCGATCTGCATCCCCCGTTTTTGTTGCACCTACTCTAGGTCAATAAATTTGATGCTCAGAATCTTGCCGTCCTTGACGAGCATTCTGGCCATGGTGGGGCCTCGGGTGCCTCTGGGGTAGCTGGCGCTGCCTGGGTTGAGGACCAAGCAGCGACCCACTTGGGCTTCTTTGGTTACGTGGGTGTGACCGTTGATAGCTACGTCCACGGATCCCACCGGGAGGTCTTCACGGTAGTGGGCTACGGCAAACTTGAGGCCTTCGTAGGTAAAGAGCGCCAAGCGGTCCACATCGGGGCCGTAGTCGCGGTAGTAGTCGTTATTACCCAGCACCGCTCGCACGGGGGCGATGGTGCGCAGGTGCTCGTAGTCCATCTCTGACGTAAGGTCGCCGGCGTGGATAATCAGATCCGCGCCCTCAAGCTCGTCCAGGAGCGCAGGCGACAAATAGCCGTGGGTGTCCGAGATGATGTCGATGCGCTTGGCGCTTGCACTGTTCATGGGATCCCTTCCGCAAAAAACGATTCGGCAGATACATACAAAAAAGGCCCCACGGCTCCGCAGACGATGGGTCTACAGGGCTGCGGGGCCAGTGTGCTAGAGACTCAGAGCCTTCTTGAGCGGCACGACGCGGCGGCGCGAAACCGGCACGCGTTCGTCGACGCCCGTAATGCCCAGCTGGATGGCGCCCGAGGGCACCGTCTCCGCATCCGTGACGCACGCCAAGTTAACGATATAGCGGCGGTGAACACGGAAGAAGCCAAAGTCGCAGAGCTTGGCCTCAAACTGCGCCAGCGAGGTCGTCGACAAAAAGCGATCATCGACGGTATAGATGCAGGAGTAATCGTCCTTGGCCATGATAAAGCGAATGTCGTCCACGGGAATGAGCACCTTGCGGCCGCCCTTTTCCACCGGGATACGCTCGATGGTCACCTTGCTGTCCGTAACCGGCTTGGCGCGTTGCATGACCTTCTCGATCGCGCGATCCAAGCGAGCTTCTTCGACCGGCTTCATCAGATAATCGACGGCATCCACGTCGAATGCCTCGACCGCATGGTCACTATACGCAGTCACAAACACGATCGCCGGCGGATTTTTGAGCTTATGCAGCGCCTCGGCAAGTTGCAGGCCCGAGGCACCGGGCATCGAGATATCGAGAAACACGACATCCACGCGACTTTCCATAAGCATCTCGATGGCGGAGCGGACGCTCGACGCCTCCGTGATCGTGCCGATCTTGCCCGTTTGCTCGAGCAGGAAGCGAAGCTCCGAGCGAGCCGGCGCCTCATCATCCACAATCATCGCACGCAGCATAGGGATAAAACCTTTCGTCAACTAACTACGCCGGGCATCCGTCGCATGACGTTGAGCCCGTAGTCTTTTATTTTACTCTTGAATGTCAAAGATGCTCTCTGACAAATCAAGATGAAGGAGCACTTTGGTGCCCTTGCCCGGCGCCGATTCGACACGCGTATAGGAGTGCGGCCCATAAAAGCGATGGATGCGCTCCGAAATATTGTGCATGGCCACACCGGCGCCGCCACCCTGGGGAGAGCTGGCGTCGGGACGGGCAGAGCGCTCGTCAAACAGTCTGGCGGCGGTACCCTCATCCATGCCCACGCCATTATCGGCCACGGCAATCAAGATTGCATCCTCGCCGTCTTGGTGAACGGTCACGTCGATCCTCAGGGCGTCGTCATCGCCCATACCATGACGTACGGCGTTCTCGACAATCGGCTGGATCACGAACGCCGGCACCAGCGTATCTTCCACGTCCTCGGACACATCGAACGTCGCAAGCACGCGGTCCTCGCCAAAGCGGGCCTTCTCAAAGGTAAGGTAGCGCTTGGTCTGTGCGACCTCGCGCGAGACCGGAATGAGCGATCCCGAGTTGTCGAGCGTGGCACGATAGAACGATGAGAACTCACGAAGCAGTTCGCGGGCCCGCAGCGGGTCGGTGCGCGTAAACGATGCAATGGTGTTCAGCGTGTTGAACAGGAAGTGCGGGTTAATCTGCGCCTGCAGCGCACGCACCTCGGCGCGCGCTGTGAGTTCCTTTTGCACCTCGAGCTCGTGGATGGCGAGCTGCGTGGACAAGATCTCGGCAAAGCCCGAGGCAAGCGCGTACTGGGTACGGTCGACGGCGCGCGGGGTCTTGTAGTAGAACTTGAGCGTGCCGACGGTACGATCGCCCACCTTGATGGGGGCGATAATGCCGGCGGGAACTTGGTTGTGCGAGCCGTCCGAGCCCACGACATCCACCATACGGTTGAACGACTGCACGATGCCATGTTCGATAACGTAGCGTGTGGCAAGCGTGTGGATGGGAGAATCTGGCAGTAGTTTTTCCTCAAACTCTCCCGCGCAGGCAAGCACGTTGCCCTCGTCGGTGATGGCCACCGTCATGGCGCGCGTCTCGGGCAAAATGCGCCGGCACACCAAACGCGCCGACTCCTGCGTCAGACCGCCCTTAATGTCCTCGAGCATGGCCGAGGCCACCGAGAGCGTCTCCTCGGTGTACTGGGAGCGCACCGAATCGGGATTGAGCGTCAAAAAGATAAAGATGCACAGAAAGATGCACAGCAGCGCGCAGGCAATCACCGTGGCGATCGGCTCGATACCGGTCACCAAGGCAAAAATAAAGTACACCAGCACGCAAATGGCGCAGGCAACGGCAATGATGCGAAAGATTGATATTGAACTATCGCGCTGGGCGCGGCGGTCGATCATTCGGCCCCCTCCAGGATACTGATCAGTTGTGCGTCACGCCAAAGCCCGTCCATGATCTTGGGCCAAAAGCTCTGGAAACGCAGGTAGCTTGCAGCGTTTTGGCGCGCATAGGCCTTTGCCTCGCCGATACCATGGCGCCAAATGCGCAGGTAGCCCTCATGCTCGCGGGTAAACACGCTGCGGACCATAGCGGTCTTGCGCACGCGGTCGTCGAGCTCGCGCGAAATCCACGGGCCCGGGTAGGGCATGAGCGATGCCGCCGTAACGGGAATGAGCTCCTTTTGATGCGCGGCGAATGTCAACTTGGCCCGTTCGTAGTACCAACGGTATACATCCTGCATAAAGCGCGGTGAGCGCTTTTCGGACTCCGGAGGCAGATGGCGCACGGTCCACTCGTTATCGAACCACACGTCGTAGCCAAACATGCGCATGTTAAAGAGGTAATCCAAGTCCTCGCCGCGGGTGATAAACGGGTCAAAGGCTACACGCGTAAAGGCGCGGGCGTGCAGGGCCATCAGGCCGCCGCACACGTAGTTGGAGCGCGAGATGCGAGTGCCCGAGAGCGCCTTTTTCATCCAACGGTTGAACTCGATGCGCTTGGTCCACCAACGATGGCAGATGCCCGCCTTGTCCGTGGGAGCCAGCGGCGAGCCGTCGCGATCGTAGAAATAGCCGCTCTTGACCAAGATCGGCAAGCCCTGACGCGTCTGCTGCCCCAACGCATAGGTCGCGCGCTTCATAAAGTCGGCGTCGATGACAGTCTCATCGTCATCCAAAAAGATAACCGCGTCATGCCCCAGCACAGCGGCACAGGCTAGCCCCATGTTGCGGATGGCACCGTAGCCTCGCAGGCTCACGCACTCGCCCGAACCCTTGGGCGCGATCTGAGCAACCCGGTCTGCGATGCGCGAGGCCTGGGTGTTGGTGACAACGGTGACCTTGAGCGTGGGATGCGCGTCGACAATCTCGTGCACGCGCAGCGACACATCGGCTGTGGCAGAAACGGGACAGACCACCAAAAGGATGATGCGCGGGATGTCACGTACCTGCTCAAGCGAGGCCAGGCAGCGGTCGAGTTCGGGATTGTCGGCGTTGAGTCGCGTCGAATGGTCATAGGTGCCAGGGGCGTTTGCGCAAGCGTCATCGCCCGCCCAATACGTTGGAATCACGACTGTGGCGTTCATGCCTTACCCTCCCTGCAACACAAAAACGGGACGCCGCCAAACACAGGCGACGCCCCGCGACCTAGCTGATTCCATCATACCCACTTGGGCAAATCATTGCTCGCAAGTCGCAATGTTTATTGCGGATAACCCCAAAAGAGTACCGTGGACAGGCACAATAGCCGCTCGCTCCTATGCGGCATGCTCTGCCGCCCGAGTCATGCGGGACAGGCGGACCAGCAGCATAAAGCCAACGACCAGCAGCACACCAATGGAAAGGACGCCCAGCGACGGGTTGCCGGTCAGCGAGGTGACGACCGACACCAGGAAGGTGCCCATAACGCTTGCATAACGACCGAAGATGTCAAAGAAGCCGTAGTACTCGTTGGACTTTTCCTTGGGGATAATGCGGCCAAAGTAGCTACGGCTGAGCGCCTGCACGCCGCCCTGGAACAGGCCGACCATAATGGCAAGCACCCAGAATTCAAAGGCGGTCTTTAGGAAGAACGCGGCGAACAGCACAATGCCCATATAGGCGGCGACTGCCACCAAGATCATGTTGAGCGTGCCCACGCGTCCGGCAAGCTTGCCGTAGATGATGGCGGACGGAAAGGCCACGAACTGCGTGACGAGCAGCGCCAGGACCAACTGGGTCGAATCGATGCCCAAGGCCGATCCGTAGCTGGTTGCCATGGAAATGACCGTGTGCACACCGTCGATATAGAAGAAGAACGCGATCATGTAGACCAGCACGGTCTTGTTGTGGGCGATCTCGCGCATGGTGTGTCCGACCTCGGAGAACACACCGCCCACGATGTGGCCGATGGTGTCCTCGGGACCGCGCTCGCGACCGTACTTTTGCTTATAGGTGCGAATGAGCGGCAGGGTAAAGATGAGCCACCAGGCACCGGTGATGATAAACGACAGACGCGTTGCCAGCATGGTGGGGACACCAAGAGCGGGGCCACCCATGATGAGCGCCAGGCAGATGACGAACGGCACGGTGGAACCGATGTAGCCCCAGGCATAACCCGAGCTGGACACGGCGTCCATGCGCTCGTCGGTGGTAATGTCGGGCAGCATGGCGTCGTAGAACGTCATAGAAGAGTTAAGGCCGATGGTGCACAGCACGTACACGGTCAAAAATGCCATGGCGGACATTGGGATAGCCTGCGCCAGGCAAAGCACCAGGCCCGTGAGGAAGAAGCCCAAGAAGAACTTGATCTTGTTGCCGGCGTAGTCGGCAAGCGCGCCCAGAATGGGCATGAGCATGGCGATGACCAGCGAGGCAATCGTCTGCGCATTGCCCCAGGCGACCACCAGGTCGGCCGAGGAAGCGCCGGTATTGATGGCGTTAAAGTAAATGGGCACCACCGAGGTATTGAGCAGCACGAGGGCCGAATTGCCCACATCATACATAACCCAGTTACGCTCGAGCTTGGTGTATTTCATGGACAGGGACCCTTCGTATTCGCCCGATATGCAGTTAGCTCATCGTACCCCAATTGTCCAGAACCGCCGGTAAGGATTCGGCAAAGGGGCACGCACGGGCCCTATTCCTCGCGGTCGAACTCCTCATCGGCTTCGAGCACGCGACCGCTGTAGTTGACGTGACTGGTCACGGCATCCATGTCACCGGTCTCGATAAAACGTGCGACCGTGCACTCGTAATCGACCAGCGCGCGATCAAAGACCTCGGGGAAACTCTCGTTCGAGACCTCGTCGGTAAAGGGATTCTTCCATGTCAGATGGCCCAGGTTACCGGTGCGCTCGAGCAGCTCCGTCGTCACGCGATGGGCAAGGCCGTCGAGCAGCGAGTAGTCGTGCACCAAGCCCTCAACCAGCGAGATCGCGCGCGTCTTTACGGAGCCGGCCGGCTCAATCGCGCGGTAAAGTCGCTGCATATTGGCAACGGCAGCACCGTACTCCCCCGCCGGAATGTCAATGCCGTACACGCGTCCGGCAACATAGCTCATCAGCACGCCGGCCACGCGATTGATGCGATCGGTGGTGACGATCTCGCCCGCCGGCGGGTAATCGTCGACCGTAGCGCCGGCGCGTTTAAGCTGCAGCATCAGTACATCCAGGTCGCTCTCGATCACGGCATGGACCTGACTGCTCGAATTCTCAAGCTCTGAATCGGACTCCACGATGCCAAACTGCTGCTCATAGACAAAAGGATGGGCGTTGCGGTCGAGCACGTAATGAGACAGCAGGCCCAGCGCAAAGGCGCGACCCAAGCTGGCGTCGCGCGGCAGCAGATGCGACACGCCGTCGCGCAGGCACGCGAACTGGCGAGACATGCGCGACCGATGCATGACCTGCGCCAGCAGCGTGCAGTCGGAAACACGCGGTGTCAGAATGTGAAAGAAAAACGGGTCGGGGCCTTGGTTGCCCAAGATAAAGGCAATGCGCTCTTCATCGGACGTGATGACGCCCTGCGGAAGACGGTCGATGCTTTCCTCGCCAAACAGATGATGGGTGATAAGCGCGGGCATAATGATCCTTTCGATTTCATTCGATGCCACCCATTATGCCCACCGCGCGCCCATGCCAAACCTGCGATGGTAAACGACGGCACGCAAGCCTCTTACGCAAGCCCCAGGTGCGACTTGACCTCGGCGGCACGACGACGGGACACCGGTACCGTCGAGCTCACGCGGTCGAGCCTGAGCTCCATCAACCCCGTGGAGCCAATCTCAACATTGTGCACGTCTACCAAATTGACCAGATAGCTGCGATGAACGCGAATAAAGCCCTCGGAGCCCAAGCGCCGCTCGAGCGAGGAAATCGACTCATTGATCAGGTACGTTCCCTCGGCGCAGATGGCGTTGCAAAAATCGGCGCGCGCCTCAAAGTAGCAGACGTCTGCGGCGGGAATGAACACCTTTTTGCCCCCGCGGTCCACCGTCAGACGCAAAGGCTGGCGCGGAGCATGGATAACACGACGGGCACCCAAGGCTGCCTCGATCTTGTCGAGTGCCTTTGACAGGCGTGCGTCCTCGACCGGCTTGACGACATAGTCGACCGCATCGAGGTTATACGCATCAGCGGCAAATTCGGCAAACGCCGTCACAAACACAACCACCGGCGGCGTCTTTAGGTTCTGCAGCGTCTCGGCAAGCTCAATTCCCGAGCGACCGGGCATGGTAATGTCTAAAAACAACACGTCGGGCTTGTTCGACAGAATCGACTCCACGGCTTCGGTGACATTGCCCGCCTCGGCAATCTGACCCACACGCGCATCCTTTTCCAACAGATAGCGTAGCTCAGCCCTAATGGGAGGCTCGTCATCAACCACCAAGATGTTCCAGCCTTCGGACATATGTGCTTCCCCTCTTTTTCTCTCAATCCAACCGCGTGCTACGCCGTCAACGGCGCCGGCTCATGCGGCTCGCCGTTCAGCTCGACGATGACCTGCGTGCCAACGCCCTCCTGGGACTTCACGCGCATGCCAGAATCTTCTCCGTAAAAGAAATGGATGCGCTGAAGCACGTTGAAGAGCGCCAGGCCGCAGCCTCGTTTGATGGAGCCGTCGGCGGTAATGCTCTCGGGCTCCTCTCGGCGATGCTGCTCAAACAGATGCGCGCAGACTTCTTCGCTCATACCGATGCCATCGTCCTCGACGATGATCTCCAAACCGTCATCGGTCTCGAAAGCCCTAACATGAATAGAAAGCGGCTCGGTCTCGCGCTGCGCGTGCTTGATGCAGTTTTCGAGCAACGGCTGCAAGATAGACGGCGGTACCATGCAATCGCGCACCTCAAAGTCGATATCGACCGAGACGCGCAGACGGCCGTCGCCATAACGAGCCTGCATAAGATTGATATAGCGAGTGCCCTGTTCCACCTCGTGCTCGAGCGTTGTGAGGGTATCGGAATCAGAAAGCGTCTGACGGTAGTAATTGGAAAAGTCGATCAGCAGCGACCTGGCCTTGTCCGGCTCGGTACGTACGAGCGACACGATGGTGCTGATGGTGTTAAACAGAAAATGAGGATCGACCTGCGATTGCAAGGCGCGCAGCTCCACGCGGGCCGTAAGCTCGTCCTGGCGCTCGAGCTCAAAGCTCGCAAGCTGCGTGGAAATGAGGTCGGCAAAGCCCGAGGCAAGCGCCGTCTGGCGCATATCGATGCTGCTCAGACGGGGATAATACAGCTCGAGCGTGCCCACGCAATGCCCGCGCACGGTAAGCGGTGCGACAATACCGGCGCGCAGGCGCGGAAAGTAGCCACCCGTCTCGGTCGAGGCATCGCGCGAGAACACGCTTTGCTCACCGCTGTTGATCACGTTGAGCGTAGTCCGCAGTACCACCGGGGTGCCCGCGGGGCATTTTGCCGAGTCCTCGCCCCAGCTTGCCAACACCTGCTTGCCGTCGGTAAAGCAGATGGCAGAGGCGATAGTTTCGGACAGGATGATCTTAGAGGCGCCCAGGGCAGCTTCGGGCGTAAGGCCGCGCGACGTGTAGGCGAATATTTTTGAAGCGATGGCGAGCGTGCGGTCGGTTGCGCTCGATGTGAGGTCGTCGGGAACGACAAAGACGTACGAGAAGAAGAAGCACAGCATGACCAAGCCGGCAATGACGACAACGGCCGGAACGGGATTGGGATTATCGGTTAGATCCCAGATGAGCAGCAGGATAAGCAGCGGAACGACAATACCGAGCAAGATGGCTTGAACCACATGCTGAGCGGTACGAAAGACCTTGGTAGAGTTGTAGCTCTTGCCCAGAATCAGCCTATTGAGACCCACCGTCATCTCCTTCTTACTGACGCACCCCATAGCAATAAAGAGGGCCGCAAGCGACCCTCTCCATTGCATTATGCAATCAAATACTGTGTTTTACATCAAGCCATCGATGAACGGTAGCTTAGGCGCTGTACTTGTTTGCCTCGCCGAAGGTGCCGGCCTCGACAATCCAGCCGTCCTTCATGATGACGTCCATGTTGTCGGTGTTGAGCACGTGGATGTCGGCGGCGACGTCACCGTTGACGACCAGCAGGTCGGCGCACTTGCCGGCCTCGATGGAACCGGTCTCGTCCTCGATGTGGCACATCTTGGCACCGTTGAGGGTTGCACAGGTGATGGTCTCGACCGGGGTGAAGCCGATCTTGTCGACGAACTCGTACATCTCCTCGATGGAGCAGGTGCCATACGGGGTGACGAAGGAGAAGGAGTCGGAGCCGATCGTCATGACGACGCCGCGCTTCTTGGCCTCGCGCAGGCAGTCGTAGTTGCGCTGCAGCTCCTTCTCGACCAGGGTGCCCTCGTACTTGTCGTGCAGCTCGGGAACGTAGACGGGCGGATAGGTGGCGTACCAGGTGGGCAGGAAGGCGATCGTCGGAGTGAAGAAGGTGCCCTGCTCGGCCATGAGGTCCATGGTGCGCTCATCGATATCGAAGCCGTGAATCAACTGCTCGCAGCCAAAGCGAACGGAATCGTAGGCAGCGGCGTGGTTGTTGTAGCAGTGGCTCCACACGGGGATGCCGACCATCTTGGCCTCTTCGACCACGGCCTGAATCTCCTCGGAGCAGTAGTGCTGGTCGCGGCCGGAGTCCCAGCGCCAGATGCCGCCACCGGTAGCCCAGATCTTGATGGCATCGGGGTTCTCGCGCAGGCGACGACGGACGGCCTTGCGCAGATCCCAAGGACCGTCGACCTGATCGCCCCAGGGGTGCGATTCCTTGTTGAGCTCCTGGCTGCAGTGGTGGGAGTCGCCGTGGCCGGCAACGCGGCAGAAGCCAAGGCCGGTGGCCAGAACGCGCGGGCCCTTGAAGACGCCCTTGTCGATGCAGTCACGGATCTGGATACCAAAGCGGCCGATCTCGCAGACGGTGGTGAGGCCGTGGGTGAGGCAGTCGTAGGCCTGCTTGACGGCGACGGCCTGCTTCTCGAGGAGCGGCTGCATGACCCAGTCGGTGTCATCGTCGGTCAAGTTGCCCGAGAAGTGCAGGTGGGTGTCGATCAGGCCGGGAAGGACGGTCTTGCCGGCGGCGTCGATGACCTCAACGCCCTCGGGAAGGTCCTGCATGGCGCCGGCGTACTCGATCTTGCCGTTGTCGTCGACGAGAACGAGGGAGTTCTCGACCGGCTCGGCGCCGGTACCGTCGATGAGCTTGCCGCCAACGATTGCATACTTAGTGGACATGGTTCCTCCTTATGGATCCATATAGTGGGCGAGGCCGTGTTGGGTTAAGGCCTCACAAAGCTACCCAAGTGGTGCCGGGTTCGGTGCGCGGAAGAGAGGGTCCCGCGCACCTGGTCCGCCCCGGCTCGGCGTTACTTTTTACGGGAATTGGTGAAGGCCATGAGAGCCAGGCCAATAGCCAACCAGCCGATCACGATGCTCCACTCCACCATGTTGAGGGAGGCGGGAGAGAACGGGATCACGAGCAGGCCGATGATGATGGCGCAGGCAGCGATAGCGAGGCCGATGCCAAACTTGCCGCCGGGCACCTCGTAGGGACGAGGCAGGTCGGGCTCGGTGAAGCGCATGCGCAGGCAAGCGAGGGCGACCATGCCGCAGGAGAAGATGAAGGCGAGAGCCGACACGTTGGTCAGAGGGATGAGCATGTTCTTGCCCAGGAACGGACCGACGACAGTGATGACGCCCAGAACGATGCAGGCGAGCTTGGGAGCGCCGGACTTGGGGTCGACCTCGGCGAACTGCTCGGGCAGCTGGCCCTTGCGGCCCATGGCGAGCATGATGCGGCTCGTGGCGCCGTAGAAGGAGTTCATCGGGCCCATGGGTCCAAGCGTGGCGATGACGAGCATGGCCAGGTACAGGAGCATGTTGATGCCCTTGAGGCAGGCAAGCGCGGGAACCGGGCTCTTAACGAACTCATGCCAGTCGAGGATGGTGCCGAACGAGTAGATGCAGACCATGTAGAAGCCGCCTGCGGCCAGCAGGGCCAGGGAGATGATCTTGCCGAACTTGTTCCAGTTGAGGCCCTCGGCTGCTTCCTCAGCCTGCTGGGGAATGGTGTCGAAGCCGGCGTAGAAGAACGGAGTCAGAACCAGGACCGACACGATGCCGGCGAACAGGCTGGAGCTCTCGGTAGCGGCCTTGCCGCCACCAGCGCCGGTGACCTGGGAGAACACAGGCATGGCGTTGTCCGGCGAGCCGGTGAACAGCGAGACGCCCATGGCGAGCAGCATGCCGCAGAGCAGGGCCTTGGTCAGGAAGGCCTGGAGCTTGGCGGCCGAGCTGGCACCGCGGAAGTTGAGGAAGATGACGTAGACTGCAAAGCCGAGCGCGATCAGCGTCGGGAACAGGTAGACGTCGGCCCCCAGTATGGTGTAGAGCTTGACGGCGCGCAGCCACTCAAGGCCGGGCAGGCTGCCGAACATCTCGGACACGAGGGTCGAAATGGCGATGGCCTCCCACGGGCACAGGATGCCGTTGCCCAGGGCCAAAAGCCATCCGGTGATGTAGCTCAGCGTACGGCCAAAGCTACGATCGACATACTCGACGATGCCACCCGAGATGGGGATAGCAGCCGTGAGCTCACCGAAAACAGCTCCGACGGGCACGAGGAAGATTGCACCCAAGAGGAATGCGATCATAGCGGGAACGGGACCGCCGCCCACGACCATCCAGTCGCCGACCTGCAGAACCCAACCGGTACCGATGATGGCACCGAAGCCGATGGTAAAGAAGTTCCAGAGCGAGAGCGTTTTCTTCATGCCGCCGTTATCCTCGACTGCAACTTCTGCGTTCTTGTCCGCCATTGTTCCCCTCCTTTCCTATTTGACGCCCTTGGCGTCACCCCTTGCGCGGTCCGTTTTGCCGCGCGCTTTTATTCCATGGCTTTAAGATACGGCCTTGGCGCAGCAGCGCCGCTCGCAGCTCGACCGAAGGCAGAACTGCAAAACGAGCGGCACCGTTTTTGGGACGAACGGCGGGAGACGTCATTCGTCTTGGACGCTTTCATCTTGTCTGCTTTTGAATACCTGTTGCCGTGACGCTAGGCGCGCGGCGCGGCAACGTTCATACCATTTGTCAGGCTTTTGGCGCACATGCCCATGTGTCGTGCATCTTTTTATGTAGGATAGACAAGTTACACATGAGGCAAGGTGATTCGAATGGCATACGGATACAATGACGGCGACCAACGGCCACAAAGCGTGCGCCTTGCCGGCCGCGCCACGCCAACGCCCAGAAGCACCTCCGACAACGACAACCCGCAGCGCCCCCAAGAGCAGCTCGGGGCTTCTTCGCGGCAGCAAAGCCGTACCGTGCAGCAGTCAGACCGCGTGAGTACGAGCACACGCCAACGCCAGACCGACACATCGCAGCCACGCCGCTACGATCGCCGTAAAACCGACTACCACGTCAAGCGCTCCTTTTCGCGACCTCAACGCGATCGCGGCAATTCCGCCCCTCACCCTGCGTCACACGCCACAAGCCACGCGCTTCCGGCCCGCCGCCTTCGTCTTGCGCTTTGCTCCATCGCCGCCTGCCTCGTCTTTGTGTTTTTGGGATCCTGTATCTCCCACGGATCAGCCGGTCTTGAGCCCACTGCCGAGGACAAGCTGCTTAAAGCTCCCGTCGCACCCGGTTACTCCTTTGCGTTCTCGACCCCACGCTCGCAATGGCAGGCCGGCACCATGCCCCACATCTACCAAATTGACCCCGCATGGTCGGAGCTGCCCTATGCCGGTGGCACTATTCGCGAAAACGCTTGCGGTCCTACCTGCCTCACCATGGTCTATATCTTTAAGACCGGCCATACCGATAAGACGCCGGTCGATATATGCGCACTGGCCGAAGCCGGCAACTACGCCCCCACCGGTGCCACCGAGTGGTCGTTTATGACAGGCGGTGCGTGGCAGCTGGGGCTCAACGGAACACAGCTCTATAACGATCGCGAATCGATTACCCAAGCACTTCGCTCGGGTGTGCCCGTCATCGCCGCAGTGCGCCCCGGTACGTTTACCAACGTAGGCCACTACATCGTGCTCTACGGCATCGACGATGCCAACCAGATTGGCGTCTACGACCCCAACTCGGCCAGCCGCAGCGCCCGCCGCTGGGGCGTCGTAGAGGTCCTCAACGAAGTCGAAGCCATGTGGGCCTACTACTAGTCATTGGGGACAGACTTAAATGAGTGGTCATTGGGGACGCTCTTGTTTGACTAGTCATTTAAGAACGTCCCCAATGACTAGGTGAATAGCAAAAGCCCCGCAGTCGGAGCGGACTGCGGGGCTCATGAAGAGAGGCTAGTTTGTGGGCGCTTTGCCTAGCGCCCACGAGAGAGGCAACAGAGTAGAGACTACTCGTGGATGCGGGTACCGGAGAGGCCGGCCATGGTCTCGGCGGCCTTGTCCAGGGCGCCGATGATGCAGGTGCGGCCCTTGCGGGAACGGGCGAACTTGATGGCAGCGCGGACCTTGGGCTCCATGGAACCCTTGCCGAACTGGCCCTCGTCGGCCAGGCGCTCGGCCTCGTCGGCGGTGAGGTCCTCGAGCTCCTCCTGGTTGGGCTTGCCAAAGTTGATGGCGACATGCTCAACGGCGGTCAGCAGGAACAGAACGTCGGCATCGCAGTCCTCGGCCAGCAGCTCGCCGCCCAGGTCCTTGTCGATGACGGCGGGAACGCCCTTGTAGCAGCCCTTGTTCTCGTAGTCGCGGACGACGGGGATGCCGCCGCCACCGCAGGCGATGACGATGAACTCGTTGTCGAGCAGGTTGAGGATGGAGTCGGCCTCGACGATCTTCTTGGGATCGGGGGAAGCGACGACGCGACGCCAGCCGCGGCCGGAATCCTCGACGAAGACCTTGGAGGGATCCTCGGCCATGAACTCCTTGGCCTGCTCCTCGGTGTAGAAGGGGCCGATCGGCTTGGTCGGGTTCTTGAACGCGGGATCGTCGGGGTCGCACTCGATCTGGGTGACGACGGTGGCGGCGTGCCAACGCTTATAGCGCTTGTGCATCTCGCGGCCGATGCCCTGCTGCAGGTGATAACCAATGTAGCCCTGGGACATGGCGCCGCACTCGGGCAGCGGCATCTCGGGGGTGCCGATGGCATCGTGGGCAGCGGCGAAGGCGTTCTGGATCATGCCGACCTGCGGGCCGTTGCCGTGGGTGATGATGATCTCGTTGCCCTGCTCGATGAGGCCGAGGAGGGCATGGGCGGTGTTGCTCACGGCCTCGATCTGCTCGACGGGGTTGTTGCCGAGGGCGTTGCCGCCAAGGGCGACGACAATACGATCGGGCTTGCCAAGAGGCTTAGACATTGCTGGAATCCTTTCTGTAAAAGGCCTACAACCCATTAATAACCCGCGTCCGTGCGATGCGCGAGTTTATTAAGGTTTCTATTCTCTTTATCGCTCATTTTATTCATTTTGAAAATAGCGGAACGGTGAACGGTCGTTTTTGTCCGCTCAGCGTACAGAACACCAGCTCAGACATATCTACGCCATTTACGTGCAACTTTATTTAAATGCAGCGAGGATTATGTCAGATTATGCAAACTACATCTCTGCTAAACACAAAACGGACAGCGCAATATCTTACTCGCGCTATACGAGATTCTATGCACTTATAAGTCGAGTATGCACCCCTGCAAAAACATGGGGCTTTTCATCCAGCATAAGGAATAAAGAAGGGCTCCGAAAAGGCGGCAACAGCCAAGTCCCCCATCCATCCCCAAAGTGGCGCGAGGTTTCGCGGCAAAGCCACGAAACAGCGAAGGGGACGGAATACCCGACCAACCACATCCGTCATCCGCCCACACAATCCGAAGACGTAGCCGTAGCAGGATCTGAGGGCTAGCCTTCGCGGACACTCCGCAGGACGAAAGAACCCCCGCCGCACGTAATGCGCAGCGGGGGTTCTTT
>CATYUU010000047.1:0-15168 GCA_958413455.1 uncultured Collinsella sp. | reverse complement strand
GCCATCCGCCTCTGCCGTCACCTCGTTGAGAACCTTCATGGCCTCGATGATGCAGAGGGTCTCACCGGCCTTGACCTTGGAGCCCACGTGCACAAACGGTTCGTCGCCCGGCGCCGGGGCAGCATAGAAAACGCCGACCATGGGAGCGGTCACCTCGGTGCCCTTGGGCTCCGGTGCGGCGGCAGGTGTCTGCGCGGCGGGCTCCGGTGCGGCAGGCGCGACTGTGGGAGCTGCAACTGGAGCGGCCATAGCGCTCGGCATGGGCATGGGCACGGCAACCGGCTGTGCGGCGCTCGCGCGCTCGAGTTCGACCGCGGTGCCATCGGGCTCCTCAACGCGCACGCGCGTGAGGCCGCGGTCCTCCATAACATCGGCTATCTCGGCAAGTCTTTTGGAATCCATGCTCTAGCTCCTCGTATATCTACGCAGCGCGATGGCGGCGTTGTGTCCGCCAAAGCCCAGGTTGGTCGAAAGCGCCCAGGTAAGGTCGGCACGAACCGCGCGATTGGGCGTGTAGTCAAGATCGCAGGCGGGATCGGGCGTGTGGTAGTTAATGGTCGGCGGCACCACGCCCTGCTCGAGCGCCATGGCGCAGGCCATGACCTCGATGGCGCCCGTGGCACCGATCATGTGACCGGTCATCGACTTGGTCGACGAGACATGTGCGGCGCGCGCCGCGTCCTCGCCGAGCGCTCGCTTGATGCCCGCCGTCTCGGACGAATCGTTGAGCTTGGTCGAGGTGCCGTGGGCGTTGATGTAGAGACCCTCGGAAGGCTTGACGTCGCCCTCGGTCACCGCCAGCGATATCGCGCGGGCAATGCCGGCAGCCTCGGGATCAGGGCTCGTGATGTGATAGGCATCATCGGTGTTGCCGTAGCCCACGACCTCGGCATAAATGTGCGCACCGCGCGCCTGCGCATGTTCCATGCTCTCGAGCACGAGCACGCAGGCGCCCTCGCCCATCACAAAGCCGTCGCGGTCTGCATCGAACGGACGGCAGGCCGTCGCGGGATCGGGGTTGGTGGTCAATGCGCGGCAGGACGTAAAGCCCGCAACGGCATCGGGGATAATTGCGGCCTCGGCGCCGCCCGCGAGGATCGCGTCGGCATAGCCGTGCTTGATGGCGCGGAACGCCTCGCCCACCGCATGGGCCGAGGTTGCGCACGCGGTCACCACGGGCAGGGTCGGGCCCTTTGCCTTGTGGCGGATTGCGATATTGCCCGATGCCATGTTGGGGATCATCATCGCGATCATATAGGGCGATGCGCGACGAGGCCCGCGATCGGCGATCGTGTGAACGTTGTCGACAAGCGTCTGCATGCCGCCCACGCCTGAACCCACGTAGACGCCCAGGCGCTCGCGATCGATGGCGCCCTCGACATCAAAGCCCGCATCGTGCATGGCTTCGTCCGAAGCCGCCATCGCAAACTGAACGCAGGGGTCGAGATGCTTGGCGTCACGCTTGCCAAAGTACTCGTTGCCGTCAAAGCCCTTGACCTCGGCTGCCACCTTGACGGCAAACGCATCGGTATCGAAGTGCGTGATCGGGCCGATGCCGCACGCGCCGGCGCACATGGCCGCCCAGGTGGCAAGCGCGGTGTTGCCGAGCGGCGACACGGCACCGATACCGGTGATTGCAACTCTCTGTTCCATCATGGTCTCCTCATCCAAGCCGTTCTTCGGCCCTGGTTTCTACATCGCTATTCCGCCGTCGACGCGTACGACTTCGCCCGTAATGTAGGCAGCCGCGTCGCTCGCCAAAAAACGCACCACGCCGGCCACTTCCTCGGGGCGCGCCATGCGCTTTAGGGGAATCTGCTCCTCGGTTGCCGCGCGAACCTTCTCCGAGAGCTTTGCCGTCATATCCGTCTCGACAAACCCGGGGGCAACCGCGTTCACTCGTACGCCGCGGGGCGCAAGCTCGCGCGCCACCGCCTTGGTCAGGCCGATCACGCCCGCCTTGGAGGCAGCGTAGTTGGCTTGCCCGGCATTGCCCATCAGGCCCACGACCGAGCTCATGTTGACGACGCAGCCGCCGCGCTGACGCATAAAGGTCTTGGTGAGTGCGCGCGTCGTGTTAAACGTTCCTTTAAGATTGACATCGAGCACGCGATCGAAGGCGTCATCGCCCATGCGCATGAGCAGGCTATCGCGGGTGATGCCAGCGTTGTTGACGAGCGCCCAAATGGAGCCAAAGTCGTTGAGGACCGTCTCCACGCATGTGTTGACGGCGGCGGGGTCGGCCACGTCGCATTGATATGCGCGTGCCGTGGCGCCAGCCGCCTCGCAGGCTTCGCACGTCTCGCGCGCCGCATCGACGCTGCCGGCATAGACGACAGCGATATCAAAGCCGTCCTCCGCCAGACCGACAGCGCAGGCGCGGCCGATACCACGCGATCCGCCCGTGACCAGTGCCACGCGACGTGAGTCGTTGCGCTCGAGCGCGCCGTTGTTCAAGTTGCCCATGTCATTCCTTTCGGGTTACGGCCCTGTGGACTATGCGAGCTCGTCGACAATAGCTGCGACCTGTTCGGCCGTTTCGCACGAATACACGCGAACGTCGCTCAGCGTACGTTTGACCAGGCCCGACAGCGTTTTGCCAGGGCCGACCTCAATAAACGTGTCGATGCCCTGATCCTGCAGAGCGTGTAGCGTGTCGACCCAGCGCACGGCATGACTCACCTGGTTGGCCAGCACCTCTGATGCCGCCTGCGGGTCGGCCGGATAGGGTGCCGCCGTCATGTTTGCCATGACCGGAATGAGCAACGGGGACGGCGCGTGGCCGGCTTGGACATACGTCGCCAGCCCCTCAGTCGCCTCGGCCATATAGGGGCTATGGAATGCACCCGACACCGCGACCTTCATGGCGCGACCGCCAGCCTCTTTTACCAGGACGTCGAGGGTCTGCAACGCATCGGGCGCTCCGGCCACAACCGTCTGCTGGGGACTGTTGTAGTTGACCGGCCAGCAGTCCTCGCCGGCCTGCGCAGCCAGGTTCTCGGCTTGCGCCGCATCAAGCTTGATGACGGCGCGCATACCGCCCGGATGGCGCTCGGCAGCCGCGGCCATCAGCGCCGCGCGCTCGCACACAAGCTCAAAGCCCGCTCGCGTATCGAACGCCCCCGCAAAGGTGAGCGCGGCGACCTCGCCCAGCGAGAATCCTGCACAGGCGGCAGGCACCACGCCGCGCTCGCGCAGGGCGGCAGCCGCTGCCAGGTCGTGAACGAACACGCACGGCTGCGTATTCTCGGTCTGTGACAGCTCCTCCTTGGAGGCACTCCGGCACTGCTCGCTGGTCCCCGGGCGCACCTCGTCGGCAATGGCGAACACCTCGGCAGCCGCCGGCGATGCTTCGATAAGGTCGACGCCCATCGCGGGGTGCTGGGCACCCTGGCCGGCAAACAAAAACACTACGCCACCCATGCGCACGCACCCTTCAGGACGCGCTCGGCGCCATCGACCAGGTCGTCAACGATTTCGCGTGCGCTCTGGCGCTCGCTAACCATGCCGGCAATCTGTCCACACAAAAACGAACCCTCTTCGTAGTTGCCGTCCTTGGCGGCCTTGCGAAGGGCGCCCGTGCCCATGGCCCCGAGCTCCTCGACACTTACGCCCGCCGCCTCGCTCTTGGCGTAGGCGTTGGTAAAGGGGCTCTTGAGGGCGCGCACTGGATGTCCCGTCGAGCGACCGGTCGCACGCGTCGAAGTGTCGTTGGCCTTCAGGACCATCTCTTTGTACTGCTCCGAGACGGTGCACTCGTCTGCGACCAGAAAGCGCGTACCCACCTGCACGCCGGCGGCGCCCAGCATAAAGGCGGCCGCCACGCCGCGGCCGTCGGCAATACCGCCGGCAGCCACGACGGGAATGTCGACCGCATCGACGACCTGCGGCACCAGTGCCATCGTCGAGGTCTCGCCAATATGGCCGCCCGATTCGGTGCCCTCGGCAACAACCGCCGTGGCTCCACGACGCGCCACGAGGCGTGCCAACGCCACCGAGGCAACGACCGGGATGACCTTGATGCCCGCCTCGTTCCACGCCTTCATGTACTTGGTGGGATTGCCGGCGCCCGTCACGACGACCGGCACTCGCTCGTCAATCACAACCTGCGCGACCTCGTCGGCAAACGGGCTCATGAGCATGACGTTGACGCCAAAGGGCTTATCCGTCCTGGCGCGCAGCTCGTGAATCTGGTCGCGCAGCCAGTTTGCGTCGGCGTTCATGGCCGCAATAATCCCCAAGCCGCCCGCCTCGGACACTGCGGACGCCAGCGAGGCGTCGGCAATCCAGGCCATACCGCCCTGGAACACGGGCTTTTCGATGCCAAGCAGCTCGCAGAGAGGAGTCTTGAGCATCTCTACTTCTCCAATGCCGCCTCGACCGTATCGGCGAACTCGCCGACCGTCTTGGGGTTCTCCTCGGTATCGAGCTGGATGCCAAACTCGTCCTCGACGGCGACGAGGATCTCGACGGTGCCCAGACTGTCGAGACCAATCTCCTCGAGCGTGGACTCGGGCTTCATCTCGACGTCGTCAAGGCCGGCGGTCTCACGGATAACGTCGCAAACGCGCTCGAAGGTCTTCTGATCTGCCATGGTAGTTCTCCTTTGTTTGTGCCCTAGGGGCGTTTTTATTTCCTATGTGCGACTACTTCCAACGAAGCAGATAGCCACCTATATCCAGACCGGCGCCAAATCCAACCAAGGCGATGGTGTCGCTCGTGTGAAGTGCACCGGCGTTTGCCAGCCGGTCGAGGGCAAGCGGAATGCATGCGCTCGAAATGTTGCCGGTCTCGCGCAACGTGCGAACCACACGCTCGTCTGGCACGCCGAGGCGCTTGACCGCCTGACTCAGGATTCGTTCGTTAGCCTGATGGAATACAAAATGATCGATGTCCTCGACCGCGATACTCGCGTCGCAGGCGAGCTTGTTGACCGTGTCGCAGATGGCATTGACACCAAACTTGAACACGCGACGGCCGTTCATGGAAAGCACACTCTGGCGGTCCGAGGGAACCTTGAATGGCGAGGTGCCATCCAGCCCGGGAACGCGCAACGTCTCGACATCGGGTGCGGTCGAAAGCTCAACGGCAAGGGGATTCTCTCCCCCGGCCTCCATGACTGCAGCGCCCGCGCCATCGCCAAAGAGCACGCACGTGGCACGGTCGGTCCAATCGAGCGCGCGCGTCATCTGCTCGGCCGCAACGACCAGCACGTGCCTGGCGCGACCGCGAGCGATATAGCCCTCGGCGACATCGAGCGCAAACACGAAGCCGGCACAAGCCGCCGAGACATCGAAGGCAGGGCACGTCGCGCCTAGTCGCTCAGCAACGGCACACGCCTCAGCGGGAACAAGGTGGTCACCCGTCGTCGTCGAGCAGACGATCAGATCCAGCTGGCTCGCGTCGATTCCGGACACCTGGAGTGCCCGCTCGCTCGCTGCTACGGCAAGGTCGTCAAGTGACTCGGTGGTGCAGACGTGGCGGCTCTTGATACCTGTGCGAGTAAAAATCCACTCATCCGAGGTATCGAGGAACTCAGACAGCTCGTCATTGGAAACACTGCGCTCAGGAAGTGCCGAACCTGTTCCAAGAATCGTGAAACCCATCACTAACCTCCTTTGAGTTGTTGACGTGTTTACATCGACCAAGAGAGGATAACGCATTTCAGTCTTTGTTGACGTGTTAACATTAAATTGTCCAAATGCAACAAAGGCTTCACATTGTGTCTATCTCTCGACACCATTGCGTCATTCACTTATTCAATAAGGAGGTAGCAGCCGCTATGGATGCCCAATTAACGATTGTCGATGTAACCGGATCGACCAACGATGACCTGCTCGAGGCAGGAAAACAGGGTGCGCCGCACGGCACAGGACTTGCCGCACGCGCGCAAACGGCAGGACGCGGCCGGCGCGGCCACAAGTGGGATTCAACCGCCGGCAACCTATTGCTTTCGATTGTCCTGCGTCCATGCGTTAATCCCGTAAAGTACTCTGGTCTTGCCGCCGTCAGCGGCCTAGCGGTGCTCGAAGCACTCGAAAAGCAAGGCCTTGCAAGCGAAATAGCCCTCAAGTGGCCCAACGACCTGGTCGCGCGAGGACGCAAGCTCGGCGGCATTCTGGTCGAGGCCGCATGCGATAACGAAGGCAAACCTTTCGCCGTCTGCGGCATTGGTGTCAACGTAAACTACACGCCCCAAGAGGTGCCCGATGGCGGCCTGGCGGCAATTGGCCTCTCGGACCTCAACGAGAGCGTTCCCGCCGTCGACATGCTCCTCGATGAGGTCTATCACGCAGTTATAGACGCTGTAGATACCTGGGCAGAGCGCCTCAACGCCAAGGAAGAAGACGCCGGTCCGCTCGCGCCCGTCCACGACGAATATATCGCTCACCTCAATTGGATCGGGAAGCACGTTATCGCCCGCTCCCCCGCTGGAGACGAGCTGGCACGAGGCATATTTAGAACGGTCGACGATTGCGGCCGCGCAAGCATTGAGACCGAGAGCGGCTTGTGCGTCTTCCACTTCGAAGAAGCATCCTTGCGCCCCCTGAGCGAATAGGGCGCCGCAGCCGTCGGCTCGGCAGACGAATTCGCTATCCCAAATTCTAAACTCAAAACAAAAGGACCCCGCTACCGTAACGGCAGCGGGGCCCTTTAAGCTATGAGGATATCGCTTAGAGCTTGATGTCGATGTCGACACCAGCGGGGAGGTCGAGACGCATGAGCGAATCAACGGTGCCCGAGGTGGGGTCGAGGATGTCGATGAGGCGCTTGTGGGTGCGCATCTCGAACTGCTCACGGGAGTCCTTGTTCACGTGCGGCGAGCGGATAACCGTGTACAGGTTGCGCTCGGTGGGCAGGGGGACAGGACCGGAAACGCGAGCGCCGGTCTTCTGAGCGGTCTCGACGATGAGCTTCGCGGACTGATCGACGACCTCGTGATCATAGCCCTTGAGGCGAATGCGGATCTTCTGGGTAGCCAACTTAAACCTCCAAAGAGTGCGAGAGATGTTCTCGCGGATTACGTAACAGGGAGCTCGAACTTAGGCGTTCTTGCTCATGACCTCGTCCACGATGGACTTGGGCGCGGGCTCATAAGAGTCGAACTGCATCGTGTAGGATGCACGGCCCTGGGTCTGGGAGCGAAGGTCGGTAGCGTAACCGAACATCTCGCCCAGCGGCACCTTGGCACGGATGAGCTTGCTGTTCTTGCGATCCTCCATGCCCTCGATCTTGCCGCGGCGACCGGAGAGGTTGCCCATAACGTCGCCCATGTACTGCTCGGGGGTCTCGACCTCGACAGCCATGATCGGCTCGAGCAGCTGCGGATCGGACTTCTTGAGGGCGTCCTTGATAGCCATGGAACCGGCGATCTTGAAGGCGGCCTCGGAGGAGTCGACCTCGTGGTAAGAACCGTCGAACAGGGTGACCTTGACGTCGAGGACCGGGAAGCCGGCGATAACACCGGTGTTCAGGGCCTCCTGGATGCCCTTGTCGATGGACGGGATGTACTCCTTGGGCACGACGCCGCCGACGATAGCGTTGACGAACTCGTAGCCGAAGCCCTCCTCCATCTTCTCGAGCTTGATGACGGCGTGGCCGTACTGACCGCGACCACCGGACTGACGGACGAACTTGCCCTCAGCCTTCTCGACGTCGTGACCGGCGGTCTCGCGGTAGGCAACCTGGGGCTTACCAACGTTAGCGTCAACCTTGAACTCGCGGAGCAGACGGTCGACGATGATCTCGAGGTGCAGCTCGCCCATGCCGGCGATGATGGTCTGGCCGGTCTCGTGGTTGGTGGACACCTGGAAGGTCGGGTCCTCCTCGGCGAGCTTGGTCAGAGCCAGGGACATCTTGTCCTGCTCGGCCTTGGTCTTGGGCTCGATGGCAACGTCGATAACGGGCTTAGCGAACTCGATCTTCTCGAGGACGATCTCCTTGCCCTCGGCGCACAGGGTGTCGCCGGTGGTGGAGTTCTTGAAGCCGACGCAAGCGACGATGTCGCCGGCGGCAGCGTCGTCACGGTCGATACGCTCGGCGGCGTTCATCTCGAGGATGCGGCCGAGGCGCTCGCGCTGACCGTTGGAAGCGTTGACCACGTAGGAGCCGGACTCGGCACGGCCGGAGTAAACGCGGACATAGGTGAGCTTACCGACGAACGGGTCGGTCATGATCTTGAAGACCAGGCCGGAGAAGGGCTCGTCGAAGGAAGGATGACGCTGAATCTCCTCGCCGGTGTCCGGATCGGTACCGGTGACGGCCTCGACGTCGAGCGGGCTGGGCAGGTAGTCGACGACAGCGTCGAGCAGCTCCTGAACGCCCTTGTTCTTGTAGGCGGAACCCACGAAGACGAGGTTGAGCTCGTTGGCCAGAACGCCCTTGCGCAGAGCAGCCTTGAGCTCCTCGACGGTGAAGTCCTCCTCCATGAGGATCTTCTCCATGAGCTCGTCGTCAAAGCTGGCAGCAGCGTCAAGGAGCTCCTCGCGCTTGGTGGCAGCGATGTCGGCAAACTCAGCCGGGATCTCGTCCATCGGCTCGGGGTAGGTCATGCCCTTCTCGTCGGCCTTGAAGTCCCATGCAGTCATGGTGACCAGGTCGATGACGCCCCAGAAGTTGTCCTCGGCGCCCATCGGGACCTGAGCGGCCACGGCGTTAGCATCGAGACGATCCTTCATGGTCTCGATAGCGTTGAAGAAGTCAGCGCCCACGCGGTCATACTTGTTGATGAAGGCGATGCGGGGGACGTTGAAGGTAGAAGCCTGACGCCAAACGGTCTCAGACTGGGGCTGAACGCCGGCAACGGCGTCGAAGACGGCGACAGCGCCATCGAGGACGCGCAGGCAGCGCTCGACCTCGGCGGTGAAGTCAACGTGGCCCGGGGTGTCGATGATCTGGATGCGGTAGTCCTTACCGTCCTTGTTCCAGAAGCACGTGGTAGCAGCGGAGGTAATGGTTACGCCGCGCTCCTGCTCCTGAACCATCCAGTCCATGGTGGCAGCGCCCTCATGGACCTCACCGATCTTGTGGGTCTTACCGGTGTAGTAAAGAATACGCTCGGTCGTGGTGGTCTTACCGGCATCGATGTGGGCCATGATGCCGATGTTACGGGTATCGGAAAGCTTGTACTTAGGCTTAGCCATGTTAGTTCCTTACCTTAACTTACCAACGATAGTGAGAGAACGCGCGGTTGGCCTCGGCCATCTTGAAGACGTCCTCACGCTTCTTGACGGAAGCGCCCAGGCCGTTGGAAGCGTCGAGGATCTCGTTGGCGAGACGCTCGGCCATGGTCTTCTCCTTGCGAGCGCGGGAGAAGTTGACGATCCAGCGGATACCCAGAGCGGTGGAACGACGGGAGTTGACCTCCATCGGGACCTGATAGGTAGCGCCACCGACACGCTTGGGCTTAACCTCGAGCGTGGGCTTGACGTTGTCCATAGCCTTCTTGAAGGTAGCGAGAGCGTCGCCACCCTCGGACTTCTCGGCAACGATCTCGAAAGCGGTGTAAACGATGCGCTCAGCGGTGGCCTTCTTGCCGTCAAGAAGGACCTTGTTGATGAGCTGAGTCACCAGGCGGTTGTTGTAAACGGCGTCAGGCTGAACCTCACGACGATTAGCTGCTGCACGACGCGGCATGTGAAATCTCCTTAAGTGTCTACCGTGCGGCGCTTAGGCGGCACACGGCGAAAGTATCAAAACGTTATCTGGCTTATTTAGCCTTGGGGCGCTTAGCACCGTACTTGGAACGGGCCTGCATACGGTTCTGGACCGGAGCAGCGTCGTAGGCGCCACGGATGACGTGATAACGGACACCAGGGAGGTCACGGACACGACCGCCGCGGACGAGCACGATGGAGTGCTCCTGCAGGTTGTGGCCCTCACCCGGGATGTAAGCAGTAACTTCGATGCCGTTGACGAGGCGAACACGGGCAACCTTACGAAGAGCCGAGTTCGGCTTCTTGGGGCTCGTGGTGAAGACGCGGGTGCACACGCCGCGCTTCTGGGAGTTGTGCTGCAGAGCAGCGTTCTTGGACTTCTTGGGCACGGAACGACGGCCCTGGCGAACCAGCTGGTTAATAGTAGGCAAAGCGTACTCCTTCTCGAATGATTCCAGCTTTCTGTAAAGTGCAACGGCTTGAATCGAGGGGTCAGCATCCCCCTACGAAACACGCAGTTCGATAGGATACGTGCCGTTAGCTGTGCCGTCAACAGACCACGCCGCCGGGCGTATCCCAAAATTGGCACATTTCCGCAAAGCCTACACAAAAGGAATCCCCTCCTGTGCGCGGGGGCGGATTCCCGGGCCGGGCGGCACAGGGGTTAAGTTTGCTGCTCTACAGTCCTGGCTCGCACGGAGGCCACATTAAGTGGCCTCCGGCTCGTGCGGAACTCGCGACAAACTTAACCCCTGTGCCGCCCGGCCCGGGAATCCGACGTGCTCGTCGGGGCAACGTTCCTTTCCAAAAAGGGACAGGTTTATTTTGGTCGGTTTTATCTGGGGAAACGTCGCGCTCCAGCGGTAATCTGCTCTCATCTGTCGCATGGAAATCGGCGGCGTTTCCATTTAACGCAAAAGAGGCCGCTTCCCCTAGTAAGAAGCGGCCCCAAATCTTACGAATAGACGATGGTAAAGGGTACTTCTGTTTCGGTCTCTCCTGTTGACGTGCACCTCGTGCCCTCAAGCGTTACTGAGACCACTTGGTCGACATCAATCAACTTCGTTGGCACCCAGATGTTCTCTCCGCTATTGCGCGCATAAGAAAAATATAAGTTGAACACCCCTGCGTCGTCATCTTCGATAATCTGCTCCGATCCATCCTTGTAGCTGACGGTCAGCTTATTATCAACTGCTTCATAGCCCAGATCATCGATGTGCGTCTGGATGGAAAACGGGCTAATCTCAAGAGTCGAGTCATCGGAGCGGAGTTCCTTTGTATCGACGTACGCTCCAACGCTAAACTCGGGCGTCGATGCCTCGAACGGCTTCGCATCCTCGCCTTCGCCCTCGGTCCACGAGATATTCCAGGTGACCGCATGTTGAAAACCTCGCTCGCGATCCATAGAAGCAAAGTACATCGTGCCATTAATGACAGTATCGCTTGATGTGTCCTTATCAATGGTGCAGCGTGTGTCAGCCCATTCCTCGCCGAAGTTCATGCTGGGCGTGCCGATGCCTTGTTCTTCTTCACCATAGAGAACAAGTTCGCCTGTCTCTGCTGCCGGCTTGTAGTAGTTAACGCCATTTGGATTGGACAACGTAAACGTCACGGCTCCGCAGCCGTTTTGGTCAATAGCCATCTCATGGATATCCAACGTATAGCCGTTGCCCTCGACGGACAGATTGACCTCCTGTACCGCACCCTCCAGGCTTTGGGGTGCGATGCCATCACCAAACTCTCTGGTGTAGGTATATTTAGTCCCCGATGAGCCACCGTTGGTCCAGGTAATGGAATCCCCATTGCCATGGTTTCCCCAAGCGGAGGCAAAATAGCTGGAATTGACAACAGCGTAGGCGACCCCTCCTGTCGCTAGCACCCCGGCAAGACATCCGATTACGGCAACATACAGGGGCTTCGCATGTCCCTTTCGATGAAGCGGCTCGCCAGCCGCAGCGTCAATAACACGATCGGCGAGATCGCTATCAGCTTGGACGGACTCGAAGGCCTGCTTGATTTGGTTGGATTTCACGGTCGCCCTCCTCTAGGATGAATTTGAGCTTCGATCGACCGCGAGCTAAACGTGTTCGAACGGTCGCGGCTGGTACATGCAACAACTCGGCAATCTCTGAGGTCGAAAAGCCCAGATAGTAATAGAGCACGATGGGAACACGGAATCGCTCCGGAAGTCGCATAACGTCTGACAGGACCGCCTTGGTCTCGTCCTGCGCCGCCGAGAGCGAATTGGCCAGGTTCTCAATATCCTCCACACGCCTCCATGGCTTTCGATAGAGCGATTTACATTCATTGATCGTGACCCGGATAAGCCAGCGGCGAAGATGTTCCCAACTTTCAAAGTGTCCATCGCTTTTAAGCAACTTAAGAAAGACATCTTGGGCAATATCATCGGCATCGGCGCGATCGCGCAGGTACGTCAATGCGATTCGAAACACGACATCACGGTGATCCTCGACCGCCTGTCTAAATGCTTGTTCTTCCATAATCACCTCCCGGTGACGTTAATGATTCTTGCTGAGGCCCTCACCATAGATACGCTTTGACCGAACGAAATGTTTCAAATTCAAGCAGGAATAACCTACCAAAATAAACCTATCCCCTTTTGGCAGGTTTTCTTCAACAAAAAAGACCCGCTTCCCTGTTGGGAAACGGGTCTTTGGAAGAACGGTTAACGTACTTGGAAATTACTCCTCGTCGTTGTCCTTGGCCTCTTCGGCGTCGTCGGTGTCCACGAGCTGGTTGAGCAGCTCGTCGAGGGAAGCCATGTCCTCGTTGATCGCGCCGTTGGCGGGAGCCTTCTTGTCGTCGATCGGGGCGCCCAGGAGCTCCTCGTCGGCGTCGGCGTGATGCGTCGGAGCGGAGGTACCCAGCAGGATATCGTCCGGACCGTCGGGGCTAAAGACCATCTGCAGCAGCTGCGAGAGGTCTTCCTCGTCGGCAACGTCGTCGTTGTTCTCGAGGATGTAGAGCAGGTCGTGGGCCTCCAGGCCGTCACGGAGCTCCTCGATCGCCTTGGCACCGATGCCATCGATGCGCAGCAGATCCTCCTCGGACTTGCCGACCAGGTCGCCGACCGTCTCGATGCCGACCTCGCTGAACTTGTTGGTCCAGCGCTGCGACACGCCCAGGTCGTCGAACAGGTACAGGCGAGCCTTCTCGGCGGAGATGGTGTGGCCGTTGCGGGTGAACGAACCGTCAGCACCACCGAACTCGTCGTAGCCGGCCCAGTCGAGCTGCTGCGGGAGCTGCTCGTCCAGGTCCTTGAGCTCAACCGGAGCCCACTCGGGCAGCGACTTGGCGTTGGGCGAAGCCGGGCCGTCGATGTCCACGTAGCCGTCGGCCGTACGATACGTCAGCTTGGCGTTGGCGTACGGCTTGAGGCCGGTACCGGCCGGGATCTTCTTACCGACGATGACGTTGGACTTAAGGTCGAGCAGGTGGTCGACCTTGCCCTCGATGGCAGCCTCGGTAAGGACGCCAGCGGTACGGATGAACGAAGCGCTCGACAGCCAGGAGTCGATGTTGGACGCGACCTTGAGCGTACCAAGGATGACGGGCTCGGCCACAGGAGCCTGACCGCCCAGACGGGCAACGCGCTCGACCTCGTCGGCGAACTCGTAGCGGTCGACGTACTGACCAAGCAGGTACTTGGAGTCGCCGGGGTTGGTGATCTGAACGCGACGCAGCATCTGACGTGCGAGCACCTCGATGTGCTTGTCGTTCAGGTCGACGCCCTGGCTGGTGTAGACGTCCTTGACGCTCTCGACGAAGGTGTGCATCGTCGACTCGATGTCGGTCAGCTTGCGCAGGTTACGGAAGTTGACGAAGCCCTTGGTGATCTGGTCGCCGGCGCGAACCTCGCAGCCGTCCTCGATCTCGGGCATAAAGCGCACCGAAGCGGGGACGCGACGCTCGTCGAGGACACGGGTGTGATCCTCGGAGTCGGTGAGCGTCAGCACGTACTCGGACTTCTCGGGCTTAATCGAGAGGTGACCTGAGTACGGAGCCAGCTCGGCCTCGCGACCCAGGATCTTCTCGTTGACGTTGCCGACGATATCGAACATACGGCTGACCGTAGGCAGACCCTGCGTAATATCGTCAACGCCAGCGACGCCGCCGGAGTGAATGGTACGCATCGTAAGCTGCGTACCGGGCTCGCCGATGGACTGGGCGGCAATAATGCCGACCGCGGTACCGATAGCGACCGGACGACGGGTGGAAAGATCCCAGCCGTAGCACTTCTGGCACACGCCGTACTTGGAGCGGCAGGTGAGCAGCGCGCGAAGCTTGACCTTCTTAAGGCCGGCATCGACCATCTTCTGGATGTCGGCGACCTTCTCGATGTAGCCGTCCTGCTCAAAGAGCACGGTGCCATCGGGAGCCACGACGTCCTCGATGAAGCAACGGCCGACGAGGTCGGTGTTGAGGTCAGTGGTGCCGGGGATGATGAGGTTGTAGGTGACGCCCTCGTGCGTACCGCAGTCCTCCTCGCGGACGATGACGTCCTGGGCCACGTCGACCAGACGACGGGTCAGGTAACCAGAGTCCGAGGTGTGGGATGCGGTATCGACCAGGCCCTTACGGGCGCCGTAGGTCGAAATGAAGTACTCGAGCGGCAGCAGGCCCTCGCGGAAGTTCGCCTTAATGGGAAGGTCGATCGTCTCGCCGGACATGTCTGCCATCAGGCCACGCATGCCGCCGAGCTGACGCAGCTGGGTCTTAGAACCACGGGCGCCAGAGTCGGCCATCATGTACAGCGGGTTCTCCTCGTCGAACATGTCGAGCATGAGCGCTGCGACCTTGTCGGTACAAGCGGTCCACTCGTTAACGACTTCGATGTGGCGCTCCGTCTCGTTGATGAAGCCCTCCTCGAAGTACTCGTTGATCTGGTCGACGTTGGCCTGGGCGCGGTCGAGAAGCTCCTGTTTCTCGGCAGGGATGAGAGCGTCCCACACCGAGATGGTGAGGCCGGCGCGGGTAGCGTAGTGGAAGCCGGAGTACTTGATGGCATCGAGAATCGGGCCGACCTTGGCCTCGGGATAGCGATCGCAGCAGTCCGCAACCAGCTTGGCCACATCGCCCTTGACCATCTTGTAGTTCATGAACTCATAGTCTTCGGGCAGGCACTGGCGGTTGAAGATGATGCGGCCGATAGAGGTCTCGAAGCGCGCGGTCTTGTTGCCGGTGACATCGTAGTCGGCGAACTCGTTCTTGCCGTTCTTGACGCGGAAGATACGGGTGCCGTCCTCGTTGATGACGTTGGCATCAGCAGCGGACACGCGGACCTGGATCTTGGCCTGCATGTCGACCTCGGAACGGCAGTCATAGGCGTGCAGCGCGTCGTCGAAGCTCGAGAACACGTGGTTCTCGCCCGGCAGACCCTCGCGAACCTGGGTGAGGTAGTACACACCGATGATCATGTCCTGCGAAGGGATGTTAACCGGCTTGCCGGATGCCGGCGAGCGCAGGTTGTTCGCAGAGAGCATGAGCACGC
>CATYUU010000046.1:0-15716 GCA_958413455.1 uncultured Collinsella sp. | reverse complement strand
GACTGTAGAGCAGCAACCTTAACTACTCTCGGCCCCGCCCCTCCGCCAAAGCTCGGGAGACGTGCCACGCACTTTACCTGCGTAAACAATGTGAGTGAAATATGAATCTCGATGGATACGCCCGCAGCCGTGTATACTAAACAGCTGTGTGAAACCAGGGGAGTATTCTGGCTTGACAAAATGCCTGCTTAATAGGGTTGTCAGGTAGTCCGGGCGAAATACAAGGCTGGGGAGCACGTCGTGTAAGTAGTGGTCCTCTAGGGGCGTACGCTCGGTGGTGTACGCATTGTCCCAAGACCACGCGAGAGTTGGGATCATATCTTGATCAGCATGATTCTCGGCCGCAAGATTGGCATGACCCAGGTTTGGGACGAGGACGACAACGTCGTTCCCGTCACGGTCATCCAGGCTGGCCCCTGCGCTGTCTCGCAGGTTAAAACTCAGGCAACCGACGGCTATGACGCCGTCCAGATCGGTTTCGGCGACATCAAGGCCAAGAACGTGAACAAGCCCATGGCTGGTCACTTCGCCAAGGCTGGCGTCGAGCCTGTCCGTTTCCTTCGTGAGGTCCGCGTCGAGAACGGCGAGGAGCACAAGGTCGGCGAGGTCGTCACCGTCGCTGATTTCGCTGATGTCGAGAAGGTCGACGTCATCGGTACCTCCAAGGGTAAGGGCTTCCAGGGTCGCATCAAGCGCTGGGGTCAGCGCCGCGGTCCTATGACGCATGGTTCTCACTTCCAGCGTCACCCCGGTTCTATCGGTCAGTGCGCCTATCCTGCGCGCGTCCTCAAGGGCGTCAAGATGGCCGGTCACATGGGTAACGAGCGCGTTACCGTCAAGAACCTTTCCGTTGTCCGCATCGATGCCGAGCAGAACCTCATCTTGGTCAAGGGCGCTGTCCCGGGTGCCAAGAATGGTCTCGTCGCCATCCGTATGGCCTAAGGGCCCAGCCCATTTAGCCCAGCGTCATACCAAGGAGAACACTTAAATGGCAAAGTTTGAAGTAAAGAACAGCGAGGGCAAGAAGGTCGCCGAGGCCGAGCTCGCCGCTGAGGTGTACGGCATCGAGCCGAACATCCACGTTATGCACCACATCGTCAAGTGCCAGATGGCCTCTTGGCGTCAGGGCACCCAGTCCGCTAAGGGTCGCTCTGAGGTTTCCGGTGGCGGCAAGAAGCCTTGGCGTCAGAAGGGCACCGGCCGTGCCCGCCAGGGTTCCATCCGTGCTGCCCAGTGGCGTCACGGTGGCGTCGTCTTCGCCCCCAAGCCCCGTTCCTACGCTAAGCGTATGAACAACAAGGAGGTCAAGCTGGCTATGCGCTCCGCGCTGTCCGCCAAGCTGGCCGATGGCGAGCTCGTGCTCGTCGACGACTACGGCTTCGAGAAGCCTTCCACCAAGGCTGCCGTCGCCATGCTCAAGGCTCTCGGCCTTGAGGGCAAGCGTCTGACCATCATCGTTCGCGATGAGGACGTCAACGCCTACCTGTCGTTCCGCAACATTCCCAAGACGTTCATCATCACCGCTGACGAGGCCAACACCTACGATCTCGTCAACAACAACGCTGTGCTGATGCCCGCCGACATCGCCGCTCACTTCGGGGAGGTGCTTGCATAAATGACCGCCCACGAGATCATCATCCGTCCGATCGTGTCCGAGCGTTCCTTCTCCGGCATGGAGCTGAACAAGTACACGTTCGAGGTCGCCAAGGATGCTAACAAGTATCAGATCAAGGACGCTGTCGAGGAGATCTTCGGCGTCAAGGTCGTTCGCGTGAACACCCTGACGGTCAAGCCCAAGACCAAGCGCGTGCGCTATGTCGCCGGCAAGACCCGTTCTTGGAAGAAGGCCATCGTCACGCTGGCCGAGGGCGACACCATCGAGGTCTTTGGCAACCAGGCCTAAGACTCGCTGCTGTTGAGTGAGCTCATGCCTCCCAAATAGGGGAGGCGGGAGCTCAAGGTTTTGGGCGTATAAAATGGACACGCCCGGAACCGTGTATACGTCCGGTGTCATCGCACCCGAGGCAGAACCTCGAATCCCTGTCTGCGATGGCTAACGGATTCCTATTGAAAGGGATTGTAATGGCTGTAAAGCACCTTAAGCCGACCTCCGCTGGTAGGCGTTGGCAGACGATCTCCGACTTCTCCGAGATCACCTGCACCAAGCCCGAGAAGTCTCTTCTCGAGCCCCTGCCCAAGAAGGCCGGTCGTAACAACAACGGCCGCATCACCACCCGCCACCAGGGCGGCGGCGTGAAGCGTCGTTACCGCGTGATCGACTTCAAGCGCAACAAGGACGGCGTGCCCGCCAAGGTTGCCACGATCGAGTACGATCCGAACCGTTCCGCTCGCATCGCTCTGCTGCACTACGCTGACGGTGAGAAGCGCTACATCCTGGCCCCCAAGGGCCTCGAGGTCGGTCAGACCATCATGTCCGGTTCTGACGCCGACATCAAGCCGGGCAACGCTCTGCCCCTCGCCGACATCCCCGTCGGTACGCTCATCCACGCCGTCGAGTTCCAGCCGGGCAAGGGCGCTGCTATCGCCCGTTCCGCCGGTAACTCCTGCCAGCTGATGGGTAAGGAGGGCAAGTACGCTATCGTCCGTATGCCTTCCTCCGAGATGCGCCGCATCCTCGTTACCTGCCGCGCCACCGTCGGTGAGGTCGGCAACGCCGATCACTCCAACATCGTCATCGGCAAGGCCGGCCGTAAGCGTCACATGAACGTGCGCCCGACCGTCCGCGGTACCGTCATGAACCCTGTCGACCACCCGCACGGCGGTGGCGAGGGCAAGAACCACACCTCTGGTCGTCCCTCCGTTACCCCCTGGGGTAAGCCGACGAAGGGCCTTCGTACGCGCAAGAAGAAGAAGGTCTCGAACCAGCACATCATTCGTCGCCGTAAGAAGTAATTTCGGATACCGAGTTTTAGGAGAAAGCACTTATGAGCAGAAGTCTCAAAAAGGGCCCGTTCGTGGAGACTCGCCTTCTCTCGCGTATCACCGCGATGAACGAGGCTGGCAAGAAGGACGTCGTGAAGACCTGGTCCCGCGCGTCCACCATCTTCCCCGAGATGGTTGGTCACACCATCGCCGTCCACGACGGCCGCAAGCATGTGCCCGTGTATGTTACCGAGTCCATGGTTGGTCACAAGCTCGGCGAGTTCGCGCCGACTCGTACGTTCCGTGGCCACAAGGCCAAATAGGGGGTTAACCGTAAATGGCAACTAAGTCTATTGAAACTGAGGCCACCGAGGTTCGCGCCGTCGCTAAGTACGTGCGTGTTTCCCCCAGCAAGGCCCGCCTGGTGGTCGATCTGATCCGCCGCAAGCCTGTCGCTCAGGCCTTCGACATTCTCCACTTCTGCGACCGCGCCGTCGCCGTGGATGTCGAGAAGGTTCTCCGTTCCGCCGTTGCGAACGCCGAGAACAACAACGGTCTGCGTGCCGACAACCTGGTTGTCGCCGCTGCCTATGTTGACGAGGGTCCGACGCTTAAGCGCATCCGTCCCCGCGCCAAGGGTTCCGCTTCTCGCATTCTGAAGCGTACTTCCCACATCACCGTCGTCGTTGCTCCTCGAAAGGAGGCGTAAAGCTGTATGGGTCAGAAAGTCTACCCCACCGGCTTCCGTCTTGGCATCACCGAGAACTGGCGCTCCCGCTGGTTCGCAGAGAAGGATTACGCTAAGACCCTCGGTAACGATCTCGAGATCCGCAAGTACCTCGAGAAGCGTCTTTCCCGCGCAGCTGTCTCCCGCGTCGAGATCGAGCGCGCTGGCGACAAGGTGAAGGTCATCATCCTCACCGCTCGCCCCGGCGTTGTCATCGGTAAGAAGGGTGCCGAGATCGATACCCTCCGCACCGAGCTCGAGAAGGTTGCTGGCGTCTCCAAGGGCCAGCTCTCCGTCGACGTTGTCGAGATCAAGCGCCCCGAGCTCGACGCCAACCTCGTTGCTCAGTCCATTGCTGAGCAGCTCGAGGGCCGCGTTGCCTTCCGTCGCGCTATGCGCAAGGCTGTCCAGTCCGCCCGCAAGGCCGGCGCTAAGGGCATCCGTATCCAGTGCTCCGGTCGTCTCGGCGGTGCCGAGATGGGCCGTCGTGAGTGGTACCGCGAGGGTCGCGTGCCTCTGCACACCCTCCGTGCCAAGATCGACTACGGCACGGCTGTCGCCAGCACCACCATGGGCGCTTGCGGCGTGAAGGTCTGGATCTACCTGGGCGAGAAGCTCCCGGGCCAGCCTGTTCCCAACCCTGCACTCGAGGGCTCTTCCCGTCCTCGTCGTCGTAACTCCGAGAGGAGGGGTCAGTAGTGCTTGCCCCTAAGCGTATTCTTCACCGCAAGGTGCAGCGTGGCTCCATGAAGGGCCAGGCCAAGGGTAATACCGAGCTGCATTTCGGC
This sequence comes from uncultured Collinsella sp., assembly GCA_958413455.1. Classification (GTDB taxonomy): domain Bacteria; phylum Actinomycetota; class Coriobacteriia; order Coriobacteriales; family Coriobacteriaceae; genus Collinsella. Next base: position 11,318 of record CATYUU010000046.1, on the reverse strand, counting down.
GAGTTTGGTATCCAGGCTCTCGAGGCCCATTGGATCACCAACCGTCAGATCGAGGCCGCTCGTATTGCCATGACCCGCTACATGAAGCGTGGCGGTCGTGTCTACATCACGATCTTCCCCGATAAGCCCATCACCAAGAAGCCTGCCGAGACTCGCATGGGTTCTGGTAAGGGTAACCCCGAGGAGTGGGTGGCCGTCGTCAAGCCCGGCCGCATCATGTTCGAGGTCAAGGGCGTGCCCGAGGAGGTCGCTCGCGAGGCTCTGCGTCTTGCACAGCACAAGCTTCCCATCAAGACCAAGATTGTTGCTGCCAAGAACGCTGAGCAGCGCATCGAGAAGGAGATGGCTGAGGAGGCCGCTCTCGAGGCCAAGTGGGCTGCTGAGGACGCCGCCGCCGCCAAGGAGGAGAACTAATGAAGCCCGCAGAGATTCGTGAGCTCTCGGACGCTCAGCTCGTTGAGAAGCTGAAGGAAATGCGCGCCGAGCTCTTTAACCTTCGTTTCCAGATGGCCACCAGCCAGCTGGACAACACCGCTCGCGTCAACACCGTGAAGAAGGACATCGCTCGCGTCCTCACGGAGCAGCGCGCCCGCGAGATCGCAGCGGAGAAGTCCGCTGTCGCCGAGTAGGACCTAAGGAGAGAACATGACTGATTCGCGTAACTCGCGTAAGGTCCGTACGGGTGTCGTTACCTCCGTCTCCGGTGCCAAGACCATTGTTGTCACCATCACCGAGCGCAAGCGTCACCCCAAGTACGGCAAGATGATGACCAGCTCCAAGAAGCTGCACGCTCACGACGAGGAGTGCACGGCTGGCGTGGGCGATACCGTCCGCGTTATGGAGACCCGTCCTATGTCCAAGATGAAGCGTTGGCGCCTCATCGAGGTCGTCGAGCGCGCTAAATAAGCAGTCGCTCTTACGACTTGTACGTTTCCGAAGATGTGCGTATGCCTGGTTTGCATACCACAGGCCGTCTAAAGGCTGCGCACCTCTCTTCGGTTCTTAGTTCGGAGGAACATCTACCATGATTCAGATGCAAACCATGCTGAACGTCGCCGACAACTCCGGCGCTCGCAAGATTCGCTGCATCAAGGTGCTTGGCGGTTCCAAGCGTCGTTATGCAGGCATCGGCGATGTGTTCATCGGTGCTGTCCAGGAGGCTACCCCTGGCGCCAACGTCAAGAAGAAGGACGTTGTCCGTTGCGTCGTCGTTCGCACCGTTAAGGAGATCCGCCGCAAGGATGGCTCCTACATTCGCTTTGATGAGAACGCCTGCGTTGTCATCAACAACGATGGTTCGCCCGTCGGCACCCGTATCTTCGGGCCCGTCGCTCGCGAGCTTCGTGACAAGAAGTACATGAAGATCGTCTCGCTCGCTCCCGAGACCCTGTAGTTAGGGGAGATATATGTATATCAAGAAGGGCGATAAGGTCCAGGTTCTCTCTGGTAAGGATCGCGGCAAACAGGGCGTTGTCCTGCGTGCTCTCCCCGCCGAGAACAAGGTCGTTGTCGAGGGCGTTTCGGTCGTCAAGAAGGCCGTCAAGCCCAACGCTGCCAACCAGCAGGGCGGCATCGTTTCGCAGGAGGCTCCCATCGACGCCTCCAACGTCAATCTCGTCTGCCCCGAGTGCGGTAAGGTTACCCGCGTCGGTCACGAGAAGGACGGCAAGAACAAGCTGCGCGTCTGCAAGAAGTGCGGCCACAAGTTCTAAGCTGCCCGCAACAGTTAAGTTGCTAGCAAAGGCTCGGATGCCCCACGGCATCCGGGCCTTTTTCTATCGCTACTCGATGGCTTCGGGTTTGCCGTCCCGTCATTCCGGTTGCATCCAGTTTTCGGTGCCGTCTCGAATCGAGTGCCGCCAGGTGACACCCTGTCGCGTTTCGTCGGCTTCGGTGACAAAAGCCGGGACAACTCCAAAAACTATTTTCGAACTCAGGGCTTTGAGTTTTTGTTTAGTCCCAAAGGGCGCAGCGGGATGCCTTTGAAGGCTCGATAGCGCCGAAACGCCCGTTTTGAAACTCAAATGCCTTTTCGCGTGCAAGACGCCAGCTGCAATAGGAAGTGAATCAACGCAGGTGGCTTTCAAACAGTTTGCAAAACTGCAGGTCGCAGGTCTTCATTGCCAGTAGGAGAAATGAGTAGTCTCAGGTGGCTTGCTCATGAGTTGACTAACGGGATTTGAGATTACGCTGACGTCCGGAAACGCTTCGAACACGGCGTTAAGTTTTTGGGGTTTGGGCGCAGCCCCTGCACCCGCGAGCGCGGGCCTTAAGCCCGCCGAGAGAGTGACGCGTCGAAAACGAAAGGGAAAGAGAGAAGGGGCCGTTCCTATCATTCAGGTTGCGACCGAAGAAGACAAGTAGACCCCCTGAGCCTGAATGATGCCCCACAGACCGCGTCCGACCGAGCTCAAGCCGAGCTTTTCCTGACGTCCGCCTTCGCGGAGATGATGGCTGGATTGGCTATGGATTGGCAACACCAATTTGGACGATTCCGGGAGGGACGGTCCCGCCTCCCTGAACTCGACCGGCGACATGTAGCCCAGTGTCGAGTGGATCCTGAAGTTGTTGTACCAGTGCACGTAATCCGAGAGCTTGGCTCGGAGCTCGCGCGCCCCTCCTCGGTCCTGCGGAGTGGCCGACGATCTCCCCGTTGCAGAGGTCGACGAGCAGGCAGACGTAGTTCCACGATGCCCCGACGCGTACGCAGGCCAGGTCGCTGCATATTTGGGTGCGCGGCGCCCTGCCGCCGAAGCCGCGCGCGACGACGTTCGGCACGTCGGCCTCGTTGACCGCCCCGGGGTGCACCTTGAACCTCTTCCTGCCGTATGTGCCGGCCAGGCCGTTCTCCCTCATGATGCGGCAGACGCGGTGCCGGCTGACGGTAACGCCCGACCTCCTGGGCGACGCCTTGATCTTGCGCGATCCGTTCCGGCCCTTGCTGGCGGCATGCGCCGCCGCGGCCGCCGTCGCCCCTGACATTAAGGTCCTCGAGGGCCGCGTCGTCTCCGGCGACCAGTTCGTCTCGCCCGCGGAACAGAAGGAGCGCATCCTCGCGACCTTCGGCGACCTGTGCTGCGAGATGGAGGGCTGCACCATCGCGCAGGCCGCCTATCTCAACGGCGTGCCCCTCGTCGTCGTGTGCGCCATCAGCGACAAGCCCTGCGCCGAGGGCCAGGTCGTCGACTACAACACCTTCGAGAAGAAGGCCGCCTGCGACTGCGCCCGCATCGCCGCGCGCATGGTTAAGCTTTAGGCCCTGCGCGCCGGGGCCCTTCTTTATGTTGGGACCCCGGCGCGCAGGGCCCTTTCCAAAGCGAAGTGTCGAGCCGAAGTGTTGAGCGTCGGCCCTGAATGTTCAATGGCCGTTGTTTTCTGCCCCTCAAGTGGTGGACTTTTCCTCGGGGCTGTTGATTCCCCCACGCGCCCCTTTCCGTTCTCTGTGTTCCCCTTATACTCCTTGTACGAGGAGGTAAGAAGTCATGGACAAGACCGCACAGGACAGCTTGGCAAAGAAACCCGTCGACATGAGGGACAGGATTCTCGAGCATCTCGAGGCCCTCACCTCTGCCGTCTCGCTCGACGACCTTGCCCGTCTGTCCACCTCCGACATCGCCGAGACGCTCATCATCTCCAGGAGCCTGGCGAGCCAGTACCTCAACGACCTTGTTCGCGCCGGCTTTGTGGTTAAGGTGGCGGGCAGGCCTGTCCGTTATTTTCATCGCCGCGCGTTCCAGAAGCGTTTTCAGGTAAAGCTCTCTGCAAGCGAGTACGCCTCGCTCGCCGACCTCATCCAGGCGACGGGAATCGCCGATCACCGCGACTTCGCGCGTGCCGTGGGCTTCGACCTGAGCCTCAGCTCCGTTGTCGAGCAGTGCAAGGCTGCGGTTCAGTACCCTCCGTTTGGCCTGCCCATCCTCTTGAGCGGCGGCGTGGGTGTCGGTAAGTCTTTCCTTTCTCGCCTTGTGTACGAGTACGGCAAGAACCAGGGCTTGCTGTCCCGCGACTCCTCCTATGTGCGCATCGACTGCGCCGGGGTCCCGGACGCCGCCTCGTTCAACGGGCTTCTTGACGAGTCGATCGCGAAATCGCGCGGGGGTGTGGTCTTTGTCAACGGCATCGAGGCACTCTCTCCCTCTGCGATGGAACACTGCCTTGCGACGGCCCTCGGGCTCGATGCCTCCCAGGATGCGCCGCGCGCTCGCCTCGTTCTTTCGACGACGCTTTCCGCCGATGACCCGAAGGTTTCCTCGGCCTACAGCAAAATGCCCATCTGTGCCCGCGTCCCCTCACTCAAGGAGCGGACCCCCGAGGAGCGCGAGGATCTCATCTTGAGCTTCCTGCGCAGCGAGGGGTGCCGAATCGGTTCTGATGTGAAGATCAGCCGCGGCGCATACCGTTGCCTCGTGAACGCGGACTTTTCCGATAACATCGCCGGCTTGCGCGCCTGCGTGACGAACTGCTGCGCCAAAGCGTTCCTCAATCGCGAGGGCGACTACGTCGTCGTTCGCCCGTATCTTCTTCCCAGCGGGCTCCTCTCCTCCGCGCAGATCGATCAACAGCCCGACGATGGCGTTCTGATCGACGCGTCCCTGGATGCCGCCGAGAGCACAGGGCCGGTCGAGCAGGCGCTCGATGCCCTGTGCTCTCTCGATGAGCGATTCTGCGCCGGGGAGCTCTCTGTCTCCGAGCTTGTCTCGCAAGCTGTCTCCGCTGTGCGCGGCGTTGAGGATCACTTGATCTTCGCCCACGGCGTCGCCTCATCGAGGTCGCGCGCCTTCGAGCGCGTCGTGGGCGCGGTCCTTGCCGACGCAGGCTCTTCTTATGGCATCGAGCTTTCGAGGAAGGTCACTTTTCTACTGGCCCAGGAGATTTGCCTGCAGTTGTGGCCGGGCATCGGCCTGGCTAAGCGAAAGTCTGCCTGTGCGGAGCAAATTTCCCATCTCCTCGGTGCCGTGACCTCCGAATTGCCGTTTGCCTCGAGCGTCTCCGATCAGGTCGCCGCAGACATGGAAGGGGCGCTCGGAATCTCGCTCGATCACTTCACGAAGACGCTTCTGACGTTGTGCGTCGCATCGGAGTCTCGCGACGCGAAGGCCCTTCGGACGCTCTGCGTCATCTTGTCACATGGCTACTCGACGGCGACGAGCATCGCCGACGCGGCGAACCGTATGCTCGGCGTGCATGTGTACGAGGCGGTCGACATGCCCTACGACCAGCAGCTGAAGGACATCGTCGGTCCGCTCCAGCGCCTCGTCGACCGCCATTCCTACTGCACCGGGGTCGTGTTTCTTGTTGACATGGGCTCTTTGGAGGAGGCCTATAAGGCCCTCGAGAACGTTACCGACTCCACCATCGGGGTGGTGAACAACGTCTCCACCGGGCTCGCGCTCGAGATCGGGTCCGGGCTGCTCGGCGGCAAGTCCATCGCCGAGGTTCTTGGCGATGCGACCGCCGTGTGCGTGACGCACTGCAAGGTAATCGAGCGCGTCAACCGTGAGGACGCCATCGTCTTCTGCTCCGAGTCCGGGGTCGACGCGGCCGAGAGGATACGTCAGCTCGTCTCGCAGAGCCTCCCGCGCACCATAGGCGCGCGCCTGCTCACGAGGCCCTTCAAGCAGCTTGCCGCGAACGGGTCGAACGACGCCGTTTTCTCCGAGCACCGCGTCTGCGCCGTCATCGGCACGGGAGACCCCAGGATTGCCTCCGTTCCCTTCGTCGCCCTCGAAGACATTATGTCGACGGCGTCCGCCTCGAAGGTCGATGCCGTGTTCGGCAGGTGGCTCGACGTCTCCGAGCTCGCTTCTTTCCACGAGAAGCTGCTTTCGAATATGACGCTGCAGAACGTTATCCGCTCCATCACCATCCTCGACCCGGAGCGGCTGTTCCACGAGATCGAGAGCGCCGTGCACGAGCTTCAGCGCAGAACGGGCGAGAAGATCAGCAGCAACGCCATCATCGGGCTGTACGTTCACCTCTGTTGCCTCGTCGAGCGCCTCGTCACCCGCAACCCCATCGAGACCTACGTCGGCCAGGATCGCTTCGAGGAAGAGCACGCCGACTTCATCGAGTCCTTCAGGCAGAGTTTCTCGAGCATCTCGACGCGCTATCGCGTGGAGGTTCCTGTAAGCGAGATCGCCTACGTCTTCGACTACATCAGCGTGAGCGCCGCCCCGGCGCGAGAGGAGCGTCTTGGCTCCTCGAGCCTCCTGTTCGACGAGTGACCCCCCCGCGCCGTCACGAGCTGACCGCGCGTCTTCAATAATCCGATAATCCCTCGCCCGGCGCGAATCCGGATAGCGCCAAGGCAGTGCTGAATGAAAAACTTGATTTGATAGGAGCAAACATGAGTGTTGTTATGGCACGAATCGACAATCGCCTGCTTCACGGCATCATCGTGACGCAGTGGGCCCCGGTGTCGGGCGCAACCCGAGTCATGGTCATCGACGACAAGGTCGCCGGCGACGAGGTCCTGAAGTCCACCATGAGGATGGCGCGCCCCGCGGGCATGGCCGTCTCGATCATCTCCGAGGAGACCGCGCTCAAGAACTTCGCGGCGGGCAAGTACGACCGCGAGAAGGTCTTTGTCATCGCCAAGGAACCCGAGACGATGCTTCACCTGGTCGAGTCGGGCATCGAGCTCCCGTCGCTGATCGTCGGCGGCTCTCTTGTCAAGGAGGGCGGCGTCCAGCTCACCCAGCGCGCCTATGCCTCTGCCGAGAACGTCCAAAGCTACAAGGCGCTCATCGCCCACGGCGTCAAGGTGACGGCACAGTTCGTGCCCGCCGACAAGCCCGTCTCCGTCGCCGACCTCATCTAAGGAGGGATCATGGTCAACTTCACTATCCTGCAGGTCGTCCTTTTGACCCTGCTTGCCTTCATCAAGCACGTGGACTACTACGGCATCCCGATGATCTTCGTCAACTATGCCGTCTTCTGGGGCCTTATCACCGGCGTGGTCATGGGCGACTGGCAGACCGGCCTCGTCATCGGCGGCACCATCCAGCTCATGCAGCTCGGCGTCGCGGGCTTCGGCGGCTCGTCGATTCCCGATTACGGCACGATGGCCATCATCGCCACCGCCTACGGCGTGACCCTGGGCTCCGACACGGGCCTCGCCATCGGCCTGCCGGTCGGCATGCTCGGCATCCAGCTCGACGTCGTCGTCAAGATCCTCAACGGCTTTGTCGTCGAGAAGTCCCAGAAGTTCTGCAACGAGGGTAAGTTCAATCAGATGAACGCCATCCTGTGGGTCTGCCCCGCGCTCTTCGGCCTGTGCGCCGCCCTGCCCGTCTTTGTCTCCGTGACGCTCGGCCAGCCCGCCGTCAACTGGCTCCTCGAGGTCATGCCCCAGTGGTTCCTCTCCGGCCTCACCCTCGCCGGCAAGATGCTCCCGGCCATCGGTATCGCCATGCTGCTCCGCTACATGCCAACCGCCAAGTACTTCCAGTACCTGCTCGCCGGTTTCTTCCTCTCGGCCTTCCTGAACGTGCCCATCATCGGTGCCGCCATCGTCGGCGTTGCCCTCGCGATCGCGTTCTATCAGCGTGCCGAGAAGGACGCCGAGCTCACCGCCCACGCTTCCGCAGACGCCTTCATCGGAGAGGATGAGTAACCATGGAAAACGAGAACATCACCGTCGCCGAGGGCAAGCCCTCCGGCTATAAGGTCACCAAGAAGGACCTGCGCAACGCGAACTGGCGCTGGCTCATGAGCGTGTGCACCTTCAACTACCAGACCCAGCAGGGCGCCTCGGTCGCCTACGCCCTCTCGCCGATCCTGAGGAAGATCTACACGAACGACGAGGACTATAAGCAAGCGCTCAACAACCACTTCCGCTACTACAACACCCAGCCTTGGCTCGCCGCCATCATCCTCGGCGCCTGCGTGGCCATGGAGGAGCGTGACGGCCTCGCGGCGGCGGACGCCGTCCAAGACCTGAAGATCGGCACCATGGGACCGCTCGCCGGCGTCGGCGACTCCCTGCTCATGACCATGATCCCGACCATCATGGGCTCCATCGCCGCCTACATGGCCATCGAGGGCAACCCCGTGGGAGCCGGCATCTGGTTCGCGCTCATCCTGGCCATCTTCTGGGTCCGCATGCACGCCCTCGAGTTCGGCTACAAGCAGGGTGTGAAGCTCGTCACCGACTTCAGCGAGAAGCTTCCCAACCTCACTGCCGCCGCCTCCGTGCTCGGCCTCACCGTGGTCGGCTGCCTCATCGCCTCGGTCATCGGCGTCACCTGCCCGATTAGCTTCAGCTTCGGCGACGTCTCGATGGAGATTCAGCCGCTGCTCGACAAGATCCTGCCTGCCATGATCCCCGCCGCCATCACGGGAAGCGCGTATTACCTTCTTACCAAGAAGAACGCGAGCATGACGGCCCTCATCCTCGTGGTGATCGTCCTCGCGATGGTCGCCTCCGCCGCCGGCATCCTCGCCTAGCTTCGACCCAAGAGATTGGTGAATCAATGAGAAAGATAGTTGTGGCGAGCCATTCCCTTCTCGCCCAGGGCTTCAAGGACACCCTCGAGTTCCTTACGGGTAAGAGCGACGCCGTCACCGCCGTTTGCGCCTACGTGAACGACAACGGCGAGGGGCTCGACGCGGCGGTCGAGGCGGCGCTTTCGGGCACTGACGAGGTCGTCGTCCTTACCGACGCGCTCGGCGGCAGCGTGAACCAGCGCTTCTCCCGCTTCGCCTCCGACCGGATCCACGTGATCGCGGGTGTCAACCTCCCGCTCGCCATGACGGTCGCGCTCGCGCGCCCCGACGAGAAACTCGACTTCGACGCCCTCGTCGACGAGGCGCGCCAGCAGATCGTCTACGTGAACGGTGCCAGTTCCGCCGAGTGCGAAGACGACGAATAGAGGAGGTCGACGATGAGAGAGTTCCTTAAAGACGTGTGGATGCACGGCGGTGAAGAAAGCCGCGCCATCACCCCCGAGAACATCACGGGCGAGAAGGGCCACGCCGCCATGTCGGCCAGCCACCTCGGCGTCGGCCGCAAGGGCTCGTGCTGCGTGCCCCTTGAGTCCGGCGAGACCATCACGCTCGCGGACATCGAGGGCCCCGGCATCATCCGCCACATCTGGATGACCGTCCCCGACAAGACCGCCGCCGGCAGCTTCGTCATGCGCGACCTCGTGCTGCGCTTCTACTGGGACGACGAGGAGACCCCCTCGGTCGAGTGCCCTGTCGGCGACTTCTTCTGCAACGGCTTCGGTGAGCGCGCCATCGTCAACTCGATGCCCATCTGCGTGAACCCGACGGGCGGCATGAACTGCTACTTCGAGATGCCCTTCAGGAAGCACGCCAAAGTCACGCTTACGAGCGAGCACCCCGGGTTCATTAAGTACATCTTCTACACGTTCAACTACGCGCTCACCGACGTGCCGGACGACGCCATGTACTTCCACGCCCGTTTTAACCGCGAGCGCAGCACTCGCAGGGGCGTCGACTACACCGTGCTCGACGGCGTGCGCGGTAAGGGCTACTACGTCGGCACCTACATGGCCCTGTGCGCCCTGGAGCGCTATTGGTGGGGCGAGGGCGAGATGAAGTTCTTCCTCGACGGCGACGAGGAGTTCCCCACGGTCACCTCGACGGGAGCCGAGGACTACTTTGGCGGTGCCTGGGCCTTCCTCGACAGGCCGCCCCACGCGCTGCCCGAGGCGCAGTGCTTCAACACACTGTTCGCCGGCTACCCGTACCGCTCGACGCGCGACGCCACGCGCGACCGCTTCAGCGCGGGCAAGCCGAACCCGAACCCGATGCTCGCGACCAACGACGACGCGCTGCCCAGGCACGGCCTCTACAGGTGGCACCTTCCCGACCCGATCTCGTTCAAGGAGGACCTGCGCGTGACGTTCCAGGACCTCGGCAACGACGACATCAAGCTCTACGAGCGCGAGGACGACATCTCCACCGTCGCCTACTGGTACCAAAGCGAACCGCACGCCGTGCTCGCCCCGTTTGCCGCAAGGCAGGACCGCGTGCCCAGGTAGGGTCGCCTCGAAACAAGCCAACGTTATGGGCGTCCGCGGTTGACCATGACTGCGGGCGTCCCTTTGTAAGGAGGATCGCATGAGCGAAAAGCAAATGAGGCTCGGCGCCCTCGAGGCCGGCGGGACCAAGATGGTCTGTGCCGTGGTGTCCGGCGACGGCGAGGTCCTCGACCGTATGGAGCCCCCGACGCTTGCGCCCGCCGAGACCGTCCCGCAGATGATCGAGTGGTTCGCCGCCCGCGATGTGGACGCGTTGGGCATCGGCGCCTTCGGCCCGACCTGCGTCGACCCCGCCGACGAGCGCTACGGCTCCATCCTCCAAACGCCCAAGCTCGCGTGGCGAGGCTATGGTCTTCGCGCCGCGTTTGCCGACGCCCTCGGGATTCCGGTGGCCTACGATACGGACGTGAACGTTGCCTGCCTCGGCGAAGCGGTCTTCGGCTGCTGCAAGGGGCTCAAGGACGCCGTCTACGTGACCATCGGCACCGGCGTGGGCGCGGGCGTCATGTGCGCGGGCAGGCTCCTTCACGGCATGCTGCACCCCGAGGCCGGCCACATGCTGGTAAGGACCCGTCCCACCGAGGAAGGACGCTGCGTCTGCCCGAGCCACGCGAGCTGCCTCGAGGGCCTCGCCTCCGGCCCCGCCATCGCCGCGCGCTGGGGAAAGCCCGCGGCCGAGCTCGCGGACAACGATGAGGTGTGGATGCTCGAGGGGGATTATCTGGGGCAGATGTGTGCGAACCTCGTGCTCATGTACTCGCCTCACCGCATCGTCCTCGGCGGCGGCGTGATGCACCAGGAGCAGCTCTACGGCATCGTCCGCAAGAAGACCCTCGAATATCTGGGTGGCTACATCCAGACCGCCGAGCTTAAGGACATGGAGAACTACATCTGCGCCCCGGGCTGCGGCGGCGACCAAGAAATCCTCGGCGCGGCCGAGCTGGCAAGAAGGGCGCTCGCGTGACTTGCGCTCTCTCCGCCATACAACGCGTTAAGAAAAGACGAGCGCTTCTTGCCAATTGGGCGGCAAGAAGCGCTCGTCTTTTGCATTTGTTTTTGGGCAGAACGCCCCGCCTCCGCTAGAGTCCCTGGACCGCTACACCCACGAGGTTTGGACCGGTGTGGACAAGAAGCGCGGGGCTGATGTCGGAGCGGACGATCTCCACCGCGTTGGCCACGCGCTCGCGCAGGGCCTGCTCCATGCGGTCGTAAAGGTCGGCGTAGGCCGAGGTGTAGCTCACGGCAAAGCGCACCTTGGGGTGCTTCTCGGCGATGGCGGCGACGAGCTTGACCTCGGTGCGATGCGGT
>CATYUU010000045.1:0-16261 GCA_958413455.1 uncultured Collinsella sp. | reverse complement strand
ACCGGCTTGCCGGATGCCGGCGAGCGCAGGTTGTTCGCAGAGAGCATGAGCACGCGAGCCTCGGCCTGAGCCTGGCTGGACAGCGGCACGTGGACAGACATCTGGTCGCCGTCGAAGTCGGCGTTGAAGGGCGAGCAAACCAGCGGATGCAGGTGGATAGCCTTGCCCTCGACCAGCACCGGCTCAAAGGCCTGGATGGACAGACGGTGCAGGGTCGGTGCACGGTTGAGCAACACGACGCGGCCGTCGATGACCTCTTCGAGGATATCCCACACAAAGGTGGCACCACGGTCGATAGCGCGCTTGGCACCCTTGATGTTCTCGACCTTGCCAAGCTCGACCAGGCGCTTCATGACGAAGGGCTTGAAGAGCTCCAGCGCCATGGTCTTGGGCAGACCGCACTGGTGCAGCAGCAGCTTGGGGTCGGTAACGATAACCGAACGGCCGGAGTAGTCGACACGCTTGCCCAGCAGGTTCTGACGGAAACGACCCTGCTTGCCCTTGAGGGCCTCGGCGAGCGACTTGAGCGGGCGACCGCCACGGCCAGAGACCGGGCGGCCACGACGGCCGTTGTCGAACAGGGCATCCACGGACTCCTGGAGCATGCGCTTCTCGTTGTTCACGATAATCGCAGGGGCGTCCAGGTCGAGCAGGCGCTTGAGTCGGTTGTTACGGTTGATCACACGACGATACAGGTCGTTGAGGTCGGACGCGGCGAAGCGGCCGCCGTCGAGCTGGACCATCGGGCGCAGATCGGGCGGAATGACCGGGATGACATCCAGGATCATGTTCGCGGGGCTGTTGCCGCCCTTCAGGAAGGCGTCAACGACCTCGAGGCGCTTAACGGCCTTCTCGCGCTTCTGCTTCTGGGAGTCCTCGTCGGCGATGATGGCCTTGAGCTTCTCGGCCTCGGAAGGAAGGTCGATGGCAGCGAGCAGGTCGCGGACGGCCTCGGCACCCATGCCACCCTTGAAGTACATGGAGTAGTAGCGGGTCATCTCACGGAACAGCGGCTCATCGGAAATAAGGTCGCGCTCGCTGAGCTTCATGAAGGCGTTGAAGGCGTCCGTGCGGAGCTGCTTCTCGTCCTTGCACTCTTCCTCGATGTCGACGATGCCAGAGGCGATCTCCTCGGGGGTCAGCGGCTCCTCGTCGGAGAACTCGTCAAAGTTCTCGGGGTTGCCCTGCTCCTTGAGGGACTCGATCTGGCGGGCGCACTCGGCATCGATCTCTTCCAGATCGGCGGCGAGCTCCTCGCGCAGGTCGTCGGCGTCGGCCTCGCGAGCCTCGTAGTCGACCTCGGTGATGATGTAGCTGGCGAAGTACAGAACCTTCTCGAGGTCCTTGGACTTGATGTCGAGCATACGGCTCATCGGGAAGCTCGTGGGGCTCTTGAAGTACCAGATGTGGGACACGGGAGCGGCAAGCTCGATGTGACCCATGCGGTCGCGACGCACCTTGGCCGAGGTGACCTCGACGCCGCAGCGCTCGCAGACGATGCCCTTAAAGCGGATGCCCTTGTACTTGCCGCAGGAGCACTCCCAGTCCTTGGCGGGACCGAAGATCTTCTCGCAGAACAGGCCGTCCTTCTCGGGCTTGAGGGTACGGTAATTGATGGTCTCCGGCTTCTTGACCTCACCGTGCGACCAGGAACGGATCTGGTCGGCGGAGGCAAGGGAGATCTTTACCGAGTCAAAATCAGTAGCTTCGAAATCTGCCACAGTCAACTACTCCTTATCAGTGGTCGTGGCGGCGACAGCCTCGGGTGCCTCGGCGGTCTCGGCATCCTGGGCCTCGACGTCGGCGTCAACGCCGGCGAGCGCAGCCAGGTCGTCGAGAGCAGAGGTCTCCTCGGCGGTCACAGGGGCGGAGGCGTCCTCGTCGGCATCGTGCATGGGCTCGATGTCCAGCGCGAGGGAACGGATCTCCTTGACGAGAACCTTGAAGGACTCGGGGATACCCGGGACAGGAACGTTCTCGCCCTTGACGATGGACTCGTAGGTCTTGACGCGGCCCACGGTATCGTCGGACTTGACGGTCAGGATCTCCTGCAGGACGTTGGAAGCACCGTATGCGTACAGTGCCCAAACTTCCATCTCGCCGAAGCGCTGGCCGCCGAACTGGGCCTTGCCGCCCAGAGGCTGCTGGGTAACCAGGCTGTAAGGGCCGGTCGAACGGGCGTGGATCTTGTCGTCAACCATGTGGCCGAGCTTGAGGATGTAGGACGTACCAACGGTAATGGGCTCGCGGAACTCCTCGCCGGTGCGGCCGTCGAACAGACGGGTCTTGCCGCGCTCGTCAAGCTGGGTGACGAACTCGGGGCGCATGTGATCGCCAAAGGCAGCGGTGGCCTTGTTGAGCATGTTCTTGTTGGCACGACGAATGACCTCGGCGATCTCGTCCTCCTTGGCGCCGTCGAAGACAGGCGTGGCGGTGAAGAACGGACCGGGGACGTACTTGTCGGAGTCGGCCTGCTCGGTATCCCAACCGCAGGCAGCAGCCCAGCCAAGGTGGCACTCGAGCAGCTGGCCGACGTTCATACGCGAAGGAACGCCCAGCGGGTTGAGGATAACGTCGATCGGGGTACCGTCAGCCATGTAGGGCATGTCCTCGACCGGCAGAACGTTACAGATAACACCCTTGTTGCCGTGGCGGCCGGCGATCTTATCGCCCTGCTGGATCTTACGACGCTGGGCGACGTAGACGCGCACCTGCTCGTTGACGCCGGGGGCCAGATCGTCGCCGTTCTCGCGGCTAAAGCGGACGACGTCGATGACGCGGCCGTAAGCGCCGTGAGGCATCTTAAGGGAGGTGTCGCGGACATCGTGGGCCTTGGCACCGAAGATGGCGCGCAGCAGGCGCTCCTCGGCGGTCAGAGCGCTCTCGCCCTTAGGCGTGACCTTACCGACCAGGATGTCGCCAGGGCCGACCTCGGCGCCGATGCGGATGATGCCGTCCTCGTCGAGGTTGGCAAGCATATCCTCGGAGAGGTTCGGGATCTCGCGGGTGATCTCCTCGGGGCCGAGCTTGGTGTCGCGGGCGTCGATCTCGTGACGGGTGATGTTGATGGTCGTCAGCAGGTCCTCGGCCACCAGGCGCTCGGACACGACGATGCCGTCCTCGTAGTTAAAGCCTTCCCACGGCATGTATGCCACGGTGAGGTTCTGACCCAGCGCGAGCTCGCCATGATCGGTCGAAGGACCGTCAGCCAGGGGCTCGCCCTGCTCAACGGTGTCACCGACGCGCACGAGCGGACGGTGGTTGATGCAGGTGGACTGGTTGGAGCGCTGGTACTTGGCCAGGTGATACTCGTCCATGCCGCCGGCATGCTTGACGATGATCTTGGCGGCGTCGGCAAAGATGACCTCGCCGGCGTTCTTGGCCAGGGTGACCTCGCCGGAGTCCAGAGCGGCGCGACGCTCCATGCCAGTACCGACATAGGGAGCGGCGGGGTGAACCAGCGGCACGGCCTGACGCTGCATGTTAGCGCCCATCAGCGTACGCTTGGCGTCGTCGTGCTCCAGGAACGGAATCAGCGTGGCTGCGACGGAGAGCATCTGACGCGGCGAGACGTCCATGTAGTCGACGTCCTCGACGGGCACGTCGGCGGGAGCGCCGAAGGAGCCGTCGAAGTCGCGGGTACGGGCGATCACGGTGTGCGGACGGACGATCTTGCCCTCGGCATCGGTCGTGATGAACTCGTTGGTCTTGGGATCGAGCGGCGTGTTGGCCGGCGCGATGACGTGCTTCTCTTCCTCGTCAGCGGTCATCCAGTCGATCTGGTCGGTGGCAACGCCGTTCTCGACGCGGCGGAACGGAGCCTCGATGAAGCCGTACTCGTTGACGCGGGCGTAGAGGGCGAGCGAGCCGATCAGGCCGATGTTGGGGCCTTCAGGGGTCTCGATCGGGCACATGCGGCTGTAGTGCGAGTTGTGAACGTCGCGGACGGCCGTCGGCACGTTGGTGCGGCGGCTGGAGCCGGACTTGTGGCCGGCAAGACCACCAGGGCCGAGTGCGGACAGACGGCGCTTGTGGGTCAGACCGGTCAGGGGGTTCGCCTGGTCCATGAACTGCGAGAGCTGCGAGGAACCGAAGAACTCCTTGATGGAGGCCACGATCGGGCGAATGTTGATGAGCGACTGCGGGGTGATCTCGTCGATGTCCTGGGAGCTCATGCGCTCACGGACGACGCGCTCCATACGGCTCATGCCGATACGGAACTGGTTGGCGACGAGCTCGCCGACGGTACGGATGCGGCGGTTGCCAAAGTGGTCGATGTCATCGACCTTGAAGCCCTGCTCGCCGGCAGCGAGGGACAGCAGGTAACGCAGCGTCGCGACGATATCCTCGTCGGTGAGCACCGTGACCTCCTCCTCGGTGGTGAGGTTGAGCTTCTTATTGACCTTGTAACGACCGACGCGGGCCAGATCGTAGCGCTGCGGGTTAAAGAGCAGGCCCTCGAGCAGGCTGCGGGAAGCATCCACGGTGGGAGGCTCGCCCGGGCGCAGGCGACGGTAGATCTCGATAAGGGCATCCTCGCGGGTGAGGGCGGTGTCGCGCTCCAGGGTGCGCTTGATCACATCGGAGTTGCCGAGCAGCTCGATGATGTCGTCGTTGGTGACGGCAATGCCAAGGGCGCGCAGGAACATCGTGGCGCTCTGCTTGCGCTTACGGTCGATGGAGACCATGAGCTGGTCGCGCTTGTCGACCTCAAACTCAAGCCAGGCACCGCGGGACGGGATGATCTGGGCCTTGTAGATCTGCTTGCCCGAATCCATCTCGGAGCTGTAGTACACGCCCGGGGAACGGACGAGCTGCGAGACGACGATACGCTCGGTACCGTTGATGATGAAGGTGCCCTGATCGGTCATCATGGGGAAGTCGCCCATAAAGACGAGCTGCTCCTTGATCTCGCCGGTCTCCTTGTTGGTGAGACGGACGTCGGTCAGAAGCGGAGCCTGATAGGTCATATCCTTCTCGCGGCACTCCTCGACGGTGTGCGCGGGGTCGCCGAACTGATGCTCGCCGAAGGTAACCTCGAGAACATGGTTCTGGCTCTGGATGGGGCTGGATTCCTTGAACGCCTCACGAAGGCCCTCGTCCTTAAAACGCTCAAAGGATTCCCTTTGAACAGAGATAAGGTTGGGGAGCTCCATGGCCTCCGGGATTTTCCCGAAGCTGACGCGCTTGCGCTCAGTGGCAGTGTATGCGTAGGTCACCAGGTTTTTCCTCCTTCACGGAAATGCTCGGTGGGTTGGCGAGGCATAGCTTCGCCAGTTATCGCAACCTAATAGTTTATCAGGTACCGACCGTTGGGCAAGAAAAGCCTTGACGCGATTGAGTTTTTGGAGTAGCAAAGTTTTTCGGCAGAAAACACGCAGGTAAATGTATATGTATCGAACATCTGTTCATATATTTTCTGTGAACAGAGAGCCGGCAATCGCAGCTCTTATAAAAAACGGGCGCGAACCGAGGTCCGCGCCCGTAAATGTCGATGCCCGAAGGCTTACTTGCGCATCAATCCGCCGCGCTCGTCGATGGCGTCCCAGAAGGCGCTTGCAAAGCGAGGATCGCTTGCAGCCATGAGGGCGTTGGTGGCCATCCAGCCAGACGGGGTACCGGTGTCGTAGCCCGACAGCGGGTCGATGACGACGGCATACATGGCCTCACGGTCAAGCGAACGGGCCATGGCGTCGGTGAGCTGGATCTCGCCGCCCTTGCCGACCTGCTGATCTGCCAGCAGGTCCATGACCAGCGGACTCAGCAGGTAGCGACCGACGATGTACAGGTTGGACGGAGCCGCCTCGGGAGCGGGCTTCTCGACCAGACCGCCGATACGCCAGACAGCGCCCGGCTCTGCATCGGCAACGTCCTCGGCGCCCTCGAGCGAACCGACGCGCTCACCGGCGATAACGCCGTAGCGGCTGACTTCCTCGGGCGAGCAAGCAGCGACGGCGATAACCGAAGCGCCACCGTGCTCCTTGGAAACGGCGAGCATCTTGTCGCAGATGTCGCGGTTAGGCACAACGTAGTCGCCCAGAAGAACTAGAAAGTTCTCCCCTGCCACGGCGTCGGCAGCAGAGCGAATAGCATGGCCGAGGCCCTTGGGCTCGTACTGATAACGGAAGTCGACCGGCATACCGCCAGCGTGGGCGACGGCATCGGCATAGGCGTTCTTGCCGCGCTCGCGCAGCAGGTTCTCGAGCGAGCGATCGGGCTGGAAGTAGTTCAGTAGCTCGGGCTTACCGGGAGAAGTAACGATGATGGCATCGTCGACCTCCTCGGGTTCGAGCGCCTCCTCGACGACGTACTGAATGACGGGCTTGTCGAGCACCGGCAGCATCTCTTTGGGCGTGCACTTGGTGCCAGGCAGAAAACGCGTGCCAAGACCGGCGGCGGGGATGATTGCCTTCATGTTATTCAAAGATCCTTTCGCAGGCGCAAAAGCGCCCCATGCGTGCGGCACACAGCCGCAGACCAAATTGCGATACCTAAGCATCTTACCGCTGGAACTATATGTCACTACAAGGCAGAGACAATTCTTCAGCAGGTCAACGCAAATTATTGCTCGAATGGTGCAATTTTATTGCCCAACGGCAGAGCACGCGATACGACACAAATCACAGAACATGGCAGTTTGAACAACCGATGCCGAGGGACCGAAAAACAAAAAAGACGGGGCTCGCAATGCGAACCCCGTCTGCAAAGAAATCTGGCGAGAAAGCCTGATTACTTGAGGGTGACAGCAGCGCCAGCAGCCTCGAGCTTCTCCTTGGCAGCCTCGGCGTCATCCTTCTTGGCACCCTCGAGAACAGCCTTGGGAGCGCCCTCGACGACCTCCTTGGCCTCCTTCAGGCCAAGGTTGGTGAGCTCACGGACGGCCTTGATGACCTGGATCTTGTTGTCGCCGAAGCCCTCGAGCACGACGTCAAACTCGGTCTTCTCCTCGGCCTCAGCAGCGCCAGCAGCGGGAGCGGCGACAACAGCGGCAGGAGCAGCGGCGGAAACGCCGAAGGTGTCCTCGATAGCCTTAACGAGCTCGGAAGCCTCGAGAAGGGTCATTTCCTTAAGAGCATCGATGATCTCATCGGTGGTAAGCTTAGCCATTTCTAAGTCCTTTCGGTTTCCGTGCGGATGCACGGAGATCAGTTAAAACACGGCGCGAATGCGCCAGGGGTGCGGCGTTGCCGCCGCGGGTGAAAACAGCAACTAGGCTGCCTTCTGCTCGGAGACCTGCTGGATCGAACGAGCGAGACCAGAGGAAACGCCGTTGACGCAGACAGCGATGTCGCGAGCGAAACCGGAGATGAGACCGGCGATCTGGCCGAGAAGCTGATCCTTGGTGGGCAGCTCGGCGATAGCCTTAACATCATCAGCGGAAACGGCCTTGCCGTCGGAGATACCGCCCTTGATCTCAAGGACGCCCTTGGACTTAGCGGAGAAGTCCTTAAGGGCCTTAGCGGCCTCGACCGGCTCGGTCTCGTAGAACACATAAGCAACGGGGCCGGCGAGGATCTCGTCGATCTCGGGCTGCTCCTGGTTCTTGAGGGCGATCTTGACCAGGTTGTTCTTGTAGACCTTCATCTCGGCGCCGCACTCGCGAAGCTGATGACGCAGCTCCTGAGCCTGCTTAACCGTCAGACCGTTGTAGTTGACGACGAACAGACCGGCGTTCTCGGCGATACGGGACTCGATCTCTGCAACCTTGTCGATTTTGTACTGCTGGGGCATGAATTACACCTCCTCGAATCCTTTCCAGGCACGGTCCGCCACAAGGACGTGACGGGGGCATGTCCAAAAAGAAAGCCCCCGCGCTGCATGAGCGACGGGGGCGAGAAGACATATCTACTCGACCACCTCGGCTGGCGGGAAGTCCCATTAAGCTCGCGGGTAAGACCCGTTTGCGCCGGCTGTCTCTGGCAGCGGATTCGTGCGTGAACCGAAAGTATTATGGCGGGGACCCCGGCGTCGGTCAATGGAAACCCGGGCTGCACACAATTCCACCATCCGGCACGCGCCGCCGAAGGCCAGGCGCAAGGTTTTCGCTCGGTCAAGTCCTGGCTCGCACGAAGAGCACATTAAGTGCTCTTCGGCTCGTGCGGAATCTACGAAAACCTTGCGCCTGGCCTTCGGCGGCGCGGCCTGCGGTGACTTTGGGGCAGCCCGGGTTTTCGTTGGCTGACGCCCCCACTCATAATGCTTGGGTCGGTGGGCTGATGTGTTGCGTCCCGTTGGGCTATAAGGTTGAAATGAAGGTGGACAGGCGATTTAGGCCTTCGTCCAGATCTTGGTCGGAGACGCAGTAGCTTAGGCGGATGTGGCCTTCGGTGCCGAAGCAGTTTCCGGGGACTAGGGCTACGTTGGCCTCTTTGATGGCTTTGATGCAGAAGGCTTCGCTGGTTAGGCCGTACTGTTTGATGCTGGGGAAGGCGTAGAAGGCGCCGGCTGGTTCTACGACGTCGAGGCCCATGGCGTTTAAGGCTGCGAGCACGCGTTCGCGACGGGCTCGGTAGACTTTGAGCATGGGGGTTGGGTCGACGGTCAGGGCTCGGGCTGCGGCGTCCATTTCGAAGGAGACAGCACTCGATACTAGGTATTGGTGGGCCTTTGCGATCTCGGCGATGACGGGCCCTGCCGCTGCGAGCCAGCCCAAGCGCCAGCCGGTCATGGCCCAGGGCTTGGAGAAGCTCTCGATAATTACGGTCTGCTCACGCAGCTCCGGGTGGCGCTGGGCGAAGCGCTCGTAGCCATCCACATAGACTAGGCGGTTGTATACGTCGTCGCAGACCACGTAGATGCCCGCCTGCTCCGCCACGTGCGCCACGGCGCCGAGCGAAGCCGCGTTGAGGATACAGCCCGTAGGATTGTTGGGCGAGCAGATGACGATGGCCTTGGTCGCCGGCGTCACGCAAGCACGAAGTGCGTCCTCGTCAATCTGGAATTGCGCAGACTCCGTATCCAAAAAGACCGCTTTGGCGTGATTGGCCACGACAATGCTCTCGTACAGGCCAAAGGCCGGCGTGGGGATAATGACCTCGTCGCCCGGGTTGAGCATAGCCATGAATGTTGCCGACAGTGCCTCGGTCGCACCGTCGGTCAGGATGACCTCATCGGCGGAAAACGTAAGGCCCGCGCCCCCCATGTAGGCAGACAACGCCTCACGCAGGGCGGGGCGACCGTTGTTGGGCGGATAGTGCGTGTCACCGCGGTCCAGTGCGGCGGTCACCTCGGCGCTAATCACATCGGGCGTGGGAAAATCGGGCTCGCCGAGCGCGAGCGCGATGCACCCCGGATGCTGGGCGGCGAGCGCGTTGATCCGGCGGATACCGGAGGGCTTGAGCATGGCAAGCGAGGTATTCATGGGCAGACGCATGGCGTTCCTTTCGTAAGGGTTGCACTAGGATAGCGCGGCGGGGCGCCACCAGACGGTGTAACCTAAACGGAAACGAGCCGGAAAGGAGATGGCATGGAGACGACCGCGCGCGGCGACGTACCAAAAACACTGCACACCGTTGCGTATATCAGTATTCCCAATAGCGCCGATCTTGATTTTTTGCTCTGGGACCTGCAGGATGCCATCGCCGCCTATGCCCGGCTTTCCGGCACCGCACTCCCCCGCCCGGTCGACTTGAAGGCAAATGACGCCGGCAGCGTTGCCGATGGCATCGTGCTAGCCATTGAAGATGTGGCTGACGATGAGACGTTGACAGCCATCGAGCAGACGCTTGAGCGCTTTGGCAGTACGGGAACGCGTGTCTATGCCGTGATTCGAGCCGCACAACAGGACGCTGAGCGGGCGCGTGGGACCGCCGTTCGCCTGCGCAAGGCATGTGAGCGCCATGACCAATTGTGGTGTGGCGGCGTTGCCATCTGCGCCGGCAGCGGCATTGCGGCGTTTCGTCGCTCTCCGCGCATGGGACTCTTGCGGCGACCATTTTCGGAAGCGATGGATAAGCTTGTGGGCGCTGTGCGCATGGGCTGCTCCGTCGAGCATGCACAGCGACTTGGCGGCGGCAATGCCGCCAACGTCGACGCCGACGGCATGGTTTGCGCCGAGCCAGCCGTGCCCGCGCCGATCTGGCGAGGCGTTCTGAAACGTCTGGGCGCCCACGCTCAAACAAAAATCTAAATTAAATAACAGCCCAGTCAACGGCTTCGTGCCACCGCTCAACAAGCCGCTCCAGGCGCCAGGCGGCATTGGCGGGACTTGTCGAGGGCAGGACAATGGCAGGCAGCCCCGTCCGATCTTGCAAGTAGCGTTTGTAGAGTCGCCCTGCCGTACCGCCGTTACAGACAACGACCTCGATCGACGCGGCATCGGTAATGCGCTCGATATGTGCCGGCACAACGTTGCGGATGCTCGCGTCGCTCGAGCCCTTAATGTCGCAGCTCTCGACCACATCCCACAGGGCCACGCCGCCGTTCAGCAGCATGGCCCGCTTGGCGGCAATGGAGGCATCGAGCGTCGCGGGCTCACCGCTTGCCAAAGGATCGCCCTCGTTGGGCGGCACAGGCATACCGAGGCACGTGGCCATCACACGCCAAAAGCGATTCTGAGGGTTGCCGTAATAAAAGGCATTGGCACGCGAGAGCACCGAGGGAAACGACCCGAGCACCAAAACGCGGGAGTGCTGGTCGAACACGGGCTCAAACCCATGCTCAATATGTTGATAGCCTTCGTCGGACGCCGCCATGGCCTAGGCCCTCAACAGATAGCGCACCTCGTAGGGCGCAAGTTCAAGGGAGCCTGTCAGCTCGACCGTGGGCGCATCGTCGGCAAGCAGGTCGACGAAGGAGCCGTTGAGTTCGCCGGCTCCAAAGGTATAGGGCTCGTTCACGGCATTGACCGCCACGAGCACCGTCGCGTCGTCGCAGGCGCGCTCGAACAGCAGCTGCTTGTTCTGGATCACCACGTTGCGATAGGCACCGTAGTTGAGGGCACGGGCCGCCGCGTCGTTTGCCGAGCGTAGGTGCGCAAGCTGCTCGATGAAGGCCGTCAGCTCGTTGGGCGCAGGCTCATCGAGCGCAGGACGTAGTGCCCAATCACCATCGGAGCCGCCCTTTTCGCCGGCAATCCCCCACTCGCTGCCGTAGTAGACGCACGGAATGCCCGACATACCAAAGAGCATGCCGTAGGCGGGGCGCAGGCAGGACTTGTCCGTCAGGATGCTCGCCAGGCGCGGCACATCGTGGTTGTCGACAAACGACAGCAGATGCTTGCCGCGGTAGATGCACCACGGGTCACCGCCAAACTGACGGTGCAACGAATGGGCGATCTCGAACATGTTGACCGAGTTAAAGCTGGAGTACAGGCCCTTGTAGCACTCGTAGTTGGTGCAGGAGTCGAGCATCTCGTCGTTGACGATCTGGTTGTAATCGCCGTGGAGCGTCTCGCCGATCAGTACGAAATCGGGTTTGAGCTCACGTGTAAAGGAGTGTAGGCGGCGCATAAAGTCGCGGTCGAGCATATAGGCAACGTCCAAGCGCAGGCCGTCGACGCCAAAGACCTCGGCCCAGTGACGCACGGACTCGAGCAGGTAATCGACCACGGCGGGGTTTTGCAGGTTGAGCTTCACAAGCTCAAAATGGCCCTCCCAGCCCTCGTACCAAAAGCCGTCGCCGTAGCACGAGTCACCGTCAAAGCTGATGTGGAACCAATCCTTGTACGGCGAGTCCCACTTACGCTCCTGCACATCGCGGAAGGCCCAAAAGCCACGACCGACGTGGTTGAAGACGGCATCGAGTACCACGCGGATGCCATGGGCATGCAATGTCTCACACACGGCGGCAAAATCGGCATCCCCACCCAGGCGACGGTCGATATGGCGCAGGCTGCGTGTATCGTAGCCGTGGCTATCAGACTCGAGCGGCGGGTTGATGAGCACAGCGCCAATACCGAGTTCCTGCAGGTAGTCGGCCCATTGGGCGATTTTCATAATGGGGGCATCGGGATTGGCAGCGGCATCGGCGGCAGGGGCGAGCTCATCCTCGGCAACGGGGGCGGCGTTTTCGCGCGGAGCTCCGCAAAAGCCCAGCGGATAGATCTGATAGAACGTCGTCTCGTATGCCCACATAGCAACCTCCCGGTAAGCTCAACACAACGACATCCATTGTATGCCCAGCTTGTATCCTCTTCCCCAAAATAAGTTGCGGTGGAATAGTTCTTGCTTGGGCCTTCAGAGGCCTTAAACAGGAACTATTCCACCGCAACTGATGAGGGAACGTGATTAGGCGACGGGCTTTGCGCGGCGAATGGCCGGGAACATCACCGTGATAGCAAGGATGACGCCCACGGCAGCGATCGCACCGCCCGCGCAGCCGATCCAGGCGATACCGGGGCCCGAAACCACGGCTCCGCCGATCGCGGTACCCGTGCCGATACCGAGGTTGAACAGGCCCGAGAAGATCGACATGGCGACGGCCGACGAATCTGCCGGCGTGTGCTTGATGAGCTCGGCCTGAAACGCCACGTTAAAGGCCGTGGCGCAGCAACCCCACAGTGCGCAGACGGCAAGCACTGTCACGAGCGACGATGCGGCCGGCCCCATGAGCAGCAGGGCCACCGGCACGCCGGAGAGCGTGATAGCCAAGAACGGGAAGCGATGTCCATCGAACAGGCGGCCAAACAGCCAGCTTCCGAGCAAACCAGAGCAGCCAAACGCCGTCAGCGTCATGGTAATGGCGCCCGCATCGACGTGCGCGACCTGCGCCAGGAAGGGCTCGATATAGCTGTAGCTTGCGTAATAGCCGGTCGCCATGAAGACCGTGACTGCGTAGAGCGCGATGAGGAGCGGGTTCTTGAGCAGCTCGGGCAGCTGTTTGACGGTAAAGCGCTCACCCGCCGGCATGGCCGGGAACACCGTGGCCTGGTAGACGACCGCGACAGCAGACAGCACTCCGACCACGGCAAACGTCATACGCCAGCCCACGGCCAGGCCAATGGCGCGGCCGAGCGGCAGGCCGAAGATCTGCGCGATGGACGAGCCCGTAGCGATCATGCTGATGGCGACCGCGCCGTGGCGCGTGTCAACCAGACGCGAGGCCATAATCGAGGCGACTGACCAGAACACGGCATGTGCGCAAGCGACCACCAGGCGCGCGCAGACCAGGATGGGATAGGTCGGCGCCACAGCGGACAGGAACTGACCGAGCGAGAACACGGCCAGCACGCCCAGCAGCATCCGCTTGAACTCAAAGCGCGAAGCGAACACCATAAGCGGCAGCGACAGCAGCATGACGCCCCAGGCGTAGACCGAGATCATGATGCCCGCCTGGGCCTCGGTGAGCGAGAACGACGCGGCGATATCAGTCAAAAGGCCGATGGGCATAAACTCCGACGTGTTGAACACGAACGCACAGCAGGTGAGCCCGACGAGCGGGAGCCACTGCCTGAGCGTGATGCCGTCTTGCCTTGCCTGACTCATATATAACGTCTCCAATCATTTTGAGTGGAGGCGATTATATAGCAACGGCCCCGCATCCGTCAGCAACAGATGCGGGGCCGAAAACAATTCGATACACAGAGGTTGCGCCGTCAATAAAAAACTAAGCCAGCCCCAGCAATATGCCCGCCGAATGCACGACAAACGCCACGATCCAGGCGACTGCCACCTGAAACGCGAACACGGCAACGGCGTAGCGCGCGCCCAGCTCGCTCTTGACGGCACCGATGGCTGCCACGCAGGGCGGGTACAGCAGCGTAAAGACCAGGAACACGTAGGCAGTAAACGGCGAAAACATGGTCGACAGCGCCGCGGGCGAGGTCGCGCCCAAAAGCACCGTGAGAGTCGAGATGACACTCTCCTTGGCGATAAGTCCGGTGACGAGCGCCGTGGATGCACGCCAGTCGCCAAACCCAAGCGGCGCCAGCGCCGGCGCGATGATGCTGCCGAGGCCCGCAAGCAGACTCTGCGACTGATCGGCGACCACATTAAAGCGGATGTCGAACGTCTGAAGGAACCAGATGACCACGGTAGCGGCAAAGATAATGGTAAAGGCCTTGGTAATAAAATCCTTGGCCTTATCCCATGCCAGCATCACCGTCGTCTTGACGCTCGGCAGGCGGTAGTTGGGAAGCTCCATGATAAACGGCACCGGGTCGCCCTTAAATGCTGTGCGATTGAGCACCAAAGCCGCGATGCAACCAACCGCAATACCAATCAGATAGAGCGAGACCATGGCGGGAACCGTCGCCTGTGGGAAAAACGCCCCGCACAGCAGACCGTAGACCGGCAACTTGGCCGAGCAGCTCATGAACGGCGTGAGCATGACCGTCATCTTGCGGTCGTGCTCGGATGGGAGTGTACGGGTCGACATGATAGCCGGCACGGTGCAGCCAAAACCGACGAGCATGGGCACAAAGCTGCGGCCCGACAGGCCAAAACGACGCAGCACCTTATCCATGACAAAGGCGACGCGAGCCATGTAGCCCGAGTCTTCCAGAATGGAGAGGAACAAAAAGAGCACGACGATAATCGGCAGGAAGGTCAGCACGCTGCCCACACCCGTAAGCACGCCGTCGACAGCCAGCGAGCGCACCACGTCGTTGGTGCCGAACGCCTTGAGGCCCGCATCGGCCGAGGCGATGATGGCAGCGATGCCGTCCTCCATGAGTCCCTGCAACGCCGCGCCGATCACGCCAAACGTCAGCCAAAAAACGAGACCCATGATCACCAGGAACGCCGGAATGGCCGTATAGCGACCCGTCAGGATGCGGTCGATCTCGACGGAGCGCACGTGCTCGCGGCTCTCGTGCGGCTTGACGACGCAGCGCCCGCACACGTCGCCGATAAAGCTAAAGCGCATATCGGCTAGCGCGGACAGGCGGTCGGTGCCGGCCTCGCCCTCCATCTGGGTAATGATGTGCTCGATGGCGTCGAGCTCGTTACGGTCCAGGTGAAGCGCCTCGGTTACCAGCTCGTCGCCCTCAACCAGCTTGGTCGCCGCAAAACGCACGGGAATGTGCGCCGTCGCGGCATGGTCTTCGATAAGGTTGGCGATGCCGTGAATGCAGCGGTGCAGCGCGCCGCCGTCCGGACCGTCGGGCGCGCAAAAGTCCAAGCGGCCGGGACGCTCGCGGAACCGCGCGACGTGCAAGGCATGATCCACCAGCTCACCGATACCCTCGTTGCGGGCAGCGCTAATGGGAACGACCGGCACGCCCAGCAGGCTCTCGAGCAGGTTGACGTCAATGGCGCCGCCGTTGGTCGTCACCTCGTCCATCATGTTGAGCGCGATGACCATGGGGCGATCGAGCTCCATAAGCTGCAGCGTTAGGTACAGATTGCGCTCGATGTTGGTGGCGTCGATGATGTCGATGATGGCGTCGGGGTTTTCGTCAAGGATGAATTGACGGCTCACGATCTCTTCGCCCGTGTACGGCGACAGCGAGTAGATGCCAGGCAGGTCGGTAACGCTCGCCTCGGGGTGGTTGCGGATGGTGCCATCTTTGCGGTCGACCGTCACGCCGGGAAAGTTGCCGACGTGCTGGTTGGAGCCCGTCAGCTGGTTAAACAGCGTGGTCTTACCGCAGTTTTGGTTGCCGGCGAGGGCAAAATGAAGCGGTGCGCCCTCGGGCACGGCCGTTTTTGCCGCACGGGGCGAATACGTTCCCTCGCCGAGTGCCGGGTGCTCCGTCGTGCCGATTGCGGCGTTAGCGCGCGGACCCGTATCTGTGTCGTGAACACCCACGAGCTCGATGCGAGCAGCATCGTCCTTGCGCAGCGTCAACTCGTAGCCACGTAGGCGAATCTCAAGCGGGTCGCCCATGGGGGCGTACTTCATCATGGTGACTTCGGTGCCCGGTGTTAGGCCCATGTCCAAAATATGTTGTCGGAGTGCCTGGTCGTCCGATGTCACCGATGCGACAACGGCGTCCTTTCCAATCTCGAGCGTATCGAGCTTCACGTCCGTGTTCCTCCCCCGGCGCCCACAGGGCGTTACATTTTGTTTACCATGGCTAACCGTTTGCCATAGCTAACCAATTTAACCATGCATGATAGCGCGAACATACAACAACGTTCAATCGACAGATCGGTGCAAGATCGGTGCAAAGGGAATTCTGGGCCGTGGTTTCCCAGACGGGCTTGCTGCGGAAACCGCATCCCACTACTCAGGCGAATTCCGGTCCCCGATTTCCCGATGGGGCCTCTCGGGGAAACTGCATCCCACTCCGAAACGCTAAAACGGGATGGGCTTTCCGACTGAGGGTAGCGCGCAGAGTCGTGGTGTAAGAAGCAAGGGAGGGCCATCGCCTAGAATC
>CATYUU010000044.1:0-16672 GCA_958413455.1 uncultured Collinsella sp. | reverse complement strand
ATGCTCACGCTGCCGGGGTTGAAGAACCACAGGCCCGGGTGCGCGGCGCTCTCCTCGTTGACCTTGA
Source organism: uncultured Collinsella sp. (assembly GCA_958413455.1). Taxonomy (GTDB): domain Bacteria; phylum Actinomycetota; class Coriobacteriia; order Coriobacteriales; family Coriobacteriaceae; genus Collinsella. The sequence goes on along the minus strand of CATYUU010000044.1, from coordinate 16,605 downwards.
TGTGCGTATGGCCGTAGACGAGCGCGGAGCCCTCGGGCAGCGCGGGTGCGTGGTCGACGCTGTTGTGCATGCCGGCGCCAAAAACATGGCCATGCGTCAGGAACAGCTCGCGGCCGGTCTCGTCGAACAGCGTGGCGTAGTCGGCCATGACGGGAAAGTCGAGGACCATCTGGTCGACCTCGGCATCGCAGTTGCCGCGCACCGCGATGATGCGGTCGGCTAGGGCGTTGAGCAGCGGGATCACGCGCTTGGGGGCGTAGTCACGCGGCAGGTCGTTGCGCGGCCCATGGTAGAGCAGGTCGCCCAGCAGAACGATGCGGTCGGGCTGCTCGGACTCGATGGCGGAGCAGAGGCGCTCGGTCCAATATGCCGAGCCGTGAATGTCAGAGGCGATGAGGTATTTCATGAGGGATCCTTTCGGGATGGAGTTGACGGAGCCGGTCGCGGCGCGCCGCACGATCTTGTTATTCAAATCGCAGCGCCGCGCTCTGGGCCGCCTGCATCACGCGCTGGAGCGGTACGTCGTGCTCACGGGCAAGACGGGCGCAGTCTTCGTACTCGGGCGCCGCGCGCTCGCTGCCGTCGGGCAGGGTGGCCACCTTGACGGACACCTCGCCCCATGGCGTCGCTACGCGCTCAAAGCGGCGTGGTAGGCAAACGCGCTCCATAACCTGGCGGCGGATGGCATTGGTCGTGGTTTCCAAAAAGATAATCGTCTGCAGGCGCTCGATATCCTCGTGGGTACAGATTACCTGCAACTGCCAGCCGGGACGGCCCTTCTTGCAATAGAGGGGCAGCCAGTGCGCCTCGCGCGCACCGGCCTCGCGCAGGCGGTCGGCGGCGTAGGCGAGCACCTCAGGCGACGCGTCGTCGATATCGCATTCCAGCTTGACGATGGTCTCTGGCGCATCGGTCTCGCGGGACAGCGGGGGTTTGCTATCGCATGGCATACGGTCCGGCTCCTTTCCGCGTGGGCTCGTTTTGTTCATCCAAACGCTAACACATCGCGGGCGGCGTGGATGTGACGGCACGTGATGAGCGCGTTTTTCCTTGTCCACAAGAAACCGACACTCCACCGCCTCGCCCAAACATGTACATCAGCCTCCAAACATGTCATTTTTTGCAGCTTTTGGAGGCTGACGTACATGTTTTGAGAGCGCAAGCGAGGCCGCGCCGCGCAGCCTTTCCGATCGATTTCGGCACCCCGCGCGTACGACGCGCCGAGGCTGCGCCATTACAATGGAGCGGATTCGCTTGACGCAAAGGAGTCGCCATGCCCGCATGCCCGCTGGTTGATTGCCATACCCACACCTCGTTTTCGGACGGCCATGCCTCGTTTGAGGACAACGTTCGCGCCGCCGCTGCGGCCGGCTGCCGCGTCATGGTCTCGACTGACCATCTCACCCTGCCCGCCAGCATGGACGCCAACTGCGAAGTGCAGGTTGTCGAGGGCGACCTGACGGCACATCGTCTGGCCTTTGAGGGCGCCCGCAAACTCGCCGCGCAGATTGCGCCGGAGCTCGAGCTTATCTATGGTTTTGAATGCGATTGGTACGAGGGCTGTGAGCCTTTGGTTGAGCGCTGGTCCCAGGGCGCCGTCGTACGCTTGGGCAGCGTGCATTGGATTGGCGATCCGGGCGATATCATGGCCGGCGCCGCGGGCACGGCGGGAACGGAAAACGTCGCTCGCCCCGATATGCCCGATTCCCTTTGCGGTTGGATCGACGACGACACCAACCTGCACGTTTGGGATAACTTAGGCGTGCGCGGCGTGTGGGAGCGCTACGTCGATGACTGGTGCCGCGCCTGCGAGAGCCCGCTCAACTTTGATGTAATGGCCCACCCCGACCTGGTCATGCGCTTTTCGAAGGAAGGCTTTGCGCCCGATTTTGACCCCGCGCCGTTTTGGGAGCAGATGGCCGAATGCGCCCACGATATGGGTCGCCGCGTTGAGGTCTCGACCGCCGCACCGCGCAAGGGACTCGACGACTACTATCCCGCGACCGGGCTGTTGCGTTGCTTCGCCCACGCCGAGGTGCCGATTGCTTTTGGCTCGGACGCGCACCGCGCCTGCGATATTTGCTGGAACATCCGCGAGGCTCAGGCCCACGCCTACGACTGTGGTTATCGAACCTTCGATATCCCCCACCCCACCGGCGAATGGGAGTCAACGCCCCTCGCCTAGCCATCCCTTCATAAGTTGCGGTGAAATAGTTCCTGTTTATAGCCCCAAGGCCGTCAAACAAGAACTATTCCACCGCAACTTCTATTTGATCCGTTGGGGACGGAGGAAAACGGATCATTTGGTGCAAAGTATCCTGTCCCCCTGCACCAAAAGCTCGACTAGTGGCGGCGGGCGTTGAGTTCGCCGGCCAGCTCGTCGAGGGTAATGCCGTAGCGCTCAAGCGTCACGAGCAGGTGGTAGACCAGGTCGCCGGCCTCGTAGCGAATGTGATCGTGGTCGTTATCCTTGCAGGCCATGATGACCTCGCTCGCTTCCTCGGCAAGCTTCTTGAGCAGTTCATCCTCGACGTCGGTCAGCAGACGAGCGGTATAGCTCTCCTGCGGCGACGCGTCGCGACGACCATGAATCACCTCGGCCAGCCCCGTCAGCGTCTCGCCGATATTTCCATCCTGAACATTCGCGGTGCGCACACCCATGGTTCAATCCTTTCTGGTTGGCCAAGCGCTTAGCCGAGCGCCCGCCCTACGCGAGTTTCTTAAAGAAGCAGGTGCGGTTGCCGGTGTGGCAGGCCGGACCCGGCGAGTCGACCTTGACCAGCAGCGTATCGCTATCGCAGTCGGCCCAGAGCTCCTTGACCTCTTGCATGTTGCCACTCGTCGCGCCCTTGTTCCAGAGCTCCTGACGGCTACGGCTCCAAAACCACGTGGTACCGGTCTTGAGCGTCAGCCCCACCGACTCCTCGTTCATCCAGGCAACCATAAGCACCTCGCCGGTGTCATATTGCTGAACCACACAAGGAATCAGCCCCCTGGCGTCGTATTTGAGCTCGGACGCAGTTGTCACTTGCTCCATTTAAAAATCCAATCTCACGGGAATTCCCTGCGATGCCATATACTCTTTGACTTCGCGGATGCTGAAGGTTCCAAAGTGAAAGACGCTCGCCGCCAGCACGGCATCGGCTTCGCCCTCGATCACGCCCTCGGCAAAATGCTCGAGCGTGCCCACGCCACCGCTCGCGATGACGGGAATCGGCACCGCGCGCGCCACGGCACGGGTGAGTGCCAGGTCAAAGCCAGCCTTGGTGCCGTCGCGGTCCATGCTGGTGAGCAGGATCTCGCCGGCGCCGCGGCGAGCCGCCTCCTCGGCCCACGCCACCGCATCGATACCCGTGGCGTTGCGACCGCCCGCGGTAAAGACCTCCCACTTGTCGGCACCCGGCTCCCCGGGCAGTCCCACGCGCTTGGCATCGATCGCCACGACCACGGCTTGGCTACCAAACGCCGCAGCGGCTTGGCTGATCAACGACGGATCGCGCACGGCCGCCGAGTTGAGCGACACCTTGTCGGCACCGGCGGCAACCATGGTGCGCATGCCCGCCAGGTCGCGAAAGCCGCCGCCCACGGTGTAGGGAATGGCCAGCTCCTCGGCCGCGTGCGCCGCCATCTCGATGGTCGTCGCACGGTTGTCGCTCGTCGCGGTAATGTCCAAAAATACGACCTCGTCCGCACCCTCGCGGTCGTAGGCACGCGCCAGCTCCACCGGGTCGCCCGCATCGCGCAGGCTCACGAAGTTGACGCCCTTGACCACGCGGCCGTCCTTAACATCCAGACAGGGAATCACACGCTTGGTAAGCATGGGCTACTCCTCCCCTCGGGCGGCGGCCAGCGCCTGCACCAGCGTAAAGTTGCCCTCGTAGAGCGCGCGACCGGTAATCGCACCTTCAATCGTGCCCTCACCCACCGCGGCCAGCGCACGGATGTCGTCGAGCGTCGAGATGCCGCCCGAAGCCACGACGGGAAAACCCGCGACCTCGGCCACATGGCGATACGCCGCCACATCGACGCCCGTCTGCATGCCATCGCGCGCGATGTCGGTATACACCAGATGCCTAAAGCCCAGCTCGGAAAGCTGCGCCACGGCATCGTCGAGCGCCACGCCCGCGCCGTCGCGCCAGCCGTTCACCTTGACCTGGCCGTCGCGCGCGGCAATGTCAGCCACCAACAGCTCGCCAAAACCTTGGGCTGCCACCTCGGCAAAACCCGGCTCGGTCACCAGCACGGTGCCCAGCGCAATGCGGCGAGCACCATAGCCGGCCAGCTCGTCGATGCGCGCGAGCGAGCGGACGCCGCCGCCTACGTCCACGGACAGACCGTCGACGCCGCAGATGGCCTTGATCGCCGCCGAGTTGGCAGCGCATGCGCCCTCGTCCTCGCCAAAGGCAGAGGACAGGTCTACGACGTGCACCCAGCTCGCGCCCTGCTCGGCAAACGAGCGGGCGACGGCCACGGGATCGTCGGAATATACCTTGCAGCGGCTGCGGTCACCACGCTCCAGGCGCACGACCTTGCCGCCGATCAGATCGATTGCGGGAAACAGGATCATCGGCCGCCCTCCTCGACGATGTTGACGAAGTTCTTAAGGATGCGCCGACCCAGCGCGGAGGATTTCTCGGGATGGAACTGGCAGCCCCACACGTTGCCGTGACGCACGATGCACGGGAAACTCCGCGTATAGTGCGTGCGCGCCAGCACATCGGCGGCATCGGCATCGTCGGCCACCGCATAGCTGTGGGTGAAATACATGTTGGCACCCTCGGCAAAACCGGCGAGCAGCGGGTCGGCCGCACCGGCGGGCGTCATGTGCACCTGGTCCCAGCCCACGTGCGGCACCTTCAGGCGGCTCGACTCCAAGCGCGTGCACGAACCGCGCATAATGCCCAGGCCATCGACCCAGGGGCCGCCGACCTGCTCGGAGGCATCGTCGTCCGCGTCCGCACCCTCGTCCGCCGGCACACCCTCATCGCCGCGCTCAAAAAACAGCTGAAGGCCCAAGCAGATGCCGAGCAGCGGAGTTCCGGCGGCGACGGCATCGAGCACCGCGTCCGCCTCGCCGCTCTGGCGCATAAAGGCGATCGCGTCACAGAACGCGCCCACACCCGGGACGACCAGGCCGTCGGCGTTGCGGATCTGCTCCGGGTCGTCCGACGTGCAGGCGACGGCACCGGCGCGCGCAAGCCCGCGCACGACGCTCGACAAGTTGCCCTTGTGGTAGTCGACCACCACGATCTTCGGTTCGCCCACGCGACCCTCCTCTTCCCATCATCCAAAACCACCACGAAGGTGCCTGTCCCCGTTGTGGTGGTATTTGCCTTTTTGGCAGGTTACAGCGAGCCCTTGGTGCTGGGGATGCCTTGCACGCGGGGATCGAGCTCGCAGGCGCGGCGCATCGTGCGGCCCACAGCCTTAAAGGCGGCCTCGATAATGTGGTGCGAATTGCCGCCCGCCAGCTCGCGCACGTGCAGTGTGAGCTTGGCGTCGCGCGCAAAGGCGTAGAAGAACTCGACGGCCAGCTCGGTATCAAAGGTGCCCACGCGCTCGGTCGGCACGGGCAGCTCGCAGTAGGCCTGCCCGCGGCCCGAAATATCAACGGCAGCCATCACAAGCGTCTCGTCCATGGCGATCGCCGCGTCGGCAAAGCGCGTAATGCCCGCCTTGTCGCCCAGCGCTTGGCAAAACGCCTCGCCCAGCACGATGCCCGTATCCTCGACGGTATGGTGCGCGTCGACCTCAACGTCGCCCACCGCGTGTACCGTCAAATCAAACAAACCGTGGCGGCCAAAGGCGTTGAGCATGTGGTCGAAAAACGGCACGCCGGTCGAGATATCGCACGCACCGGTTCCATCCAGGTCGAGCTTTACGACAATATCGGTCTCCCCCGTCTTACGGGTTACCTCGGCATAGCGGCCCATCTACATCTCCTCCTTCACCAGCGCGGCAAACGCAGCCAGCACCTCATCATTTTCCTGCAGGGTACCCACGGTAATGCGCAGACAGTCCGCAAGCCCCGGCGCATAGCTAAAGTCGCGCACCAAAATCGAATACTCATCGCGCAGACGCTCGCGCACGCGCGTGGCATGCGGCGTGCGCACGAGCACAAAGTTCGCCGCGCTCGGCCACGCCTCCACGGGCAGGCCCTCGGCAGCCATCGCGCGCAGGGCGGCCAGCTCGCGCTCGCGCTCGGATGCGACCTGCGCCACCACAGGCGCATAGGCATCACGGGCACGCACGCAGGCAAGTGCTGCCGCCTGGCTCAGCACGTTGACCGAATAGATCTGGCGAATCGCCGCGAACACCTCGATAACCTCGGGCGCCGCGATCACGTAGCCCAGGCGCGTGCCGGCGGCGCCGAACGCCTTGGACAGCGTATGCAGAATCACCAGGTTGGGATGCTCGGCAATAAGCCCCTGCGCCGTGGTGGCCGCGCCAAACGAATCGTCGGCAAACTCAACGTAGGCCTCGTCGACCATGACCATGCCGGGGCAGGCATTGCACAGGGCCGCGACAAAGTCGAGCGGTGCCACGTCACCCGTGGGATTGTTGGGCGAGGTCACGATCGCCAGGCTGCACTCGGGCGCCGCTGCGAGCACAGCCGCTTGGTCGAGCCTAAAGGTCGCCGGGTCGCGCCACACGTCGCGCACCTCGGTCTGGCAGAGCGACGCAAAGAACGCGTACTCGCTAAAGCACGGCGGGCAGTTGAGCAGGGTCCGTCCCGTGCCGCCAAACGCCAGCAGGTAGTTATAGAGCAGCTCGTCGCCGCCGTTGCCCACGCAGACGTTCTCGCGAGCCACGCCATGCCAGGCGGCCAGCTCGTCGCGCAGGTCGTTGGACATGGGATCGGGATAGCGGTTGAGCGGTGTAGCAGCCAGGGCGGCGTCGACCGCCTCGCGCACGCCGGCCGGCACGGGACAGGTGCTCTCGTTGGCCGAAAGGTTGATGCGCGTGGGCGTAAAGTTGGGATCGTAGGTCTCAATGCCGGCCAAGTAGGGCTGGACGAGCTCCTTCATGCGGGGCGTCAGCTCGGCCATATTAGGCCTCCTCGACGACCGCGCCAGCGGCACCGCCCGCAGCCGCCAGGTCCACGCCCTCGGCAACCGTCGCCACGGCGTCGCCCGGCCAGGCAACGTTGGTCAGGTCGGTCGCGGCCAGAGACTCGGCGCTCACGGCATCCTCGCCCTGCTCCAACACGCGGCGGCGCAGCGCGGCGGAAAGCGCGTGTGCCCACAGACCCTCGGCCTCGGCCAGGCGCTGCGTGGCGGGAGCGTCGGAGAGCAGGCCCTCAGGCGTATAGCAAATGACACTTGAGCGCTTGACGAACTCCTCCACCGAAAGCGGGTTGGAGAACATGGCCGTGCCGCCGGTCGGCAGCGTGTGATTGGGACCGGCAACGTAATCGCCGAGCGGCTCGGAGCTCCAAGCGCCCACAAAGATGGCGCCGGCGTTGCGAATACCGCCAAGCAGGCCCATCGCATCCTTGCAGTGCAGCTCCAGGTGCTCGGGCGCCACGGTGTTCACCGCCTCGACGGCGGCAGCCATGTCGGCGGCCACCACGATGGTGCCTTCATTGTCGAGCGAGGCACGCGTGATCTCGGCACGCGGCGACTGCGCTACCAGAATATCGATACCCGCCTCGACCTCACGCGCAAGCTGCTCGTCGCAGGTCACCAGATAGCAGGCCGCCAGCGGGTCGTGCTCGGCCTGGGCCATCAGATCGGCCGCAACCACCATAGGCTTGGCCGTGGCGTCGGCCAGCACGCAGACCTCGGAGGGGCCGGCGACCATATCGATACCCACATCACCCGAGACAATCTGCTTGGCCGCGGCAACAAAGGCGTTACCCGGGCCGGTAATCTTGTCGACACGCGGAATGGTCTCGGTACCGTACGCCAGCGCGGCCACGGCCTGGGCGCCGCCCACCATATAGATCTCGTCCACGCCGCCGAGCTTGGCGGCCGCGAGCGTGTAGGGGCTGATCAGGCCGTCCTTTTGCGGCGGGGTCACCATGACCACGCGTTTGACGCCGGCCACCTTGGCGGGAATGGCGTTCATAAGCACGGTGGAAGGGTACTGTGCACGACCGCCCGGCACATAGATGCCGGCCGCCGCGAGCGGGGTCACCTTAACGCCGAGCATCGTGCCGTTCGGGCGCGTGGTAAACCAGCTCTGCTCGACCTCGCGCTGGTGGAACTCACGAATCTGACGCGCGGCTTTCTCGAGCGCGGCGACAAAAGCGGGATCGAGGCCCTCGAGCGCGGCATCGATCTGCTCTTGCGGCAGACGGAAGCTCTGCAGCTCAACGCCGTCAAAGCGCTGGCAATAGTCGCGCACCGCGGCATCGCCGCTGGCGCGCACGTTGGCCACGATATCGCGGGCGGCGTCGACGATGTTTTGCGGTAGCACTCCCTTACGGTTGAGCTGATTGGTAACGAGGCGCTCACCGGGAGCAAGCTTGATGGTCTTCATATCGGTATCCCCTATCGGTCGAGGTTTTTTTCGAAAAACGAGAGACCGGACAACGGCGCCAGTCGGCCCGCAGCCCGGACGTTGGGGCGCCCGTGCGTGCTCGCGCTATTGTGCCGAGCCCGCAACGGGCTCAAAATGCTTGTCCTTCACGGCCGCCGCCAAGCGATCGGCCAGATTGCGTACGCGCGGATCCAGACGTGCGGCGCCCGGATTGACAAAGAAGCGGGCCGTGCAGTCCATAATGCGACCAGTAATAACGAGGTCGTTGTCACGCAGCGTGGCGCCCGTGGCGGTAATATCCACGATGCGATCGGTCATGCCGACAATGGGGCCCAGCTCGATATTGCCGTGCAGCGAGACGATGTCGGCGTTCACGCCGCGCTCGGCATACCAGGCACTCGCGATGCGCGGGTACTTGGTTGCCACGCGAAGCGACCCACGGCGGGCATAGTTGCGCTCGGCCTGGCCGGCGCGCCACGCAGGCTCCGCCTCGATAAACGTGCACAGGCCGTAGCCCAGGTCGACCAGCTGCAGCAGGTTGAGGTCGGCCTCGATGAGCGAGTCCCAACCGCAGATGCCGCAGTCGGCACCGCCACAGCCCACAAAGGCGGGCGCGTCGCTGGGTCGCACGATGACAAACTCGATATCGCCGACCGCACCCTCGCCGGCACGCGTGTCGTGGCCGCGCACGATCAGGTGACGGCCGGGGTCACGCAGTTCAGAGACGTCCAAACCTGCGGCCTCGAGCACGTCGAGCGTGTCGGCCTTGAGCGAGCCCTTGGGCACGGCGATGCGCAGCGGGCCCTCGGTGCCGCGGCCCACGGCGTGATCGCCATCGGAAGCAGTGTCCTCGGCCGAGGTGCGCGCGGCCTCCAGACGCTCGAGCGAAAAGGCAAAGCCTGCCGCCGGCACCTCGATGCCGTCGCCAAATGCACCGGTAAAGATGGAGTCGTAGCGACCGCCCGAGCCCACCGGATCGGGCAGGCCACCGGCATAGGCCTTAAAGACCAGGCCCGTGTAGTAATCAAACGAGTTCATGATGGAGAAGTCGAAGGACAGCACCTGGGCGTCCTCGGGAGCCAGGCCCTCGACCAGGGCACGCAGCTCGCGCGTGAGCGGCGCAACAATGCCCGCCGCCGCCAGCAGCGCGTCGACGCGGTCGAGCACCTCGGCACCACCGTGCAGGCGCGGCAGCTCGCTAATGGCGGCCTTGACGGCCTCGGGCTCGGCACTTGCCGCCACGCGGGCATCGAGGCCCACAAAGTCGTTGGCGTGCACGCAGCGCAGCGCCTCGGCAGCCAGCTCGCGATCTTCGCACGCCGCAAGCAGTTCCTTAAACGGACGCACACTGCCCGCGATAATGCGCGCACCGGGAAGTGCCAGCTTGCGCACGGCCTCCGCCACCAGCGAGACGATCTCGACATCGCCCGCGGTATCGCCCACACCGATAAGCTCAAAACCCAACTGCGTAAACTGACGCGAGCCGCCGGCATTGCGCTGGCACTCGCGAACCACCGGCGCCTCGTAGCGCAGGCGCAGCGGCAGATCGGCCGCACGCATGCGAGTCGAAACCAGGCGAACGATTGGCAGCGTGTTGTCGGGACGGACCACCAGCAGGCGACCGTCGTCATCAAAGAGCTTAAACGGCGTGTCCGCAATGCGGCCGCCCTCCTCGAGCGAGCCCTTGTCCTCGAGCAGCGGCGTCTCGACCGGAAGGTAATGATGATCCCTAAAGCAGCCCTTCACCGTCAGCGCAATCTCCTCGCGCGCCTGAGCCTCCTCGGGCAATATGTCCCGGAATCCCCACGGTGTGGCCGTCATCTGGTGAACCTCCTCATGCTGCGTTTCATATAGAACAGAAGACCGGCATAGCTCCGCCGGTCTTCTGGGTACTTTAGCATACTAGAGTGCTTGCGGGGAAAATCCGTCGCAGCCGCTCACACCGTATTCATTTGGAAACATAGGGTAGGTTGCCGCAACCCAACCCCACCTAGGCGCCAATCGCACGACGATACTCTGCCATTACCTGTGCATCGGCAGCTGCGGGGTCGGCAAAATAGCGCCAGTCATAGGTCTCGGCCGAAACAACTCCGCAATAGCCGCGCGCCACCAGCCTATCCAGGTCGGCGCGCATATCGCGGTCGCCGTCACCCCAGGCAAGATGCGTCGTGCCATCTGCCGCAACATCGACAAAATGCACGTGGGCGACATCATCGCCAAGCAGATCGAAATAATCGTCGATGGTATCCCCCGCCACCGCCATAGCGCCTATATCCAGACACGCCTTAAGTGCCGGATGATCAACTGCCTCGATCATGCGCTTCGTGTCGGCCGCCGAGTTCACGATCATCGACTCAACCGGCTGTAGGGCCTCGAGCACCAGTCGCACGCCGCGCTCTCCCGCATGTTCGGCAATCGCACGCAGCATCGAGGCACTTCGACCCCACGCGTCCTCAATCGGCTCGTTCAAAAATGCCCAGCCGCTCGAGACCATGACCTGCTCGGCTCCAAGTTCCGCCGCGATATCCACAACGTTCTTAAAGTACGCGAGCGTGCGGGCACGCGCCTCATTCCCGCGCGCCGCGATATTCCACGGCTTGGGGTTGTTCTGTTCGGGACAAAGCCCCACAATCCGAACCCCATACTGCTGCGACAGCTCCCGCACCTGCTCGAGCGAATCGTATCCATGGCAATCGACATACAGATGCATCGCCCCGGTCCAAAGCTCGCAACACGTGTAGCCCGAGGCCGCTGCCGAGGAAAAGAATTCCTCAAGGTCAAAATAACGATGGCTGATATTCATGACGGCAAGCTGCGGATACTCCATCTTGTCCACCTTTCGGCAAAAGGGCGCCGCAGCACAGTGTGCGCGACGCCCCCTCTTACATTGTTCTCATTATGACGGATACTCTACTGGACACCAAGCACTCCAAAGAACGCGCCGGCGATACTCACGAGCAGGATCACGAGCATGATGAGCAGCGGATTCATCTTCTTCTTGAGCATGAGATAGACGATTCCAAACAGCCCCATCGTGACAAAGCCCGGGAAGATTCCGTTGAGCAGCTCGGCCAGCGTCTGAGCACCATCGCCCGCGCCGACCATGAGCGGAATGTCCACGGTGACCATCTCCATGGTCATAGCACCGATCACCATGGCGCCCATGATAGAGGCCATCTTGACGATCGTGTCCATAATGCCCGATTCCTGGACCTTGCTGATCATGTCCGAGCCAAAGCGATATCCCACAAACGTCAGCAGGTAACGGATGATGTAGTGAGGGACGTTGAACACGAGCAGGAACAAAATCGGGCCAAGAATAGAGCCCTGCAGCGCCAGCGACGTGCCGACACCCGTTGCCAAAATTCGCAGCGTGCCCCAGTAGAAGGCATCGCCCACGCCGGACAGCGGCCCCATCAAAGCAAGCTTGACATTAGAGATCGCGCTCGTGTCAAAGCTATCGTCAGTAGCATTGACCTCCTCCATTGCAGCGGCGATAGACATGGGAAGCGTCGAGATGTACGGCGTGACGTTATAGAGCTCCATATGGCGCTTAAGGGCGGCCTTAAAGTCCGCATCCTGCGGATACAGCTTGCGAAGGATCGGCATAAGGGCCCACATAAAGCCGATATGGCCCATACGCTCGTAGTTCCAGGAGTGCTCATAGGGAATCGAGCGCCAGAACAGCTTCTTAAGATCTGCGCGGGTAATCAACCCGTCGTAGGAAGACTCAAACTTAAAACTCATCGAACCCACTCCCAATCGCAGGATCCTCGGTTGCCACTGCGGGCTGCTCCGCCTTTTTCTTCTCGCCCAAAACCGTCATCGCGACGACGATGATCGCGGCAAAGATCGCCACGCCCGTCGTGCTAATGCCAAAGTAGGCGACGAGGAAGAAGCCAGCGAAGAAGAACGGAGCCACCGTTTTGTTCATAATCATCTGCGCCAGCATCGCAAAGCCGAGTGCGGGCAAGAAGGCGGCGGCGACATCCATGCCGGTCTGAACGAAATCGGGGATGATGTTGAGCAGGCTGGCAACAGCATCGGCGCCAAAGAAGAATGCCAGGGGAATAATCAGCAGGCCGCACCAGCTCTGCGCGTAACCGGCGATGAGCATGTTGCGCGTGATGGCCTTGGTGTCCCCGTCCTCGACGTTTTTGTCGATACGGTGCACCAGCAGCAGCATGACCGGCTGGCCCAGGGCCGTATCGAGCGCCAGGACGATCGTTGCGATGGGAATGCCCAGGGTCAGGGCCGCCGAAGCGTCCGCGCCGGCCTGCATGGCAAGCGACACACCCAGGATGGTTCCGGAAATCGTATCGGGCGGGTTATACGCACCGACCGAGATGGCGCCGACCATGGCAAGCTCCATCGTGGCGCCCATGATCGTGCCGGTCACCATGTCGCCCATGACAAGGCCAACCAGAGGTCCGAGCACAATCGGGCGCTGGAGGTAGCTCGTACCGGTCAGCCACTCGGAATAGCCCAAAAGGGCAATAAGGAAAATCAGGATTGTCTTGATAACCATGATGGCCCCTAACCGATGGCCTTCGCGGCATCAGTCTTCGCATCTGCCGGAATCATTTGAATGAACAGCTCGTAGCCCTCGCCGAGCAGCTCTTTGACGTATGCCTCGTTTTCGGGCGTGAGGAACACGCTCGTCGAGACCTGGCGAGCATCCTCGCTAAAGGCAACGTTGCCGAGGTTGATCTTCTTAACGCCCATCGCCTTGGCGATGGTACCGGCCTGCTGGATCGTTTCGCAAACCACGAAGAGCTTGTATTTATCGGTCACACCGCTCTGGAGCGCCTTGACGGCATCCTCGGTGTTTTTGACGACAACCTTGCAGCCCTCCGGTTTTGCAAGGGACAGGGCCTGCAGACGAAGCTTGTCATTGAGGACCGTGTCGCTCACCAACAGGATGCAGTCGGCACCCAGAGCCGAAGTCCAGCTAACGGCAACCTGGCCGTGCAGCAGTCGATAGTCCACGCGAATCATCTGAATCATGATGTGCTCCCTAGCGATTAAAACTCATCGAGTTCGGCCTGCCCCAGCAGGTCGTTGACGTACTTGACCTTGGTGTCGTCCGCCTCGACGATCTGGCGAATGGCCTCATCAATTGGGGTGGAGTCGGGCACGAACAGCAGCTGAATAAGGAGCGGCAGGTTCATATTGGTCACCAGGTGCGTGTTGGGACGCGTCTGGACGATCTTGGTGAACTCGTTGTTGACGCTGCCGCCGAACAGGTCAGTGCACACGACAACCTCGTCGTCCGCAGCAAACCCATCGAGAACCGCTGCGGCCTCCTTGGTCAGGTCCTCGTTTCCGTCGACATACATAGACAGCGCATGGACGTTTTCGCGCTCACCGGAGAGCAGCCCAATGCTCTCGACGATTCCAGACGCAAAATGAGCATGGGATGCAACGATAAACTGCCTCATTCGATTCCCCTTTCTTGCGAATTTCGGCATAAAAATGCCCGGACGCATGCGCCCGGGCAGGGTGCTTCTTGATCAGTAGCTTATTTGTCACCGATTAGTAGTCGAACTGGTGATAGTAACGACGGTAGTTGAGGTTGTGCTTGGTGACCGTCTCGTAGTAAGCGGCAAGGCGATCGGTGATCAGCGAGGAGAGGATCCACGGAGACACGATGACGCGGAACTCATCGTCAAGGCCGGGGATCGCGAACTCGGCGGTGTCGATGATGTTGATGTCGGTGTCGCCGGTCACGCCGCGGGTCAGGAACGCGCGGACGCGCTCGTCGAGCTTGCGGTTCTCGTCCTCGCCCATGAACAGGAACACGGGGACGCCGGGCTCCACGAGCTCGAGGGTGCCGTGGAAGAAGTCGGCCGAGGTGATGTAGCGGGTGCGCTTCCACTGCATCTCCTCGAGGATGCACATCGAGAACAGGATGGTCTCGCCCCACAGGGCGCCGGAGCCGATGAACATGGTGTAGGGGGCCAGGGCGTACTTCTTGGCGAGCTCCTCGGCGCGCGGCTCGAAGCTCTTGCGGATGTCGACCAGGTGGGTCCAAACATCCTTGGTCTGCTCAATAAACTTGTCGAACTTGGGGAAGCAGCCGCGGCGGTTGAGCAGGCGCAGGCCGAAGCAGTCGGCGAGGTAGTAGCCCATCTCGCAGCCGCCGTTACCGTGATCGGAAGCCATCTTGACGCAGTTCTCGGCGCCGACAGCCTGGCCGATGGGGCCCTCGGGCTTGGTCATGGCGTAGACGCGAATGCCCTTTTCCTTCATCTTCTTGACGGCCTCGAGGACCTCGGGGGTGGTGCCGGACTCGGAGGCGGTGATCACGACGGACTTCTCGGTCATGCGCTTGTGGCCCATGGCGTTCCACTCGGCGGCGTGAATCAGGTAGACCTCGAGGTCGCGGTCGCCGAACTTGTTCATGAGGTACTCGAGCTGCATGAGCTCGTCCCAGGTGCCGCCGACGCCCATCAGGAACACGGCGTCGTAGCCCTCGTCGGCGACCTTGTCGGCGAGCGCGGTCATCTTCTTGCCGGTCTCGTAGAGCGCCTTGCCGTCCTCGAGATAGCCCTCCTGGCTAAAGTGCATGATCTCGATCTTCTCGGTTTCCTTCATGGCTTTTCCTTTCTGTCCTGCACGCGAATCTATACATCGCGTTTCTTTTCGATACCAATTATAGACATACACCCAACGTGTTTTTAATACCACTTTTCAATCTGTTCCAATCCTCGGTGAACGGTCGAAATTCTCTGGTGAGTGGTATTAAATTAGAATTTGATGTATAGCTAACGCCCCCGGCGTCTCCCTTGCGTGACAAAGAACAGCGTTCCTACCAGCGCAATAATGGTCGATGCTCCAAACAGTACCGTCTGGACGCCCAAAGCCTCCGCCAAAAACGGAGCCGCCAGCAGCGGCACCACGCCGGCGCTCATCAGGCCAAAACGCACAAAGCCGGTAATGCGCCCCAGGTATTTGATGTCGGCACGCTCCTGAATCAAGATCATCTGCAGCGGCTCCAGGAACCCCCAGGCCAGACCGTTAATCGCCTGACCGATAATCGCGACCCCCAGCATAT
The DNA here is from genome assembly GCA_958413455.1 of uncultured Collinsella sp. Taxonomy (GTDB): domain Bacteria; phylum Actinomycetota; class Coriobacteriia; order Coriobacteriales; family Coriobacteriaceae; genus Collinsella. Next base: position 1,064 of record CATYUU010000044.1, on the reverse strand, counting down.
CGGTGCCCACGTACACCATGGACCCAATGCCCACGGCCATGAGCGCGCCGAGCAGCAATCGCAGGTTGACATGGCGAGCAGAAAGCTTGGTCAGGATGAACGCGCCCACCGAGGAAGTGAGGCCCACGACCGAGGACAGCCAGCCCAGCCAGACGATATCCACGTTGAGCACATCGCGGTAGAACAACGACTCCAGCGAATCGAACGCGCCAAACGCAAAGAAACCCAAAAAGCCCGAGATAAAGATGAGGCGCAGATCGTGGTCGCGAAACGTAAGTCGCGCACCCTCGGCCATACCGCCCAGAATACCGCCCTTCGGCTTCTCCCCTTTTGCGGGAGCAACACACTCATGACAACCCAGAGAGAGCACGGCCGCCACACCCATCATGCCCGCCATGAGCAGATAGACCGATTGCGTGGCAAAACAGCTCACGATGGCACCACCGAGCAGCGGGCCAGCAGTATAGGCGATATTGCTGTAGAACACCATGAGACCGTTCACGCGGGTACGGCCCTCGGTGGTCGACTCCAGGTATCCCGGAAACGCATGCGTGCAGGTGTTGATAAAGCCGCCCGCAAGTCCCAAGACGCACGCGGCAAACACAAGCCCGGGGACAGACAACGGCGCTAACCCCACGCCAAGCGATAGCACTGCCGTAATCACGCACGTCACAAACGACGTCCGGCGCGGTCCAAAGCGATCGATGACCGAGCCCGACACCATATTGCCCACCGACGTCATAAGATTGCGCACGAGCGTAATGGCGGCAACCAAAAAGGCCGTGCCGGCCAGATCATACGTGGCCGCACCGATAAGCCCCAAAAAGTAGACCGCATTGTTGGCGCACCACTGCAGGGACTCAATAAGAATCAGCCTAACCTCTGCCGGCGTCAGGCGCATTGCTTCGCGATCCTTCGCGAACATACGAACTCCTTCTATACAAAAAGGGGATGGAGAGCATAGGCCTGCTCCATCCCCTTCCCAGGTTGCAACGAAAATCTATGCAGCCGGGCCCTTACGCCAGCACGCCGAAGAACGCGCCGATGATGCCCACGACCATGGT
>CATYUU010000043.1:0-16830 GCA_958413455.1 uncultured Collinsella sp. | reverse complement strand
GCCAAGGGCGTGGGCGCACGCATTGCGCAGCCAAACAAGCCCATCAACAAGATGCGCGGCCTGCTGCGGATTCATCGTCGCCTGCCGCTGCTCATCGCCGTTCCCACTACCGCCGGTACGGGAAGCGAAGTCACGCTTGCGGCGGTAATTACCGATGACGAGACGCACTACAAATACCCTATTAACGACTTTGTGCTCATCCCGCGCTTTGCGGTGCACGACCCCGAGTTTACGTGCGGCTTGCCCGCCTCCATTACGGGGCAGACGGGCATGGACGCCCTGACGCATGCCGTTGAGGCCTTTATCGGGCGAAGCACCACGCCCTATACGCGTAAGATGGCGCGTCAGACGGTCCAGCTCATCCATGACAATTTGCTCGAGGCCTATGAGCATGGCGATAACATGCGTGCGCGTCGCAATATGCTTTCGGCGGCGTATAAGGCGGGTGTTGCCTTTACGCGCTCCTATGTTGGATACGTTCATGCCATCGCACACAGCCTGGGCGGACGTTACGGGATTCCGCACGGCTTGGCCAACGCGATCATCCTGCCGCACATGCTTCGCGCTTATGGTGACGCCGCCGCCCCCAAGCTTGCCGATCTTGCTCGCATGGCGGGCATTGCGCCGGCTACCGCGCAGGACAGTCTTGCGGCCGAGGCCTTTATCGATTGGGTCGACCGCATGAACGAGGCCCTGGGAATCCCCAAATATGTCTCGGGCATTCGCCGCTCCGACATTCCACAGATGGCGGCGCATGCCGATGCCGAGGCCAATCCCCTGTACCCCGTTCCGCTTCTAATGGACCGCTTGGAGCTCGAGCATATGTACGAAGTCGTTGCAGGTGGTATGTTTGAAGGCGAGAATTAGGAGGGTCCATGAACACCGAGGAAATTGCGCGCATCGTCGGCGATCAGCGCGCCTACTTTAAGACGCACGCCACGTTTGATGTCGATGCTCGACGTCGCGCGCTCGTGAGTTTACGCGATGCGGTGCGGGCCCACGAGGCCGATATCGCCCATGCGCTCAAGACCGATTTGGGAAAGTCGCATGACGAGGCATATATGTGCGAGATCGGCACGTCGCTTTCCGAGATTCGACATCAGATCGCTCACGTGGCTCGGTGGAGTCGTCCGCGCCTGCGTCCGTGCGATCTCGCTAACGCCGTGAGCGTGTGCAAAACGCAAGCCGTGCCCTATGGCGTCACGCTCATCATGGCTCCGTGGAACTACCCGTTTTTGCTAACACTCGAGCCGCTCGCCGGCGCCCTTGCCGCGGGAAATACCGTGGTCATCAAGCCGAGTGCCTATGCTCCGGCATCGAGCGCGGTGCTCAAGCAAATCTGTGAAGAGGCATTTGATCTGCGCCTGGTGACGGTTGTCGAGGGCGGGCGCGCCGAGAACGAAGCGTTGCTCGATGAGTGCTGGGACAAGATCTTCTTTACCGGTAGCGTTCCGGTTGGCAAACTCGTCATGGAGCGCGCAAGTAAAAACCTTACGCCCGTGACGCTTGAGCTGGGCGGAAAGAGCCCCTGTATCGTGGATGCGACGGCAAACTTGAAGGTCGCAGCGCGGCGTATCGCCTTTGGCAAGTGGCTCAACGTGGGGCAGACCTGCGTGGCGCCCGACTACCTGCTGGTCGATGCGCGCGTGCACGACGAGCTGCTGGACCTTATCAAGGAGGAGGCCCGCCGTATGTTTGGCGAGCATCCGCTCGATAACGAGGACTACGGGCATATCGTCAACGCCAAGCATTTTGCGCGCGTGCGCGGGCTGATCGATCCCGATAAGGTTGTGCTTGGAGGTACCGCGCGCGAGACTTCGCTCAAGATCGAGCCGACGATTTTGGATGGCGTGTCCCCCGATGACGCCGTGATGCAGGAGGAGATTTTCGGCCCCATCTTACCGGTGCTGACGTTTGAGAGCCTAGACGAGGCCGAAGCGTTTATCACGGATCGTCCGACACCGCTGGCCCTGTATATCTTTAGCCAGGACCGTGCGGCTCAGCAGCGCTTTGTGCGTTACGTGCCCTTTGGCGGCGGCTGTGTCAACGACACGATCATGCACTTGGCTACGAGCCATATGGGCTTTGGCGGCATGGGCGCGAGCGGTATGGGGCAGTACCATGGACGCGAGGGCTTCGATACGTTTAGCCACAAGAAGAGCATCGTGAACAAGGCAACCTGGCTGGACGTGTCGTTTCGGTATGCGCCCTACGCAAGCTGGAAACACAAGTTCGTGCGCATGTTTGTGCATTAGAATCAGATGGCGTAGCGACAAACGGTCGAAAAGACACGAGGTGGTGCGAATTTGTGTCCGCGCGAGTTCGTAGGCTTCTCTGTAAGGTTAAACGCCGGGTATTCTGTTCGTTAGAGGAGTTGCTATGTACGAGCCTTCACGTGTTCTTCTGTCGTTTCATATCGCAGGATTTCAATATGCCGACGGCGCTTTGGTCCTAGGCGATCTTAAAGCGGGCGATAAACTGACACTGTGTGCCGAGCGCGATAATCCCCATGATCCCGAGGCAGTTGCGATCTACTATGGCAAGACCAAACTTGGCTACGTTCCGGGAAACGAGGTCGGTCCACTGTCCTTGATGATGTATTACGGCCACGAGGACGTGTTTGAGGCCCGCGTGCAACAGGTTGCCCCCGAGCGCAGCCCGTGGCACCAGGTGCGCGTTGGCCTCTATGTGGTGGATGCCCGCTAATCGGTAAGGGAGGCTGCCATGCTTGACGACGATGACCTGTTCGATTTGACGGATGATCCGTTTGAGTGGGATATGCTACTCGATGACGATGAGCTGGAGCAGGATCGCAAAAAGCAAAAGGATAAGAACGCCCAGGGCAAAGGTTCGAATAAAAAGGACGAGTGCCGCCGCGGACTGTTCGGCGGGCTCTTTGGCTAACCGCCGCATCGCTGTGTCTGTATACTTAGCACGAGTTGGATGCATTGCGAAATGAGGGCATAGACGATGATGTGGTTTACCGCCGACCTGCACCTGGGCGATACGAATATCTTGCACGACATGGATCGACCGTTTGATTCGGTCGAGGAGATGAACCGCAAGGTCATCGATGCCATCAATGAGTGCGTGGCTGCGGACGACCGCCTCTATATCCTGGGAGACTTTACGTATCGCTTGCCCATGGCGGAGGCGGTGCGCCTGCGCGAGCGTATCGAATGCAAGAATGCGACGCTCATCCGCGGTAACCATGACGGCGACTGGGAAGATCCCGACGCCCCGCAAATTTGGGAAGACGTGCGCGATTACCTGGAGATTGCTCCCGGCTATGCCAAGGGTCATCGTCTGGTGATGAGCCACTACCCCATGCTCAGCTGGAACGGCAAGGCACGTGGCGCCATTATGCTGCATGGGCATATCCACAGCAGGGGTGACCGCACCAACGCACGCAACCGCGATCGCGAGCGCCCCATTTACCGCTACGATGTGGGGCTCGACGCCAATGACTACAAGCCCGTAAGTCGTGATCAAATCCTCGGCTATTTTGGACTGTAATTCTCGAACCACCACAAAGGGGACAGGCACCTTTGTGGTGGTTCTGGCGCCGTTGCCATTATGGCGGCGGCGCCTTTTTTGTCCGTGCGGCGCGGTAGAGTGTAGGCGGTTGAAATTTGCGTCCATCGAGGAGCTGCTATGAACGAGATCAAGTGCCCGCATTGCGGCGAAGTATTTAAGGTCGATGCGTCCGGCTATGCGGACATCGTCAAGCAAGTGCGCGATGCTGAGTTCTCGCGCGACCTGGATGAGCGTGTGAAGGCAGTCCAGCGCGAGGGCGAGCAGGCGCTGGAGCTTGAGCGCTCGCGTTCGACGGCCGCCTTGCAAAAGGCGGAGTCTCAGCGCAATGCTCAGCTTGTCGAGCAGAAGAACGCTGCAGCTCAGCAGCTGGCACAAGAAGTCGCCAAGCGCGATGCCGAGCTTGCCGAGCTGCGCGCCAAGCTTGAGGGCGCTGCCGCAGAGCGTGAGAGCTCAAGCCAGCGCGCGGCGGTTGAGGCCCGTGCCGATGCTCAAAAGGAAAACGCCGAACTTCAGCGCGAAATCGACAATTTGCGTGCGCAGTTGGGGCGCAAAGATGATGAAGCCAAGCTTGCCGAGGCGGCGGCACGCAATGCTGCTCAAAACGACCTGTCCGCGCGCGACGCTCAGATTGCCGAGCTGCAGGCCAGGCTTGCCGCGGCGGACAAGGCCCAGGAGATGGCGCTTGCCGCTGCCGCGGCAGAGTCGCAGCGTGAGCTCGATGCCGCTCGCAGCGAGGCCGAGCGCGCGCTTGCTGACTATCGCGCGAAGGTGCAAGAGAAGTTTTCCGCCGCAAAGGCTCAGTCCGAGCAAGAGGCCGAGGGCCTGCGTGCCCAGCTGCGCGAGCAGGAACTGATGGCAAAAATGAACCTGTCAGAGGCGGTCGCCGCGGCGGAACGAGAGCGCGATGAGGCACGTGCCAAGCTGACGAGCGAGCTGGCGGTGCGCGATTCTCGCGAGGAGCAAGCCAAGGCGGCACACGAGCTCGAGCTTGCGCAGGCCAAGCGCGCGAGCGATGACCTGATTCGCTACAAGGATGAAGAGATTGAGCGCCTTAAGGACATGAAGGTCCGCCTGTCCACCAAGATGGTGGGCGAGTCGCTCGAGCAGCACTGCGAGACCGAGTTTAACCGTCTGCGCATGACGGCGTTTCCTAACGCGTACTTCGAGAAAGATAACGATGCGTCCGAGGGTACCAAGGGCGACTTTATCTTCCGCGAGTGCGACGCGAGCGGCAACGAGGTCATTTCGATTATGTTCGAGATGAAAAACGAGAACGACGAGACTGCGACCAAGCACAAAAACGAGGACTTCTTTAAGAAACTTGATCACGATCGTCGCCAGAAAGGCTGTGAGTACGCGGTGCTCTGCACCCTGCTGGAGCCCGAGAGCGAGCTCTATAACGCAGGGATAGTCGACGTGAGCTATCGCTACGAGAAGATGTACGTGATCCGTCCGCAGTTTTTCATTCCCATGATTACGCTGCTGCGCAACGCCGCCATGGGTTCGCTGCGCTATAAGCAGGAACTGGCGGAGTACAAGCAGCAGAATATCGACGTCACGAACTTCGAAGCCAAGATGGAAAAGTTCAAGAATGATTTCGGTCGCAACTACGAGATCGCGAGCCGCAAGTTCCAAACGGCGATCGATGAGATCGACAAGACGATTAGCCACCTGCAGAAAACCAAGGAGGCGTTGCTGTCCTCCGAGAACAATCTGCGCCTAGCCAACAAGAAGGCGGACGATCTTACCATTCGCAAGCTCACGTGGGGCAACAAGACCATGAAGGCCGCGTTTGACGAGGCGCGCGGGGCTGCGACAGAGACAAACGATGAGCCAGCCGAGGCGGATTCGTATGAGGTCGAGGGTGCCGAGTAAGGCATAGCGTATAGCGCAAAAGCGGGGCCGCTGGCTATATTGCTAGCGGCCCCGCTTCGTTTCGTTCCAGTATGTTCGGCTAGTCCTCGAGCAGGTCCTCGATAAAGCCGACGCGGTAGTTTTTGAAGATGACCTCGCCGCCGTCTTGCGTGGCGTCCAGATCGACATCGCCCATGATGCCAAAATCGTGGTCGCCATCCTCGTCGGCAAAGATCTGGTGCACGTGCCATACGTGCGCGGTCTTCTCGTCGGACTCGTCAATGGAAAACATCGCGGCGCTGCGGGCATCTCCGTCGGTGAGGATTTCCTCGTGCTGCTCGTGGTAAGCGTCGAGTGCTTTTTGCCAGCGGATCTCGCTCATGCCCCAGTCGTCGTCGAGCTCGCCCAGGTCGCGAACGTGCTCGCGGGCGGCAAGGGTCACGCGGCGGAAGAGCGCGTTGCGCACCAATAGCGTGCAGCCGCGACGGTCCGCCACGACCTCGTCGATGCCCTGCGGCGGCGCAGCATCGAGGGCTGCCGGGTTGCCGGCGTTCTCCCACTCATCCACCAGGCTCGAGTCCACCGAGCGCACCACAAAGCCCAGCCACGAGATAATGTCGCGCAGGCGCTCGTCGCGCTTCTCGATGGGCACGGTGCGGTCGAGTGAGCGGTAGGCCTCGGCTAGGTAGCGCAGCAGAATGCCCTCGGAGCGGGCGATGCCGAGCTTTTGGATATAGCCCTTAAAGTCGCTCGCGCTCTCCAGCATGTCGCGCAGGACGCTCTTGGGCGAGAGCTGGTAGTCGTTGGCCCAAGGTACTTCTTGGCAGTACTTGTCGAAGGCGGCATCGAGCAAGTCCTCGAGCGGCTTTTCGTAGGTGACATCCTGGATGCGCTCCAGGCGTTCCTCATATTCGACGCCGTCAGCCTTCATTTCGGCCATCGCGCGGTCGCGCGCGGCGCGCTCCTGCGCGCGCAATACCTGCTTGGGGTCCTCGAGCGTTGCCTCGACCATCGAGATCAGATCCATGGTATAGGTCTCACTCTCGGGGTCGAGCAGCTCCAGCGCGGCAAGCAAAAACGGCGAGAGCGGCTGGTCGAGCGCAAAGTCCTCGGGCAGATCGACCGTCAGTGCATAGTCGATGTCTGGCGCGGCGTCAGTCGGGGCGTCGGGCGCGGGCGGCACCTCGGTGCGAACGACGACGCCGGAATCGATGAGCGTGGCGAAGATTTCGTCGGCGCGAACCTCGAGCTTGGCCTTTTCCTCGGGGGTCTGCAAGCTCGTCTCGATGAGGTCGTGTACGCGGGCTCGGGCATCGCCGCCCTGCTCGACCACGCTAATCACCATGGAGTGCGTGATGCGAAGGCGCGGCTTGAGCGTCTCGGGCTGCGTCTCGATCAGGCGCTCAAAGGTCTGCTTGTTCCAGGTGACAAAGCCCTCGGGGGCCTTCTTCTTTTTAATCTTGCGGAGCTTCTTGGGGTCGTCGCCCGCCTTGGCCATGAGTTTGGCGTTCTCGATCTCGTGCTCCGGGGCCTCGGCGATGACCATGCCCTCGGTATCGAAGCCCGAGCGGCCGGCGCGACCGGCAATCTGATGGAACTCGCGGGCGCGCAGGCGACGCATCTTGTAGCCGTCGAACTTGGTGAGCGCGGTGAGTACCACGGTGTGGATGGGTACGTTGATGCCGACGCCGAGCGTATCGGTGCCGCAGATGACGGGCAGCAGGCCCTGCTGCGCCAGGCGCTCCACCAGCAGGCGATAGCGCGGCAACATGCCGGCATGGTGCACGCCGACGCCGCATCCAAGCAGGCGTTTGAGAATCTTACCAAAGGCCGTGGAGAAGCTCGTCCCCTTTGCCGCTTCTTTGATGGCCTCGCGCTGCTCCTTACTGGCGATGCCAAAATTGGCGAGCGACTGTGCCGTTGCAAGGGCGGCATCCTGGCTAAAGTGCACGATATAGAGCGGGGCCTCGCCGCGGCGCATGGCGAGCTCGACCGTGCCCTCGAGGGAGGTCGTCACGTAGTCGTAGCTCAGCGGCACGGGGCGCGGGGCATCGACGACCAAGTCGCAGGTAGCACCGGTGTGTTCCTCGAGTGAGGCGGCGATGGCAGTGACATCGCCGAGCGTGGCGCTCATGAGCATGAATTGCGTGTGGGGCAGGGTGAGCAGCGGCACCTGCCAGGCCCAACCGCGGTCGGGGTCGGCAAAGTAGTGGAACTCGTCCATGGCCACGCAGCCCACGTCGGCGTCCTCGCCCTCGCGGAGCGCATCGTTGGCAAGGATTTCGGCCGTGCAGCAGATGACGGGCGCCTTGGTATTGATATGCGTATCGCCGGTGATCATGCCGACGTTATCGCGGCCGAGCACCTGCACAAGGTCGAAAAACTTTTCGCTGACCAGAGCCTTGATGGGGGCCGTGTAATAACAGCGCTTGCCTTGCGCCATGCCCATAAAGAGCATGCCTAGCGCGACAAGCGACTTGCCCGATCCGGTCGGTGTTCCCAAAATGACATGGTCACCGGCGGCTAGATCCATGAGGGCCTCTTCCTGGTGGTCCCACAGCTCAATACCGCGGTCGCTTGTCCATTCAAAGAAGCGTTCGAAGGCCTGATCGGGCGTGAGCCACGGTTCGGGCTCACTGCCGTCCTCGGGCTCCCACCAGGTGGGGGAGAGCGCGCCGAGCGAGCCGAACTCGGCTTCGGTTCCCGTGCCGCCCGAGAACGAGCTGGCGGCGCCGGCGCCGGAGACGGTGCTGGCGGAAGTATCTGTCGTGGTCTGTGCCATGTGGTTGCTTTCTCTCGCCGTTTGTTCGCCAACTATTATGGCGTAGCGGCGGCGCGGGGTGCCAGCGCGCGAGAAAATGCAGGAAATGGGCGTTCTGCCCGGCCGTTTGGTGCGGTTGCCAGCTAAGTGAGTAGACTTTTTGCGATGTCGCGAGCACATGGCTTTTGCACAAGGGCTCTACCTGCGGTTTTATTTTTCGCTACGCGGGTTGTGCTTGGCTATTGCAAAAAAGTCTACTCACTTAGGCTTGAGGGTCGTTCGCTGATGCCTTTTTTCACTTGTTTGCCGACGTCGCGACCATCAGAAGCCCCTAGGACTCTTGCGGCAGACGCTTCTTGCCCTTGCGGGCGCGGTTTTTAAAGTTCTCGACGGCCTCTTCCATGCCGAGGGGCACATAGGTAAGCTCATCGAGGTTATCGGGCAGGTAGCAGGCAAGGCTTTGCTCCTGCGCTCGGCCTGCTGCGAGTTGCTCTTCGGTAGGCTTCTCGCCGGGTGTGGCACAAATGCCGTAGACGACAGCACCCATCTCGCGCGTGCGGCACTCGTACTCGGTCTCGGGATGCTCGGGATGGTCGCGGCGCACGTCATCGCTTACCCAAAGTGTGTCGTAGCCCGCCGCGGCAAACTGCCCCAGGGCGTAGTCGCGCAACGGCTTGCTGTCAGTGCGCAGCGTGACGGTAGCGCCGGCTGCAAAGAGCGGACGGTACAGCATTAGGTGGTCGACATGAACGAGTCGCTTTTTGGCGTACTTGGCCTTGGGCTGCGGCGTGGGAAAGTTGATGGTGATGGCATCGAGCTCACCTGCGGCAAACAGCTGCGGCAGCGATGCGGCGCCTCGGGGCAGGACGAGTGCGTTGGACAGCTCCTGCTCGCAGATTTTCTGTGCGGCATAGGCGATGCAGATGGGCTCCTGGTCCATGCCGATAAAGAGGGTGTCGGGTTCACGGTGAGCTCGCTCAACCAGATAGGTGCCTTTGCCGCAGCCCAGATCTAGATGAAGGCGGGTGAAGGACGAGCCGCCAACCGGCGTGCAAGCCTCGCGCCAATCTCCGGCATAGGCCTCGGGGTTCGTCTCAATCGCATCGGCGTAGCGCTCCAGGCGCTCCTCGAGCACAAAGTTCTTAGGCGTGCGAACGTGGACGGCTCCCATGAGGCTCCTTGGTCATAAGTATGGAACGCATGGCCGCGCGTTCCGTCAATGGGTTGAAAAAAGGGTGGGCATAGTTTGCCCGAAAGATGCGATGCGGCTCGACGGCGAGTCGTCGGTGCCTACAGACGCTTGAGAATCACATAGCGGTTGAGCTCGCCGCTGCGACCGTCGGCATGGAAGCGCTCAAGCTCGCGCACGGGGACCTCGCCGCTCTTGTAGAACGTACGGACGCCGCGCACCAGGTCGGTGATCTGCTGATCGTCAAAGTGATGGCAATAGCGGTAGGCGTGGCGGTCGTTTTGCCAGCCAATGAGATGGTCGCCGGCTTCAAACTGCGCTGAATCGTAACCCTCAAACGGCGGGGTGAGCTCGGCGCGGGCCTCGGCTCGAACGGCCTTGCGCGCCATGCGCTCGTCGTTCATAAACTCCCAAAAGCTGATGGCGATGATGCCGCCCGGGCGCGTCTGGCGCACCAGAGCGTCGAGCACGCGTACACGGTACTCGCACGACGGCACATGGTGCATAAAGCCAAAGCAGACCGAGATGTCGGCGAGCGGGGCGTCGAAAAGCACGTCGGGCGTCTCGGCGGGGTTGAGCTTCATAAGGGCGTCGAGCACGTCGAGTTCCTGGAAGTGCAGGTTGGGAATGCGCAGGGCGTGACCATGTGCATCGATGGCCAGGTCTTGGCACGAGTCGACGCCATAGAACTCAAACGGGCAGCTGGCATCTGCCGAGGGGTTTGCGCCGTCGACGCCCTTGGCGGCAAGTGCGCCGCCGGCGGCAAAGTTCTCGAATCGCATATTGCCGCAGGCAAGATCGAAGACGCGGACGGGATGCTCGATGGTGGCGACGTCGAGCTGTTCGAGTGCGATGTCCATGGTGCGCACCCAGCCGGGCCACGGGGCCTGACGCGTATCGGAGAAGGAGGCGGAGTGCTCGCGATAGAACGTGTTGTTGAGCTGGATGAGCGATGAGGCGAAATCGCGGTTCACGGCGCGGAACTCCCTCCGTTGGCGGTGCGGAATAAACAGTATGACCATACTACCGTTAACGCCGCAACGGGGACAACCGAGCTGCGGCTCATTGCTTTGTTTGGACACATTTCCGCAGCTCATATGTGCCCGCAACCGCCAGTTGTCAAAAATCTCACTAGAATAGGTGGCATGCTTTTGGCGGTGGCGGATAGATTTTTAACTGTGCAAGGCGCCTTAAGAACAAAAACGGTCCGGCGGCACGGCTGGCATCACATAGGAGGAACCATGAATGTAGAAACTGCGCAGCGGCTCGCCGACCTTCGCCGCAGCAAGGGCTTTAGCCAAGAAGGGCTGGCGCGAAAGCTGGGGCTGTCGCGCCAGGCGGTTAGTAAATGGGAGCGTGCGGAGAGCTCGCCCGATACCGAGAACCTGATCTCGCTCGCCAAGCTCTATGGTGTGAGTCTGGACGAGCTGCTCAATCCGAGCGATGAGATTGAGGACGATATCGAGTTTGAGAACGAGGACCGCGCTCGTCAGCGCGAGGCCGAGGCGGCAGAGCGCGCCCGCACCCATGAGGCGGCGGCGCGCGCCACCGAGGCGGCAACGCAGGCAAGTGACGCGGCAGCCAAGGCGGCGCAGGCGGCAAGCTGGAGTGCGCAGGCTGCCAATGCGGCGACGGCTCAGGTGACGGGTACCGGTGCGGCTGGTCCGACTCCGGTGAAGGGTCCGTTCCAGTCATTCCCGTATTGGGCCGTGTGCTGGCTGCTGTTCTTTTTACTGATGTTCCTGTTTGGTGCCGGCCCCTTTGCTGCGCTGATCTTCTTCACGATTCCCATCTATCACTGGGTGGCGCGTGCACTCGATGGCGATTGGGCGCGCGGGGATATTCAGGTTGGTCCGGCACCGGTGGCGGTCAGGGCCCAGGGGAAGGATACTTCTGCGGAACCTGATGCTGACGTGGCTACCGCGGCCACCGCTGAGCCATGTGCCAAAGAAGGTGACGAATGATGAAGCTTTCGCATGAATCCAAGCTGCGCCTGGGCGTCGGCATCGGAGCGTTTGTACTGATTATCGGGCTTGTTTTTGGCGTTTCGCGGACTTTGATTCATTTTGATGGCCCGTGGAATCTCGACGATGTTATACCCGGCTTGTCCGGTATGGACGATGTGGTTGATGACGACGATTTTATGAACGATGGCGGTAACTATTCCGCTCGGCCTCAGCAGCTTTCGTGTACGACCTTTGATGCCGATGAGTTTCGCTACCTCGATTTCGATATCGATGCGGCTACGGTGGACGTCAAGGTTATTGATGGTAACAAGGCTCGCGTTATCGAGCGGGGACGCGTTGCCAATGGTATGGATGCCTCCAAGGCCGCGACGCAGAACATCGCATCCGTCGAGGACTCGACGCTCAAGGTTTCCCAGTTTGGAAGTGATGACGGTAAGGCAATCGATCGCTCAGTTACGGTCGAGCTGCCGCGCCGTGTTGCCGAACATCTGAAGGGAGTCAACGCGCACGTGGGCTCGGGTGATCTGCAGATTGCCGGTGTCACCTGTGATGGTTTCGACCTTTTCCTGGGTGCGGGAGATGTAGAGTTTGCGGGCAGCGTGACTGATGCGCTCAGTGCTGAGGTCGGTTCGGGCGATGTGACGTTCGAGCTCTACCAGGCCCCCGCGAAGTCGATGGACGTGAGTGTGGGCTCGGGCGATGTGGAGATGATGGTTCCGAACTCGACGGGCTTTAAGGCGAGCCTTACCTTGGGCAGCGGCGACTTCGAGAGCGATTTCCTTCCGCTTGGCTACGACGGCGAGACCATTTTGAATCTTGAATTCGATAACGGCGATAAGTCTGCTACGTATCGTTTTGAGGTCGGTTCGGGCGACATGTCATTTGATTCAGAGTGACGGGCGGTTATCGAAGACTTATATACCATAGCTGCGCTGTTTGATGGAGGCGCCGGAGCCGTGACGGGCTCCGGCGCCTTTGCCTTTACAATGGGGTCATGGAACAGATTATCTTGAACATACTCGAGGCTCTGCGTCGCGGCGAGACCGTGGACGACAAAGCGCTCGTCAAACTGATACATGCCGAGGCGCGCCGTGAGGGTGCCGACAAACGCGATTTGGCCAAGCGCCGTCTGCTGCCGTTCTACCAGCGGGTAAAACGTGAGGAGCCGGCTCGTTGGGCTGGGTGGAATGTCGATGCCGAGCTGGAACGTCGACTGCTGCAGGTGCTGCGTATGAAGCCTCGTCGCACGGCTTCGGGCGTGGCGACCATTACCGTTATCACCAAGCCCTGGCCATGCTCGGGCGATTGCCTGTTTTGTCCCAACGATCTGCGCATGCCCAAAAGCTACCTGCACGCCGAGCCGGCGTGCGCCCGTGCGGAGCAAAATTGCTTTGACCCGTATCTGCAGGTGAGCGCTCGTCTGACCGCGCTTTCGCAGATGGGGCACGCAACCGATAAGATTGAGCTCATCGTGCTCGGTGGCACCTGGAGCGACTATCCGCAAGGGTATCAGACGTGGTTTATGTCGGAGCTTTTCCGTGCGCTCAATGACGATGCCGTCGCCGGCGTGGCGGCCAACCCCATGCTGGCGCGTCCGGGCATCAGCCGTGCCGAGGCGGGGCGCCCGCTCGATGACGCTCCCGCCGATGCGCTGCCGCCGGTGGTAACAGAGCGCCGCGAGCGCTATTGGGTTGCCGGCATTGCGACAGACGAGGCTGAGCTTGCTGCTGGCGTTGCCGACGAGCAGGAGCGTGTGGATGCTGCCGTGGGCGGCTACAACCGCGCGGTGCGTCGTCTGTACGGCCCTGGTACGCCGTGGGGCGAGGTTGCCAAGTGGCAGACGGCAACGATGGAGGAGCTTGAGCGTCAGCAGCGCATCAACGAGACGGCGAAGCATCGCGTGGTGGGGCTCGTTATCGAGACGCGCCCCGATGCCGTGACGTCCCAGGCGCTCACGCTTATCCGCCGCCTGGGTTGCACCAAGATTCAGATGGGCATCCAGAGCCTCAACCAGCACCTGCTCGATATCAACGAGCGTCGCATTTCGGTGGCTCAGATCGAGCGGGCGTTTTCGCTTGCGCGTCTGTTTGGCTTTAAGATCCACGCGCATTTTATGCTCAACTTGCTGGGCGCCACGCCCGAGGGGGACAAGCGCGACTACGAGCGCTTTATGACCGAGGGGGCCTTTATGCCCGACGAGGTCAAGGTCTACCCGTGCGCGCTCATCGAGGGCTCGCGTCTGGTGGGCCGCTATGAGCGCGGCGAGTGGCGCCCCTATACCGAGGAAGAACTGCTCGATGTGCTGGCCGACGACATCGTGGTGACGCCGGCGTTCTGCCGCATCAGCCGCATGATCCGCGACTTTAGCTCCGACGACATCATGGTGGGCAACAAGAAGCCCAACCTGCGTCAGCTCGTTGAGAACCGCCTGGCTGCTCGGGGTGACGGTGCGACGGTGCGCGAGATTCGCTATCGCGAGATCAGTACCGCGGGTGCCGACCTGGATGAACTGTCTCTTGATGAGGTCGCTTACGAGACGCCGGTGACGCGTGAACGCTTTTTGCAGTGGGTGACGCCCGAAGGCAAGATCGCCGGCTTTTTGCGTCTGTCGCTGCCCGTTCGCGCTTTTGTTGCCGCACATGCGGACGAGTTGCCGACGATGCCGGACGAGGCGATGATTCGCGAGGTACACGTGTATGGCATGGCGGCGCGCGTGGGGGATCAAGGCCAGGCAGCCCAGCACCATGGATTGGGACGGTCGCTGGTGGAGCGTGCGTGCCATATTGCTCGGGACGCGGGCTATGCGCGCATCAACGTGATCAGCGCGATTGGTACGCGCGAGTACTATCGCCATCTTGGATTTTATGACTATGGCCTTTATCTGCAAAAGGAGCTCTAGATGAACAAGCCGAGTGTTTCTGCCGGCGTCGTTGCCGGCGTTGCTCTGGGAGCCGCGGCGCTTGGTGCGGCCGCTGTCGCTGTTCGTGCTGCCTGTCTGCAGGTTGCGCGAACCCGCAATGGGTTGGCGCGTGTGAAACGCGTGCGCGACGAGGGCGGCGACGAAGTCCGCGTATTGGTGCAAGGCGGCGTCTACCAAAGCGCGAGTTACGTTGGCGAGCGCTGGGCAGAGCCCGTCTTTGTGTACTATCGCGCGTTTGACGACGTGTTTGAGGCCGAGGATGCGATGCGCGACGCTTATGGTCACGGTATCGACCGCATGCTGATGTTGGGCGGCGGCGGGTTTGCCTATCCTAAATTCGCCCTGATGTCGCACGAGGGCTTGCGCATGGACGTCATCGAGTATGACGGAGAGATTACGCGCCTGGCGCGCCGCTGGTTTTACCTAGACGAGCTGGAGCGCGCGGCGGGCGATCGCCTGCGGGTGATAACCGCTGAGGCTCGCTCGTATCTGGGTGTGACGAGCGTGGGTCATCGTCGCTACGACGTGGTCGTGAGCGATTGCTTTGGCGGTGCCGAGCCCGTGCGCGAGCTGGCGACCGTTGAAGCGCTGCGCCTGGTGCGGGGCGGCCTGAACCCCGGGGGTATCTACGTGGCCAATATCGTGAGCGCAAACGAGGGGAGCGATGTGACGTTCCTGCGCGACTGCGCTGCCACGGCACTCGAGGTATTCGTCCACGCCTGGGTGGTCCCATGTGGCGATGCGAAGTTTGGCGGCGAGGAAAACTACCTGCTCATCGCCAGCGACGGCAACTACGCCTTTGCCGAAGCCGTGCCCTTCGACACCGACTTCCTCGGCACCGTCCTTCACGACAAGTAAGTCTCCCCGTCCCAAAAAGACTGGTCTTAGACGTGGTCGCGCCAGCCGAGAACGCGCTGCTTCATGCCCTCTATGTCGAGCGCGCCTTCGGCAAAGCCCTTGCGCACGAGCTCTTCGGGAACGAACTCATCGTAACGATCAAAGTAAGGCACCTCGCCGGGATAGACGAGCTCGATGGGATCGAAGTCCTTCACGGCCTCGGCGGCGAGCACTTCAAAGAACATCTCTTCGTCGGCCTTCATCTTAAATTGCATAAAGTACGGGCGCGACGGGTCGAGTCCGCGAAGGCCCAGCTCCGCGGCACATTTAATCTTGAGCATGCGCTCGAGCGCCAAAAAGGCGTAGCTGCCCAGCCAGGGGAAGAGCACCCAGGTGTCGCCACCCAGGTTGATGAGCGGCTTAGTTCCCGCGCCCGAAATCTCGGCGGTATGACGAGCCTGCGCCAAGCGAGCCCGTGCGTTACCCATGAGGTACGGATATGTTGCGTGCTCGTTGAGCGCCTTGCGCATGCGCTCGAGTACGTGCGTGTTGATGTCACCGGGACAGTCGCCAAAGTAGGCCGGCACACGGCCTTTGACCTGCGTGGCAAAGACGGTATGACGCTTCCAGTCTACTTCCTCGACAATCCAGCAATGGCCTGCGATGGCGATGCGCTCACCGGGCGGTGGGGGATTGACGATTGTGCCCAACTCGGCCGACTCACTGCGAACGGTGAACTCCTCGTTTTCCTGGAACACGGCGTAGAACTTAAAGTTGTTAATGATGCGCTCGCCCGCGAGGCCCACGATGAGCCCGCCGCCTTCGGTGACCTGGATATGGTCGATCTTGATGAGGTGGCGCAGCAACACGCGATAGTCATCGGCCGAGACGCGATGGAAATAGCTGAGCGTGAGCACGCGCTGGGCAAGTTCGGCCGGCGTGAGCTCTCCGGTGCTGGCGAGGGTCGACATAGTCTGGTGATAGAGCAGGCTGTAGGGAAGTCGATCGAGCTCGGGCGGCTCGACCCACTTTTCCTCGCGATAGAGTTGTACGAGCGCGATGCCCTGCAGGAGCTTCCAGGGAATGGTTTCGGGCATCATCGTGCGCGGCTCGGGTTCTTCCTCGCGCATGACAAACCACATCTCGGGAGGAAGGTCGCGACGGCCTGTGCGCCCCATGCGCTGCAAAAAGGAGCTGACGGTAAACGGCGCGTCAATCTGGAAGGCGCGCTCCAGGCGGCCGATATCGATACCGAGCTCCAGCGTTGAGGTGGTGACGGTTGTCTGCGCCTGCTCCTCGTCGCGCATGAGCTCCTCTGCCGTCTCGCGCAGCGATGCCGAAAGATTGCCGTGATGGATGAGAAAGCGGTCGGGCTCGTGTCGACTTTCGCAGTAGCTGCGCAGCATGGAGCACACGGCCTCTGCCTCCTCGCGCGAGTTGGCAAAGACCAGGCACTTGCGGCCGCGCGTATGCTCAAAGATATAGCCCATACCGGGGTCGGCGTTGTCGGGCGCCGTGTCGGTGGGGTTGAGAAGCGCCTGCTCGGTCGCTCGTGGGATGTCGACTTCGCCCTCGGGGGCCGAGGAAGTGCGACGGTCTTTGGGAGCGGCCTTGCCCCGTGCCCGCTCACGACGTTGACGGCGCTCCTCTTGTGTGAGCTGTCCGCTGTGACGCATGTCTTGGGCGCCGGCGGGCAGTGCCGCGGGTGCCGCTGCCTCAATGCGCTCGCATGCAAGCACTTCGGCCTCTTGAGGACCCATGCCCT
>CATYUU010000042.1:0-17054 GCA_958413455.1 uncultured Collinsella sp. | reverse complement strand
ACCACGGGACTGCCCACTGCGCCTCGGCGACGAACGTCTGGGTTCGCCCCCGCCCCGGCTTCCTCGTCGGCTAGCCAGCCGAGTGCTCTATACTCTGCTTTTAGGCGACCGCCTTGCGCGGTCGCCTCCTGCCCGCGAAGCGGGCCGTTTTTTTCGCCAGTTTCCCCAGGAGGTGCACGTGAGCGGCGTCTACCAGCGCAACCGCGAGGTGTCCGAGTACAAGTTCTTCACACAGGCCATCGCCATCCGCGTGGAGGTCAACAAGCTGATGGCGTCGTCCTCCGTGGTTCCGAAGGCCTACCGGCTGCTGAACGCGGTGCCCACGGTGGAGACGGCGCGCAGCATCGTGTACAACGTCAACCGCGCCGACTGCTTCTACCCCAACACCTCGTTCAACGCGCTGGAGAGGAAACGCTACCTGACGCTGGCCATAGCGGACTGCGAGCAGCTTATGCTGGACATGCAGTGCCTCATGGATATCGGCCTGCCCGTGAACGCCAACCGCCTCGAGGGGCTGGCGGCCATGGTCGAGGAGGAGATCAAGCTGCTGAAGGGCGCGCGCAAGAACGTGCGCGTCACCGGCAAGAAGTCCACCGAGGAGCGCATAGCCGAGGCCGAGGCCGAGCTAGAGCGCCTGCGTTCGCTATAATGGACGGCGGTCGCGCCTTGTTTATCGGTACAATTGGTGGCTGCGTTCCGTTGCGTCGGGCTCCGCGTCCAACGTGTGCTACGTCAACAACAACGGCAATGCCAACTACAACTCGGCGACGAACGTCTGGGTTCGCCCCCGCCCCGGATTCCCTTATTGCCAGACCGAGTAGGCCCCAGGGCCGAAAGCAGAGCGCGAAGAGGAAGGAAGGCGCGACCGTCGGGCATGCGCCCGTAAATACGCACCCCGCGAGGGTGGCCGGACGCTGCTTGCATGGCGCGGCGCTCCGTGGCTTCGCCGCGTTTCATGGCCATACCTCAAGCGGCTGCCAGAGCCACATTGCAAGCCGCGCGGGGTGCCTCCTGTGAACTCCGAGCAAAGGCGGGCGGCGCGCCGCAAGCGCCGCGAGGAGAAGCGCGCGCAGGTCAAGGCCGAGCGCGTCAAGGCGTGCACGCTTGATACCGTGGCCGACCTCAACAGCCTGTGCAAGGCATCGAAGCAGGCCGCGCGCGGCGTGATGTGGAAGGCATCCACGCAGCGATACATGAGAAGCTACCTGCGCAACGCCGTCCTGTCCCGCCGCGATCTTTTGGAGGGGCGCGACATATGCCGGGGCTTCATACGGTTCGACCTGTGGGAGCGCGGAAAGCTGCGCCATATCAGCGCCGTGCACTTCCCCGAGCGCGTGGTGCAGAAGTCCCTGGCACAAAACGCGCTCGTTCCCGCCATAGTCCCCACTCTCATAGCCGCCAACTCCGCGAACATAAAGGGGCGCGGCACCGACTACGCCCTGAAGCTGCTCAAGCGCCACCTGGCCGACCACTGGAGGCGGCACGGCCGCGAGGGCTACATCCTCCTGGGCGACTTCTCCGACTACTTCGCGCGCATAGCGCACCAACCCGTCAAAGACCAGGTGGCCTCCGCGCTGCTAGATCCGCGCGTGGTCGCCTTGGAGCACCGCCTGATAGACGCGCAGGGCGATGTGGGCCTGGGGCTGGGCAGCGAGCCGAACCAGATATGCGCCGTGGCCCACCCCAACCGCATCGACCACTATGTGACCGAGATGCTGCGCCCCGAGTCTTACGGGCGCTACATGGACGACTTCTACCTGATACACGAGTCCAAGGACTACTTGCAGGTGTGCCTGCTGCTGATAGAGGGCAAATGCGCCGAGCTGGGCATCGAGCTGAACCCGCGCAAGACGCGCGTGGTGAAGCTCACGCGCGGGTTCACGTGGCTGAAGAAGCGCATCTTCTACACGGAGACGGGCCGCATAGTCGTGAAGCCGTGCCGAGACTCCATAACGCGGGAGCGCCGCAAGCTCAAGAAGATGGCCCGCATGGTCGCCGATGGCGTCATGACCCCCGAGCAGGTGGAGCAGAGCTACCAGAGCTGGCGCGGAGGCATGAAGCGGCTGGACGCGCACCGCAGCGTGCGGGCCATGGACGCGCTATACCGTAGCCTGTTCGGAAATCCCGCGGGGGGGGTTGCTCAATGCAATCCAAACCTGGAGGCGACACGGATGGGAACATGCCCCTACCCTAGCAACGGAAGGAGCGACCCATGACGGAACAGGAAATCGCCGGGGAGATCAACGGCTACAAACAGCAGCTTGAGCAGAGCGACTACAAGGTCATGAAGGCGGTGGAGCGCATCTTCTCCGCATCGTCCATCACCGACCTGCTCTCGGCCATCGCCGCAGCTGCCAAGGAGGTGGCCGAGATCATCTCGCAGCGCCAGACGTGGCGCGACCGCATCAACGAGCTGGAAGCCATGGAGCCCGACCAGCCGGAAGCGCCGCAGGAGTAGCGAGCGCCCCTTCGGGGGCGCTTTTCTTTTGCCCGGCGACACCTCGCGGACAATCGCGGCAGCGATTCGAGGAGGTGAGAAAACGAATGACCGACGTGCTGGAAATCTTCGCGCCGTACGGCCCCGGGTCGCTTTTCGGCGCGCTGCTCGTCCTAGTGGTCCTGTACTTCGGCAAGCAGTTCCTCGAAGAGTTCAAGGCCCAGAACGAGCGCAAGGCGAACATCGACCTCAAGCGCGAAGAGCGAAAGCAGGACGAGGTGAACGAGCGGGCGCAGCGCGACCGCGAGCGCAGCCAGATGGAGGGCCGCATCGCCGCGCAGATGGAGCGCAGCAACGCGCTGATGGAGGCTATGAAGGCGCTCATGGAGTCCGTCGTGACCTCCAACGAGGTGCTGCACGCCGACCTGGCGAACAGCCAGGCGCGCAGCCAGGGCATGGCGGCGAAGGTCGACCACATCGCCGACCGCGTTGACCTGCTCTACAAGGAATCGGCTCGATAGAAAGGAATCCGAAATGACAGAAATGCAAGCAATCGCAGCCATCGTGCTGTCTTTCGCCGTGCCGTTCGCGGTACAGCTGATCAAGACCGAGGCCATGACCGGCAAGGCCGCGCGCATCCTGGCGCTGGGCTGCTCGCTCCTGGCGGGCGTCGTGACCGGCTTCGTGGGCGGCGTGCCCGCAGACCCGGGCGCATGGGTCACGTGCGCCTTCGCCGTGGTAGGCGGCGTGCAGGCGGCCTACACGCTGTTCAAGTCGGTAGGCATCACATCCAAGTGGCTCGACGCCCTGTTGGGCGTGACCGTAGGCGGGAAGGAGTAGGCAATGGCTAAACTGTTCATCATCTGCGGCCACGGCGCTGGCGACCCCGGCTGCTGCGCAGGCGGCTGCACCGAGGCCGAGCGCGTTCGCGCCCTGGGCCAGCGAATCAAGGAACTGGGCGGTTCCGAGGTCGAGCTGGGCGATACGTCCCGCAACTGGTACGCCGACGGCGGGCTTAACCGCCTGAGCACCGACGCGCCAGTGGTGGAGCTGCACATGGACGCCAGCGGCATCGCCACGGCCCACGGCGCGCACGTCATCATCAAGGAGGGCTTCGAGCCTGACGAGTACGACAATGCGCTGGCCGACAAGCTGGCGGCGTTCATGCCCGGGCGCTCCGAGAAGCTGGTGCGCCGCTCCGACCTCGCGAACCCGAACCGAGCCGCCGCGCGCGGCATCAACTACCGCCTGTGCGAGAACGGCTTCATCGACAACGACGGCGACCGCGAGAAGTTCAACGGCAACCTGGACGAGCTGGCGCGCATCTACCTTGAATGCTTCGGCATCACTGCTGGAAGCGCCCCCGCAGCCGTCCCGCAGCCGCAGCCTGCGCAGCAGGAAACGACCGAGAACTTCGGCGGCACCTACCGCTGCACTGTGGACTACCTGCGCGTGCGCGACGCCCCCGGCCTGGGCGGCACCGAGGTGGCGCACTATTCCAGCGGCGAGACCGTGACGCTGGATAACTGGTACAAGATCGCCGACGGCTACGTGTGGGGCCGATACACGGGCTACAGCGGCGCAACGCGCTACATCGCCGTGGGCAAGGCCACGGGCAAGCCAGAGGCCGACGACTACCTGGTGAAGGTGGGATAGGCCATGCCGTACCCGAGCCCCGCAGACGAGGAGCGCAACGGCGGGTGCGGCCCCATCCTCGCGGCGGTCGTCCTGCTGTTCATCGTCCTGGCCGCCGCCAGCTGCGCGTCGCAGGCCATGGGAGCGCAAGACGTGACCGTGAGGCAAGCCCGCACGGACGGCCCCATATACGACCTGCCCGAGGGCATCGGCCAGGAAATCGTGTGCGACGAGCACAACCGCGAGTACCTGCTGCTTACCACCGAGCAGGGCGGCGTGTTCCTCATGCCGTACATGGACGAGGACGGCGAGCAGGAGATCATGCCGCAGGCCTAGAACGCAAAGAAGCCGCCCCGTATGGAGCGGCTTCTTTCTATCTGACGAGCAACACGAACGCCCGCCTGACGACGAACACGCGTATGTGTTCGCCTACTGAACAGTTGGTGGAGGCGCGGAGAATCGAACTCCGGTCCACGAAAGCCCCCTGATTGGCATCTCCAAGCTCAGTCGCTGGTTTAGTCTCGGACGCTTTGCGCGCAGCGACACGCTCGCGGCGTCCTAACCGGTTCGGTCTTAGCCTGCGCCATACCGATTACGTGCGCAGGAGCATTCCCCTAACATGACGTCGCGCCGGTGTCGGGGAAATCACCGGGTTGACGCGCCGCTATAAACTAAGCAGCGAGAGCCATAGGCTCAAAAGAAGAGTTGTTGTCAATTCAATTTGACGGTACCCCTGTTTAACGAGGCGAGGAGACCTCGGCTTGCTTCCTCTCTCAGAGCTATCGTGTCGAAACCAGTCGCCCCCGAATGTCGGGAAAGTCTGGATGGCACTGGGCACGAGCGCCCAACACCCGTCGACTTTTCAAGGAACACGCGGGGTGAACCCCGCTCGTGGATAGCTATCTTACCACGTTCTAAAGGCAGACAGCTGTTCTATGCACGAGCTGTGAAGACCCCAATGTGCGCCGCACTTCGCACTTTTGCTACCGATCGCGTAACGTATATTTTCGCCAAGCAAAACTGACCCGTCGAAAGGACCGTTATGGATACCAAGCAGCAACTCATCAATGCCCTCACAGGCCTGGGCTCAACCATTACCGAAGCTATGGATGTCATCGAAGGCTTTGTCCCCTGCGGACATCCCGCCCTCACGGTTTCGAACGCACTCGTCGCGCTGGACGCTGACGATGATGCAGCTCTCGCCCAGCAGCTTGAGACCGTCGAGGGCTTTATCGACCACGTGAGCGAGAACCGCGGCGTGACCGCCTACCACGGCATCGAGGTCGAGCTCGCGGGTCCCAAAGCCGATCTGCTCGCAGCAATCCGCGAGGTAGGCGCCCTTATGCAGACCGCAGGCGTCAAGAACACCCAGGTCAACGAGTGGGTCTACCGCAGTCTGGCAGCACTCGACAGCTCCGAAGAAAAGGCAGCCGAGCAGCTCGCAGAAAGTCCCGCCATTAAGGCCGAGCTTTTGTAAATAGCAGACGCGGGCCCCTTGGCGCATCGTCGTCCAAGAGGCCCGCAAACAGTTCGCGTCAACCGATAGCCGCGCCGCCGCGTTCGGCCAGAGCAAGAATCGGCATCATTTGGCGCGGGGTCTTTGCTGCGAGATCGGCATGTTCGAGCAGCTTTCGATCGTTAGTCACCAAGTAATCGACCTGCGCGCGCTTGCACGCGGCGAGCACCAAGTTGTCCTCGTAATCGCGATGGAGCGCTAAGTATTTGTCGGCCAGCCAAAGGTCCGACGCATCTGCACCAACGGCCATGGCGTTTTCGGTCATGTTCCGAACAAACGCCAACGCCGCATCGCCAATTGCACGGGCAGATGCCTCGTCGATCGCTCCCCCGCTGGCAAGAACGCTACGCTTCAGCTCATGTTGGACAACGTACAGCACGTCCTTAGCGATATACACCGGGAAGAACAGCAATGCCCCCGTCTCCGCCGCCTGCCCAATAAACGCACGCGCGGCAAGCGACTCGGCATGGTCGACGCAAAACGAATCAACCCATACGTTGGCGTCCACCATGATCTTGAGAGGCGCCCCACTCACTGGATCATCCCCTTTTGGCGATAATGCTCATCCATGGCTTCGGAATAGATTGTGTCCCAACCGCGATCGTCGGATACAGGCGACGCAGCGATGCCCATATCTGCATAAAGCCGGTCTGCCGCTGCCCATGATGCGGCGAACGGAGTATCGGGCGCGACGGTCTGCTGCCGGTCGTCGACGGCCGCAAGCACTTCCTCGCACTGCCCGCCACCCTGCGCGACCTT
This sequence comes from uncultured Collinsella sp., assembly GCA_958413455.1. Lineage (GTDB taxonomy): Bacteria > Actinomycetota > Coriobacteriia > Coriobacteriales > Coriobacteriaceae > Collinsella. The sequence continues at coordinate 10,707 of CATYUU010000042.1, read as the reverse complement.
GGCCACCACCTTTTTGATGAGCTCGGGCAGCGACCCGCCCGAAAGCCGCAGCGCCTCCTCGGCACGCTCTTTAACCGAGCGATCTACGCGAACATTCACCTGTGCCATGCCGCTAACAGCACCCACGTCGATCCCGCTCCCTTCAATTGCTAGCCATGCTAGCACCACTTTATAGAGAAGCTAGCAAATGGTCAAATGCAAAAGGCCTGCGCCCGGACGACACCGATGCCGTCTGGGCGCAGGCCAGATAACGTGGGCGGACACGTCTGCTAACGCAGGTAAGCCTTCGCGTTGCTCAGACTGTAGGCAATCGTCGAGCCGTTGTGCAGCAACGACGACGTCTGCGGAGTGATCATGCCGGTAATACCCAATGCCAACAGCGCCGAGTTGGTGAGCATCACCTTGGAATACGAACTCGTCAGACGGTCGATAAGCCCCTGACTCATGCGGCGCAGGCGCACGATCGCGGCCAGATCCGTATCGGTCAGAATGATATCGGCGACCTCCTTGGCGATGTCGCTTCCACCGCCCATCGCCAAGCCCACGTCTGCCAAACCGAGCGCCGGCGAATCGTTGACGCCGTCGCCTACCATGGCAACATGGCGCCCCTCGCTCTTAATGCGCTCCACATAGGCGTACTTGTCCTCGGGCAGCAGCTCGGCCTTAAACTCGTCGACACCCGCCTCGCGCGCAATCCGCTCGGCCGTGCGCTCCGAGTCGCCCGTGAGCATGACCACGTGCTTAACGCCCAACGCGTGCAAGTCGGCGATAGCCTCGCGGACCCCGGGCTTAAGCGGGTCCTCGATACCGAGCACGCCCACAACGGTGCCGTCGACCGCCAGATACAGCGGCGACAGGCCCTGCATCTGGGACTCAATGCGCTCCTTAATGTCGGAATCGAGCTGCGCGCTCTCGTCCTCAAATACAAAGTGCGCGGAACCGATGATGGCGCGACGCCCTTCAATGGACGAAGCGATACCGTGCGCCACAATATACTCGACAGCAGCGTGACGCTCGCGGTGCTCGAGCCCACGCTCGTGAGCAGCGTTGACCACGGCACGCGCCACCGGATGCGGGAAATGCTCCTCCAAGCAAGCGGAAAGGCGCAGGATCTCGTCCTCGCTCCAGCCATCGGTGGTGAGTACGCAGGCAAGACGCGGCTGCGCCTCGGTGAGCGTGCCGGTCTTATCAAACACAATGGTGTCGGCCTTGGCAAACGACTCAAAGTACTTTGCGCCCTTGACCATGACGCCCATCTTGGCAGCATCGCTCATAGCGGTCATGACGGCAACGGAACCCGTGAGCTTGAGTGCGCACGAGTAGTCGACCATCAACGCCGCTGAGGTCTTGATAAGGCTGCGGGTGGTAAGCGCAACCAGGCCCGCGAGCAGGAAGTTCCACGGGACGATCTTGTTGGCGAGATCTTCCATGTGCGACTGGCCCTCGGACTTGAGCGAGTCGGCCGTCTGCACGAGCGAGACGATTGAGCGCAGTTTGGTTTGCGCCGTATTGGCGCGCACACGCACCAAGATGCTGCCGTCTTCCACGACGGTGCCGGCGAACACGTCGTCGCCCACGCTGCGCTCGACGGCCAGCGGCTCGCCGGTCAGGGTCGCCTGGTTGACCATGGCGCTCCCCTGCTCGACAACACCGTCGATGCAGATGGACATGCCAGTACGCACGGCGACCAGATCGCCGGGCTCAAGCTCGGTCGCGGCAACACTTACCTCGGTGTCACCGACCACTTTTTGTGCCTTATCGGGCACGTCGAGCAGCGAGTTGATGAGCTCGTTTTCGCTCATGGCGCGGGTGTAGTCCTCAAGCAGCTCGCCCACGTTGAGCAGGAACATCGTCTGGCCCGCGGTGTCGACATCACGTTTGACGAACGAAATGCCAATGGCCGAAGCGTCGAGCACAGGAACGGTCAGGCGCGGCTGCGCCAGCTCATGAAGGGCAGCGCGCAAAAATGCCATGTAACCGGCCACGACAAACACCGCACGCAGAGGCGTCGGCAAGAACCAGCGACGTGCGTAGTGGGCGCCGATAAGTGTGGCAAGATCCATGACGAGTTTGTGCTTGCGCGGCTCGAGTTGCATCACGTAACCCGACTTGGCATCGGCGATAGCTTGAGCATCGAGTGCGCCCAGGGCGTCGAGCACGCTCGCGCGGCGCGGCTCATCGTACTCCAGCGCCATCTGACCAATACGGCCATAAACGCGCACCTTGTGCACGCCGTCGATATCGCCGCTGAGCTTAAGAAGTGCATCGAGATCGCTCTCTGGCACAGGACCCGCCAATTGAAGACGGGTCCTGCCGGGGATCTCGCTAATAATCGAGAATCTCATAGTTTGTGCCTGGGAGCGTTACTCGGCTGCCTCGTCAGCAGCGGCCTCGCTCTGGGTGATGTAGGCAGCCTCGGCAACCATGTCATCGACATTGGCCTTGGCCTGCTCGACCATGTCCTGGTAGCCGTTCTTGATGCGCATGCCGCACGCGATACCCTGCACGCAGGCATTCTTGACCGGAGCGCTGGTAAGCAGCTTGATGCCGGCCGTGCCAAGCAGAAAACCGCCACCGACAAGCAGGGTATTGAACGTCGACTTCTTCATGTTGCTTCTCCCTTTTGCCGCATTGGACGCGGCACGGTGCCTCAGCACCCGAGTAAATAAGTTTGCTCGAGCACACTTTTGAAAAATAGTTTAGTTTATCTAACTATTAAGGTCAACAAAGGTTAACTTTTTGGAAATCTCGGGGCGCGATGTGACCAAGAGGACCGTCCCTGCGCCACGTCCACAAAACAATGGGCGCGCCAACGGCGCGCCCATTCACTCTATTCCATTCAGCCCTACCTGACCCGAACGGCCGAGTCGTTGCAGAACCCGGGAGCCCCGGCAGGGCGGGTGCTTCCTCAAAATGAGTTCCCTTCAAAACAATGGGCGCGCCAAACGGCGCGCCCATTCACTCTATTCCATTCAGCCCGCCTGACCCGAACGGCCGAGTCGTCTGGCCGGGGAAGCCCCGAGTCGCCGGGGTGTTTGCTCCAAATGAGTTCCGCATGCAAAGAAGGCCACTTAATGTGGCCTTCGTCTTGCATAGGACTGTTTGAAATTTGGAGGAAATACCCCGGCGACTCGGGGCTTCCCCGGCCTCGCAGCTACGAGAGCGACGTTCTCAGCAACTCGTTGAAGAGCTTCGGGTTGCCCTTGCCGCGGCTCGCCTTCATGCACTGGCCCACCAAAAAGCCGATGACCTTCTGGTTGCCGTCACGGTACTGCTGCGCCTGATCGGCACAGTTTGCCAGCACCTCGTCCACAATAGGCTGCAGCGCGCCGGCATCGCTCACCTGGCGCATACCGCGCTCGTCGACGATCTTGTTGGGGTCGTCGCCGGTCTGGGCCATGGCCTCAAAGACCTCGTGCGCCTGGTTGGAGCTGATGGCATCGGTCGCCAGCAGCTTGGCCAGCGCCGCAACCTGAGCCGGCGCAATACCAGACTCGGCGAGCGACACGCCCGCGCCCTTAAGGTAGGCAATCATCTCGTTCACCAGCAGGTTTGCGACCGTCTGGGCCTCCTTGCCAGCCATTCCGGCAGCGGCGGCCTCAAAGAACTCGGCAAACTCCGGGTCGCCGGCAATCTGCTCGGCATCGGCGGCCTTAATGCCAAAGTCGGCCTCAAAACGGACGCGCTTGGCATCGGGCAGCTCGGGGATCTCGTCACGGCAGCGATCGATAAACTCGTCGTCCAGATCAAACGGCGCCAGGTCGGGATCAGGGAACAGACGATAGTCGTCGGCCGTCTCCTTCACACGCATGACCACGGTGCGCTTGCGGCTGGGCTCCCAGTGGCGGGTCTCCTGATAGATGATGCCGCCCTCCTCGAGCACCTCGGCCTGGCGGCAGATCTCATAGGCAAGGCCGTCATGCAGGCTCTTAAACGAGTTGAGGTTCTTGAGCTCGGTCTTGGTGCCCAGCTTGGTCTCGCCGCGGCGCCGCAGTGACACGTTGCCGTCGCAGCGCATGGAGCCCTTCTCCATGGAGCAGTCCGAAATGCCCAGCGTCACAAAGATGCGACGGAGCTTTTCCATAAACAGGCGCGCTTCCTCGGGCGTGCGCAGATCGGGCTCAGTCACGAGCTCAATCAAAGGCGTGCCGCAGCGGTTGTAGTCGACGAGCGACTCGGCCGCGGCGGTAATGCGGCCCTCGGCACCGCCCACGTGCACCATCTTGGCGGCATCCTCCTCCATGTGGATGCGCAGGATGCGGATGGGCACCGTGTAGGAACCGTCCTCGCGGCGCTCGGGCATCTGCAGGTTGGACGCGTCATAGCTGGCCAGGTGGCCGGCGCGCTGGTTGCCCTCGCGCATGGTCGACGTCATGGACGTGGACAGGCCCTCGGCGTTGGCCGAGGCGCTCGCCAGGCTCTGGGCCTCGGCCTCGCCAAACGCGCAGTCGGGGCGCTCGGCGGCACCACGACCGGTCACGTCCAGGTCCAGGTGGCCGTACATGGCAAAGGCGACCGGACCCTGCGTGGTCTGGAAGTTCTTGGCCATGTCGGGATAGAAGTAGTGCTTGCGGTAGAACATCGAGTGGCGCTGGATCTCGCAGTTGGTGGCGAGACCGGCCTTGACGATGCTCTCGATGGCGCGCTTGTTGGGCACCGGCAGGGCGCCGGGCAGGCCCAGGCACACCGGGCACACGTTGGCGTTGGGCTCGTCATCGTGGCTGAGCCTGCAGTTGCAGAACATCTTGGTATCGAGTGCGGTGAGCTCGGTATGGATCTCCAGGCCGATCACGGCCTCCCAATCCTGCAGGACCTCGGAAAGCTCCTTCATTACAGCTCGCCTCCCTTCCCGGCAAAATCGGGCGCGACGGAAAGCGCGGGCGCACCCGTGGCGGCATCGGCAAAGCCGCGCTCCAGGGCGCGGGCAAACGTGAGCAGTTGACGGTCCTTAAAGGCCGGACCAACCAGCTGGGCAGAAACGGGCAACTGAGTATCCTCGCCCAGGCCCAGCGGCACCGAGATGCCACCGTTGCCGCAAATGTTGAGCGAGATGGTGTACAGGTCGGAGAGGTACATCTGCGTGGGGTCGCTGATCTCGCCAAACTTAAAGGCCGTGCGCGGCGAGGCGGGCATGAGGATGGTGTCCACCTTGGCATACGCGGCGTCGTAGTCCTGCGTGATGAGCGTGCGGGCCTTTTGCGCAGCGTAGTAATACTTGTCGTACACGCCCGAGCTCAGCAGGTAGGCGCCGAGCATCTGACGGCGCTTGGCCTCGGCGCCAAAGCCGTGGGCGCGCGAAAGCGAGCTCTGGTCGGACAGGTTGGCGCAGCCCTCCTCCTGATAGCCGTAGCGAATGCCGTCGAAACGGGCCAGGTTGGAGAACGCCTCGGCCGGGCCGATGACGTAGTAGGCGGCGATGGCGGCGTCCAGGTGCGGCAGGTCGACCTCGACCAGCTCGGCGCCCTGGTTCTGCAGCTCCTGGGCGGCGCGCTGAACAGCGGCCTTAACCTCGGGCGTCAGGCCCTCGGCCTCCATAAACGCGGGGATGATGCCCACGCGCTTGCCCTCGATGCTGTCGTTGAGGTGCTCGGTAAAGTCGACGACGCAATCCTGACTGGTGCAGTCATACGGATCGTGCCCCGCACCGGTAAGCGCGTTCATGGCCAGCGCGACATCCTCGACCGTGCGGCCAAAGGGCCCCACCTGGTCGAGCGACGAGCCGAAGGCAACTACGCCGTAACGGCTTACGGCGCCGTACGTGGGCTTAAAGCCCACCACGCCGCACAGCGACGCCGGCTGGCGAATGGAGCCGCCGGTATCCGAGCCCAGCGAGAGCGCGACCTCGCCCGCGGCGACGGCGGCAGCGGAGCCGCCCGAGGAGCCGCCGGGCACGCGCTCGGTATCCCAGGGGTTGTTGGTGCGGTGGAACGCCGAGCTCTCGGTAGAGCTGCCAAAGGCGAACTCGTCCATGTTGGCCTTGCCCATGGGCAGGCAGCCGGCGTCGAGCATACGCTGAACGCAGGTGGCGGTGTAGACACTCTGGTAGTCCTCGAGCATGCGGGAAGCGCAGGTGGTGCGCGTGCCCACAAGGTTCATGTTGTCTTTGATGGCCAGCGGCACGCCCGCGAGCGGGGGCAGCGGCTTGCCTGCAGCGCGGTCGGCATCCACGCGCGCGGCGGCATCGAGCGCAAGCTCGGGCGCCACCTGCAGGAATGCCTGGACCCCGCCCTCGCGCGCCTCGATGGCGGTAAGGGAGGCCTGGGCCACCTCGGTAGCGGTAAAGTCGCCGGCGGAAACGCCCGCGGCAATCTGGGCGGCGGTAAGGGAATCGAAGCTCTGCGCCATTACTCGCTCTCCCCCTCTCCCAAAATGGACGGCACGCGGAAGTAGCGGTCGCGCGCGCTGCCGGCGTTCTCGAGCGCAACGTCAAGCGGCAGGTCGCGCTCGGGCTCGCGCAGGTCATCGCCCATCACGTTGGACAGGCTTCCGATGGGATGGAACGTGGGCTCCACGTCGGGCAAGTCATATTGCAAGACGGGTTCGAGCATCTGGACGGCGTCGTTCAGGTAGGACGTCATCTGGGTGAGCTCGTCATCGGTCAGTGCGATCTTTGCGTACTCGGCGATGCCGCGCACGTCTTTCTCGCTGAGTGCCATAGGCGCTCCCTTCCGCATAACAGTTAAACCGCTCTAGTATACAGGGCAACGCCGGCTTGGAGCAGGCGCTTTACCCAAATGCAGCGAAAACGTAACGAGGGCGGCGGTTGGCAGGCGGCGGGCTGACGGTTCTGCATCGAAACCGCACCGTCCATAGCGAAAACCGTCCCGCCCACAACGAAAACCGCGCCGTCCATAACGAAAACCATCACAACATTCGACGCTTTTCGTCAAAACCGCGATTTTCATCGAATGTTGTGATGGTTTGGAAGTTCCGACCACCACAAAGGTGCCTGTCCCCATTGTGGTGGTTCTGAACGATGCCTTATGCCGAGGCCTTGACCTTGCGGCGCTTGCGGACCGCGTGGATCACGATGTCCAGCAGCAACAGCACAATGGCTACGACCACGATGAGCACGGCAAACTCGCGCTTGCCCCAGTGGCGGCCGGCCAGCGATTTTTGCTTGTCGACGTCCTTCTTGCTGTACTTGGTGCGCACGCAATGCACCAGCAGGCGATGGTCGTTCACGCCGTAGGGCGTGCAGGTGACGAGCGTCACCTTATCGGCGCCGGGCTCGATGGTTAGCGACTCCATCTCCTCGGGCAGCACCACCTCGGAGTCCACCATCTTGTAGGCGAGCGTCTTGTTCATGGTGTGCAGCAACACCAGGTCGCCGGGCTCCAGCGAGTGGATGTCGTCGAACATGCTCAGGTTGCGCATGCCCGAGTGCGCGGTGAGCACGCAATGAGTCGAGGTGCCGCCCACCGGCAGGCTCGTGCCCTCCAGGTGGCCGACGCCCGCCATAAGGACTTCTTCGCTCGTGCCGTGGTAGATGGGCATGCTCACGTCGATGGAGGGAATCTCGACCCAGCTCATCATGGGGTCGCGGTCAAAGATGAGCTGCTGAGCGTAGGGCTCGATCTGGTCGGCGGGAAGCTCGGTGGCCTCGCCCGCCAGCTGCTCGTTATAGGAGCGCGCCTGAAGCAGGATGCGCTCGCGCTCCTCTTCGGAGAGCGCGTCCACGGTGCTGGACACGCTGCTGATTTGGTTGAACACGCCCGAGGCCTCGAGCCGGTCCAAGATCCACGGCCAGGTCATAAGGCCCACGCCAATAAGGATGATGACGATGGTGATGAGCCGGTCGGCCCAGCGCGGTAGCCGCTTGCGACGGCGCTTAGGTTTTGGTTGAGGTTTGGGCTGAGGGCTTGAGCCGCCGTTGTCCGCGGCGTTATTGCTCTTCATATGTTTGGCGCCCTGCACCATCGCCGGTCACTCCTCTACAACTCAAGTTGTCTAAACAAATAATAGCCGAATTGCGAGCTTCCGCGCCGAACAACGCAGCTAGACCGCACCGTCCAGTCGAGGATAAGCCAGCATTTGAGTTTTCAAGATGTCCCGGATCGGCGGGGCGATTCGGGATACAATAACTACAGGAAACGACGCACCCCGCGTAAGTACTTAGGAGCGCGGGCGACCAGTTTCCGACGTTGTTAAATGCCCGGGCCTCTAACCCCGGGCATTCTTATTTGCGCTTGTTGCGGCGCAAATGCCTTCTGCCGTCCGCACCGCGTGTGCGCCTACGGACCTTAAACCGAACCCCATACGAGTCAAAAAACGCGATGACGAACGTGCCCGCATCGGACGATGGAGGCTGTCTGCGTTGTCCCAAAAAACGGGGCAAACTCCAGCGTGGAGTCTGCCCCGAAAAGAGAATGGCAAAGCAAGAACGTCGATGGACGAGAAAAATGTCCGCAAGTCTCATGGCCATCAGATCCCACCTGCCAAAGGGATGGGTGAGCGAACGTTACTCCTGCTCGGACTCCTCAGCCTGCTTACGGCTGCGGATGAGGTGCGCCACGCCAATGCACAGCACCGCGCCACCAGCGATCCAAGTGAAGGTCACGCCATTGAGGCCGGTGAGCGGAAGGCCGGAGCCCTTCTTGTTCTTGATGGTGACGGGGATAGACGCGTCACCGTCGAAATTCGCCTCAACAAAGTCGGGATCGCTGGTCACTTGCAGCCCTGTCAGGTTTCCAGTCGTCGGGTCGTACTCCGGCGTAATCTCAATGTAGAAGGGTTTAATGGTGTTGTAACCGGAAGGGGTGGTAGTCTCGAAAATCCTGTACACGCCAGCATCAAGGCCGGGGATACGGATTTCGCCGGTGTTAGAGTTCGTCTTGAACTCATGAGCATCTTTCTCATTAACGAGGCTGCCGTCACTAGCCAACCACTTGCCTACGGAAGCTTCATCATCGTTATTAGCAACCTGAACCTTGAATCCAGCCCCAAGCTTTGTATCCGGATGGTCCTTGTCTACCTTAGTGACATCGAGGCAAAAGACGTGGTCGGTTACGGTCTTCTCGACGGAGGTACCAGTGCCCTCAGCCATGGGGTTGTTCGAATAGACGAGCTTGACGGTGTTTGTGTTGCCGGTGGCCTCGTAGCTAGCATCGCTAGTGAGTTGAGCCTTATAGGTCACGACGACTTCGGAGTTTTTGTCGACAAGGATTGTAGCATCGTTCCTGTCCTTGACGGCCTTGAGGTTGCCGAACTTGACTGTAAGGAGCTCGCTGTTCTTGGCGGTGTCCTGCGCCTTATCGACGGTCGCTTCGAACCCGGACTTGACCTCGGACATCACTCCGTCGTTAACAATGTAAACGTGGAGATCCTTGGGGGTGTCATCCTCACCCTTGGTGACGACGAGGCCCTTGCTCAGCGTGTCCTGGAACTCGTACCTGTACTCGGCATAGGAAGCGATGTTGTCCGCAACGGTACCAGTAAGCCTATAGCTGACCTCCTGGCCAATCTGGGAATCGCCACAATTATTAAATTGATTAAATTGCCGATCAGAACTTTTCGCCTCCTTAGCGGCCGCGTTCGCGCCGCCATTGAGAATTTCCTTATTGACTGTAGGGATGCTGGTCTTCTCGGTAACGGTCACGGGGTTGCCGCCAACGATGGCAAAGATCGGAGAGGTGCCAGTGTTCGGCTTGGCCGGATACGTAAGACCATCAGGCACGAAGAGATAATAGCCATCGCCGTAAAGGTCATCTTCATTAGGGTCCGGGCGCGTCCACGATTTGTCCGCCGTGAGTTGTCCCGCAGAGGTCTCCGCCGCAACACCTTGCTTCTTGCCTGAAACCGCAGCTGCAATTTCATAAAGCACATTGCCGGGAGCAACACGCGTACCGTTACTGTTAGTTTCAGTGCTGGGAGTACCATTCACATTTTGAGAAAGCCACTCGGCCACAACCGCAGCAGAGGCATCGCCCTTGAGCTCCTTAGCGGCATTTTTCTTTATAAGTTCCTTATACTCAGCTGATTGCGTAATGGCGGTGATCACCTTGGAACCGATAGCATCATTTGCCCATTCGACGTTGGAAACAACCTTACCTTTGCCTTCCTCGTCAACGACTTTTGCCTTGAAGATCTGATAGGCATTGAACGTATTGTCCTTGTTGTCCTCGGCGACCTTATTAATCGTGATGCTACCCTGACCACCATCAGCCGCAAACGCCATGGTCACCGGGGCCATGACGCCGCCGAAGCTCAGCGCTGCTGTGAGGCCGGCGGTTACTGCCAGGCGTGCGATGTTCTTACTCATGCTCATCTTCTTTTCCTCCGTTTTCCGTTTGGTTCCCATTCGATCGGTCATCATCTGTCTGTGTCTTAGCATCTACTTCGCTACGTCTCGCCCCGCTCTCTGTGGGGCTGCCAGCTACTCTTTATGGCTGCCACCTCCCCGCTTGACCAGGAGCGCGACCACAATGAGCGCGGCTCCGGCGACCGCTGCGGCGGCCGCGGCGTACATTGCCATATCGCCAGTCGAGGGCATAAAGCCTCCGGTGGTAATGCTAGGGGGTGTGCCGGTGGGCGTGTTGATGAGCGACGCCTCCAGGCTGCCCGTCGACCCGTCCGCGCTGTCGGCACGCAGGGGCGACTCGGCCGTGATGGTGAGCTTGGGCTTGGCAGCGGCCACCTGGTCGACGTCCAGGCCCTCGGCCTTGACCGTCACGGAGCGCGCGCCCTCGAAGGCGGTGTAGCCCTTGG
>CATYUU010000041.1:0-17644 GCA_958413455.1 uncultured Collinsella sp. | reverse complement strand
CCGTACATGTACGGATGAATGTGGGAAGTGTTCGGATGAAGTTGCCAATCAAGGCTACCGGGAAGGGCTTGCGATTCGAGTCCCCACCTTAGCATTTGAACCATTTGGCACTATAATTACCGTAGGCATGCGCACAACGTTGCGCTTAATCAAGAGGAGAAAACGTATGGGTCTGTTTGATATGTTCAAGAAGAAGGCTGAGCCCGCGGCTGCCGCTGCTCCGGCCTCCATCTCTACTTCTGCCGGCGCCGACGTGCTGTGCTCGCCCGTCAAGGGCAAGGTCATCAAGATGGCCGACGTGCCCGATCCCGTCTTTGGTGGCGAGGTTCTGGGCAAGGGCTGTGCCGTGTGGCCCGAGGACGATCTGGTCTACGCTCCCTGCGACGGTAAGGTGACCGTCACCATGGGTCACGCCGTGGGCCTGCAGTCCGATAGCGGCATCGAGGTTCTGGTGCACGTTGGCGTCGATACCGTCAACATGAACGGCGATGGCTTCGAGGGCTTCGTCAAGGCCGACGACGTTGTGAAGGCTGGCCAGCCCATACTCAAGATCGACCGCGCCAAGATCGCCGCTGCCGGTTACAAGGACTGCGTCGTCGTGGCCGTGTCCAACACCGCCGAGTTTGCCGATGTCGAGCTCACCGTTGAGGCAGAGTCCGCCGTCGCCGCCGGTGACGCCATCGTCAAGGTCGTCCGCAAGTAAACTGCGGCATCCAAAGGCTGTGCGAGGGTGGTCGGGTTTTCCGGCCATCTTTTTTATTGCACCGCGGGAAAGCGTTTTATTGCACGTTGGGTGGGCTTGCAAACCGTTCGGACGCTAAAACGAACCGACCGCGCCTTCGCGTTGCCGAGGGTGTTCATAAGTGGATAGTATGGGCTTACTTATTACAACGTGCGCCGCGTCTGGGAAGCGCAGTGCCGCTCATTGGGAGGAACAACATGAAAAAGAAGCTGCTGCTTGCGCCCCTCATGGCCGTCTTGGTTGCATGTGTGGTCGTGCTTTCCGGCTGTGGAGGTCCTTCGGTTGAGGAGCTCATCACCGAGGATCTTACGACGCAGTTTGACGAGGTCAAGAACGGTGGCGACGACTTCCTTTCTGGTCTGGAGGAGGCTTCAGGCGACGAGTTCGAGCAGCTGGGTATCGATCCCAAGGAGTATGCCAAGACCTATCTCGAGGGCTTTGACTACAAGATCGGCGACGTGACGGTCGACGAGGACAAGGGTGTCGCGACCGCCGAGGTCTCTATCACCTGCAAGTCTATGAACAAGATCGTCGAGGACTTCTCCACCCAGTATCAGGAGAAGGTCGCCGCGCTTGATACGGTTCCTTCCGATGACGAGCTGTACAAGATGGCCGGTCAGGTTATGGTCGATGTGACCAAGGCCACCGAGCCCAGGAAGACCACGGTTATCTTCAAGTACACCTGCAACGACGACGGCGAGTGGTCTGCCGACGACTCCGTCAACTCCGAGATGATGGATGCAATGCTGAGCTAGGGGGTTACGCGGTTCTACGAACCGCGTAACCAGTTGACGCTGCGCGCCGCCCAGGACGACAATTTGTCATTCAAAAGGCAAGGCATGACCAGAAGGTCTATGTCTTGCCTTTTTCATGCCAACTTGTTCGTCCTGGACGTCGCTCGCTGTCCATCCTCTACCTGCGTCGTTGCCATGGTGCGGCACTTGTAGTCATTGGGGACGTTCTTAAATGACCAGGCGGCAGTTGGGGACACTCCTTGTGCCAGCGTTGCACCGAGTGCTTGGGAAACCGCGACCCGGTTTTTGGCCGAATAGTGGGTCGCATTTTCCGGATGGGGTGGGTTACGGAAAGTGCGACCCGGAATATTACTCTGAAACGGGATGCGGTTTCCCTGATGCGCCTCAAACGGAAAGCGCATCTCATTCCGGAGCTCCAAAACGGGATGCGCTTTCTGCGCGGAAGAATTGTCGCAGCTGCGTTAAGCAGTGTCGCTCGTTACTCGCTCAGGATCAGCGCTGCGAGCTCGTCCTGGGTGTCCACCACGTAGTCGGCGCCGGCGGCTTCCAGCTCTGCGCGGCCGCGGAAGCCCCAGCTGACGCCCGCACTCTTAAGGCCGGCGTTGTGACCGGTCAGGATATCGACATTGGAATCGCCCACATAGAGCGTGGTCGACGGATCGGCGCCTAGCTCTTCCATCACATGCAGTGTGACGGGCGCTTCGGGCTTGGGCGGAAACGCATCGATGCGGCCCTGCACCAGCGCAAAGCGCTCGGAACCAAAATACTTCTCGATAAGCGGAGCCGCCGAGACGTGGTCCTTGTTAGTGAGCACGGCAAGCTGCACGCCCGCGGCGCGCAGGCGGTCGAGCATCTCGATCGTACCGGCATAGGGGGCGGTGTGGTCCTCCTTGTGCTCGCCGTAGTAAGCCCTAAACTCGGCAAGCGTCTGCTCAAACATGCGACCGTCGCCCGCATACTCGGCAGGCATAAAACGCTCAACCAGCTTGAGCATGCCGTTTCCCACCTTGTAGCGGTACTCGTCTACGGCAAACGTAGGCCAGCCGTGCATCTCGCAGGTATGGTTGCCGGCGGCCGCCAGGTCCTCGAGCGTGTTGAGGATGGTGCCGTCCAGGTCAAAGATCACATGGGAAAAAGCTGCTGCCATGAAAGCTCCCGTCATTGGGTTTCAAAACGCACCCCATAATACTGGGCATGCGTGCCGGGCATGTTTGGAATCTGAATATCTTTAATAGCCCTGAGCCTTTGTCGTTAGCAAATTCTCGGCAGCTGCTCTCCCACGAGTATGTCGAGGATGCGGGTCGAGCCCCAACCGGTGCGCACGCGCACGGCGGGATGGGCGCCCTCGGCAAGTGGCAGCACGCGGCCGATGATGGCGGCATTCTCGCCGTAGCGGGCGGCGCGCATGGCGGCCAGCGCCGCATCGGCTTGTTCGGCCGGCACGACGGCAACCATCTTGCCCTCGTTTGCCACCTGCAGCACATCGTAGCCGAGCATCTCGCAGGCGGCCTGCACGTCGGGACGCACGGGCACGGCATCCTCGTCGACCTCCATGGCAACATTGCTGGCCTGGGCAAACTCGTTGAGTGTGGACGCCAAGCCACCGCGCGTGGGGTCGCGGAAGCAGCGTGTGTCGGGTGCTGCGGAAAGCACATCGGCAATCAGGTGGTTGAGCGGCGCGGCGTCGCTTTCGATGGTGCTCGAAAACGCCAGACCCTCGCGCTGACTCATGATGGCGATGCCGTGGTCGCCCAGTGTGCCCGACACCAGGATGACGTCGCCGGGCCGGCAGTTTGCGCCACTGAGCGCCACGCCCGCGGGTACCTCGCCCACACCGGCGGTATTGATATAGACGCCGTCGGCCCCGCCGCGCTCGACCACCTTAGTGTCGCCCGTGATTATGGACACGCCCGCTTCGTGCGCCGTTTCGGCCATCGTCTGCACAATCTGGTGGAGCTTATCCATGGGATAGCCCTCTTCGAGGATGAAGCCGCACGATAGGTAGCGCACGTTGGCACCCGAGGTCGCGACGTCGTTGACGGTTCCGCACACGGCGAGGCGGCCGATGTTGCCACCGGGGAAGAACTGCGGCGAGACTACAAAGCTGTCGGTCGACATGGCGATGCGCCCGCTCGCGGGCAGCGCGGCGACGCCGGCGTCGTTGCCTTCGAGCAGCTCGGGCGAACCAAAGGCATCTAAAAAGACCTCATCGATGATGCGTTTCATCATCTGGCCGCCGGAGCCGTGACCCAGCAGGACGGTGCTATCGGTAACGCTATGGGACATATCGAAAACTCCAATCGTGGGTGGAATTATATGGGTGAGGCGCAGCGTCGACTGGTCCGCCGTTCGTTAGAACGGCGGAACCTATTAGCCTCGGTAGCGGAAATATGCTGCGCAGCTGCCCTCGGAGCTCACCATGCAGGGGCCGACGGGATGCTCGGGCGTACAAGCGTGGCCGAACAGGGGGCAGTCGCTCGGCGTAATGGCCCCGCGCAGCACGTCGCCGCAGCGGCATCCGCGCGGCTCAACCGTCGGCTCAACGGGCACGTCAAAGCGAACGCGGGCATCAAAGCGCGAGAACTCGGGGCGGATGGAAAGGCCCGAGTTGGCAATCGGCCCCAGCCCGCGCCACGTGGTGTCGCATGGCTCAAACACCTGCTCGACCAGCTGGCGCGCCACGGGGTTGCCGTCTGCGTTGACGCCACGGCGGTAGGCGTTGTCAATCGCCGGCCTGTCCTCGACAACCATCTGGACCAGCATGCAGATGCCCTGCAGGATATCGACCGGTTCAAATCCCGTGACCACGCCCGGGGTATTGAATTCATCGACCAAAAAGCTAAAGGGCGCCAAGCCCGTGATGGTGGCGACGTGTCCCGGCAGGATAAAGCCGTCGATGGCGGTCTCGGGATCGTTGGCGATGGCGCGCAACGCCGGCGGCGTGGTCTTGTGGGCGCAATAGACCGAGAAGTTCAAAAGCCCGCGCGCTTCGGCCTCCAAGATGGCGGCGGCGATGGTGGGCGTTGTGGTCTCAAAGCCCACGCCCATAAAAATAACCGGGCGATCGGGGTTTTGCTCGGCAATGTCGAGTGCATCGAGCGGGGAGTACACAATGCGAATGTCACGCCCTGCCGCCTTTTGTGCAGCGAGCGAGGTGGACGATCCGGGCACGCGCATCATGTCGCCAAAGGTGGTGATGATGGCGCCGTCTATGTTGGCGAGCGCGATTGCGTGGTCGATGTCGCGGTTGGCGGTGACGCAGACGGGGCAGCCCGGGCCGCTCAGCAGCTTGAGCCCGGCCGGCATAATGGAGCGAAAGCCATAGCGCCCGATGCTCACGGTATGCGTGCCGCAGACTTCCATAAGGTTGATGGCGCGGTCGCCGGCAAGCTCATGAATGCGCTCGATGAGCTCGCGAGCCAGCTTGGGATCGCGGAATGCCGAGAAATCGATACCGGAGCGCGCCGGCTGCTCGGGCGCCACTAGTAAGCCTCCGCCGGGTTGGTGGTCAGCTGGTCTTCTTCGACCAGCTCGGACATGGCATTAACAAGCTCGAGCGTTTCCTGTGCCTCCTGCTCGTCGACAATCTGGATGCCAAAGCCGGCGTGTACGAGAATATAGTCGCCAACCTGCGCCGTCGGCACGAGTCGCAGCGACACGGGGCGCTCGATGCCCATCATGTCGACGGTGGCCTTGAGGTCGTCGTCGCGTTTGACTACTTTACCGGGAACGGCAAGGCACATATTGTTCCCCTTTTATACGCTTTGCGCTGGACGGGCGCTTGATAATCCATCAGTTGATGGTAGCGCTCACGGGGTTTGCGGGCAAACGCGTTACGCCTGTGAGACGGCTGGGCACAGCGGCGTGCGAGGGTGAGCTACTGCGATGCAATCTGCGCAAGACGAGCGCTTGCGACTGCCGCCTGACCGTAGGCGATGCAGCCGTCGTTAACGGGCACGGTTTGGGGAATCAAGACAGTGAGACCCATGCTTTTGAGCTCGCGGGTGAGGAGCTGGAGCAAAAGTCGGTTCATGAACACGCCGCCCGAGAGCGCGACGGTATCGATGCCTTCGCGCGCGCAGATTTCGCGTGCGATTCGTGCCGAAGAGCGCGCGATGGCGATATGGAAGTCGAGCGCGAGCCTGTAGGCGGGCGTTCCGGCTTCAATTCCTCGCAAAAGTGCCTCAAAGAGTGCTTTCTGGTCCAGAACATAGGGGCCGTCCAGCCACGATGGGCCAGATGCGAAATAGCCGGCGTTGTCGTCGGGAAAATGGGCGATTTCGTTGTCGAGCGCGCGCCAGGCGGCGGCCTCAAGCTCGATGGCGGGTTCGCCCTCGTAGGTCGCCTTGTCGCAGATGCCCAGAATCGCCGCCGCGGCATCAAAGAGACGCCCCATGCTGCTGGTACGCGGGCTGTTGATGCCGCGCTCGATCATGGTGGCTGTCACGCTGCGCGTTTGCTCGTCAAGGCTGTTCAAGAGCCCCACGGCTCCCGGGTGCTCGAGCAGGCCGAGCTCACTGAGCAGGGCGAAGGCGTTGCGGCGGGCGTCGCGCACGGAGGCCGCCCCACCGGGGAGCGCCCAGGTGCGCAAATGCGCGGCGCGCTCAAAGCCGCCAAGGCTGGCAACAAGAAACTCGCCGCCCCAAATGGTCCCATCGGTGCCGGCGCCGGTGCCGTCAAAGGCGATGCCAAGGACGCGCGCGTCGGTTGTAAGCTGGCCCGCGGCGATGGCTTCGGCCATTACGCTCGCGATATGCGCATGATGGTGCTGCACCTCGACGAGCGGCAGATTGCATTTTCGCGCCTGCTCGCGCGCCCACTGGCCCGATAGATAACTGGGGTGTACATCGCAAGCCAAGGCGGCGGGCGCCAAATCAAAGAGATCTTCCAAGCGCGTGCGCGCAGCGTTCCAGGCATCGAAGGTCCCGCCGTTTTCAACATCGCCGATATGCTGCGACACAAAACAGGTTGCCTCGCCGTTCGTCCCTTCACGCGTGAGCGCAATCGTGGCCTTTTGTTGTGGCCCGCAGGCGAGCACGCAGGACGGAGCGCGGTCGAGCGCCGGCAACGGCAGCGGCTGGGGTGCATATCCGCGAGCGCGGCGAACGGGCATAACGGCGCCGTTGACCACGCGCACCACGGAATCGTCATAGCGCGAGAGAATCGCGCGATCGTTGCCGAGCAACGCGTCGGCGATGCCGGCGGCAACGAGGTGTTCCCAGGCAAGGTCGTCGTCGGTCTCGATGGGTTCTTCGCTTAGGTTTCCGCTGGTCATGACGAGCGCGTGCATACCGCAGGCTTCTGCCGCGGCAAGCAACAGATGTTGAAGCGGCGTATAGGGGAGCATGACGCCGAGCTCGGGCAAGTCGTGCGCGACAGATGGCGCGAGAGCGAGGATGTCGGGGGAGCCGCCGCTCTCGCAAACAGCACGTCGGCGCAGCAGCACAATGGGGCGGATACTGCCGGCGAGCAGATCGCGTTCAGCGTCGTCGATATGGCACAGGCGTCCGGCATCGGCAAGACTGCGTACCATGACGGCAAGCGGCTTATTGCTGCGACGCTTGCGACGGCGCAGCTCGGCCACCGCCTGCTCGTTGGAGGCGTCGCATGCCAAGTGAAATCCGCCCAGTCCCTTGATAGCGACGATACCGCCGTTGGCCAGCAGCTCAACGCAGCGCTCGATAATGGCGTCGCTGGCCTCGCGTGTGGTGCCGACGGTCGGTGTCGCGGACGAATTCCCGCACGCATCGCCGTTTACAGCCTCGCGCCACGTAATATGCGGCCCGCAATCAAAGCAGGCATCGGGTTGCGCGTGAAAACGCCGGTCGAGTGGGTCGGCATACTCCGCGGCGCACTTGGGACACATGGGGAAACGGTCCATCGATGTGGCCGCTCGGTCATAAGGCAGCGATCGGATGATGGTAAAGCGTGGGCCGCAGTTAGTGCAGTTGATAAAGGGGTAGTGATAGCGTCGGTCGGCGGGATCGAACAATTCGCGCAGGCAATCGTCACAGGTAGCGATGTCGGGCGAGACGAGCGTCGTGTGTGCGGTCTGGTCCTGCGATGCTACGATGCGAAAGCCCTGTTCATCGGCGGCATCCCAACCGTTGGCTGCCAGGTCCACAACCTCGACATACTCTATGCGGGCTGCTGCAGGTGCATGCTCAGAAAGCGCGGCAACAAAAGCATCGAGCGCATCGGCCGGAGCGTGCGCCTCGATATGCACGCCGTCGCCCGCATTGAGCACCCATCCGCAAATGCCATGCGCCATGGCCTCGCGATACACAAACGGTCGCATGCCAACGCCCTGCACAATGCCCGTCACATGAATATGCACATGCCGCATGCGACACCCCTCATCAAAACCGACCAAAAAGGGACAGGTTTATTTTGGTAGGTAAAACGCTAAACCTGCCAAAACAAACCTGTCCCTTTTTGGCAGGTGCGCTGCGGAAATTCCGCTATAGCCCCAGGCTCTGCTTGGTGGCGGCGCACGTGAGCTCGCCGTGCTTAACGCCGCGCAGGCCCAGCAGGCGGTCGGCTAGTTCGTAGACGCGCTCGCCACGACCCTTGAGCGCCAGGATTTCCAAGCAGTTGTGGTGATCCAGATGCACGTGCATGGTCGATACGATCTCGTCGGTGTAGTCGTGCTGCACTTCGTCCAGACGGCGCGTCAGATCGCCGGTGTGATGGTCGTAGATCATGGTGAGCGACCCGATAACATGCTCATCGGGCGTGCGCATCTGCTCCTTGGCGATCGAGGCGCGAATCAGGTCGCGCACGGCCTCGGAGCGGTTGGCCACGTCGCCGCGGCGCGCGATCTGTTCGTCAAAACGGCGCAGCAGGTCGTCCGGTGCGGTAACCGAAAAGCGGACCAGCTCGGAGCCGGAGCCACTACAGTGGCAGCCCGCGTCACCGTCCGCCCCGTGCGGATGCTCGTGCTCGTACCCGCTGCCATGCTCGTGTTCGGCCACTTTACACCAGCTTCACGGATCCGACGGAGTTGTGGTCGGCCTCGATGGCCTCTTCGTAGCCCTCGAGTGCGTCGTGGGCCTCGTGCAGCGCGGCCATGGCTGCCTCGAGCTTGGCGCCGATGCGCTCCATGTCAAAATTCTCGGTCGCATGCAGCAGCTGATGGCTCCACTCATGAGCGAGCTCGATGGTGTCGTCGACCTGCTTGACGCTCATGGCAAGCTGACTCATGTTCATTCCAACATCATGCATGGAAAGTCTCCTTTGTACGGGTCTAATCAGTGGTTCAGATTTTACTACGCCCGCTCTGCGCGCAGCTGCATAAGAAAACGGGTACGAGTCTGTGCGACCCGCACCCGTTCACTGGGGGCTATTTGTGACTACCATACTATCCGTGGTTGCACTCGGTGCATCCAGAAGTCCGGCGAGCGGTGCAAAAGCGCTCATAGACGGCGGGTAAGTAACAAGCGTATTACAGATGCTTCTCAAGCAGCGCCTGCAGCCTCGCCTTAGGCAGAGCGCCAACCGAGCGGTCAATCTCCTCGCCGTTCTTAAACACAACCAGCGTGGGGATGCTCATGACGCCATACTTCATGGCCAGGTCCTGGTTGTCGTCGACGTTGCATTTGGCAACGGCAAGCTTGCCCGCCAGCTCATCGGCAACCTCGTCAACGATGGGCGAGAGGGATCGACAGGGCCCGCACCACGGTGCCCAAAAATCGACCAGTACGGGCAGGCTGTCGTTAACGATGGAATCGAAGTTCTCGGGGGTAATCTGATTAATGTCAGCCATGGTGACCTCCATAATGCGACGCGGCTTGGCCGCGTAAAACTCAGTACGACCGTGCTTATACCCAGCCGCCCGCAAAGCAACCACTCGCGGCCGGCTCTTTTATATAATGGTGGGCACGCAAACGATTGGAGAGCGCATGCCCACGTCACAAAGCCAGAAAAAAGAAGCCATCGCCCAGGCGGCCGAGCAGGAGCTCGCATCGCTCGCGGGTCGCGGCGTGCGTATCGCGGGCAACGCGTGCTCGCCGATCGTGCTGGTCAAAGGCGATTTGGACGAGGCCGAGCGTTCGGGTGGCGAGCTTGCCGCCGGCCCGGATGGCGCGGCGTTGCGCAAGGCGCTTGGGGCCATCGGCTACGCGCCCGAGGATTTTTGCGTGCTGGCAAGCGTCGCCGGCGTGGGTGACGGAGCGGTCGCGGTGGGCGAGACTCTGCCGTGCGAGCTGTTCCGTGAGGCGCTTGAGGCTTTGGACCCCGAGGCGGTGCTACTGCTCGACAACAACGCGGCTGACGCCATGCGCGAGACCTACGCCGATATGCTCGTGGCGATCGATGACTTCGACACCGCCATGCTCAAGCCCGGCTTGGTCGCCCATGTGCAGGGTCGCCGCGTGCTCGCGCTCGACGGTTTTGAGGCGGCGCTCACTGACAAAGCCGCCAAGCAGCGCATGTGGGCATACATCAAGCAGCTGACCCCGGCAGCCGCTCCGCTGTAGCGAGGCTGGCGGCAGCCCCTACATCACGGCGCGCAGCTCAAACCGATCGCCGTTAATGCGGAACTGGCAGTTGCCGTTCATGCGCTCCACGGCAAGTTTGATGCTCCTGGTGCCAAAGCCGTGGCCCGCATGCCGGGTCACGGGCATGCCGTCGACCATGCGCGGCGCGCGGTCAAACGTGTTGGAAACTAACAGCAGCAGCTGGCCGTCCTCTAATCGCAGGTCAAAGTCGACGAATCGCTTTCCTTGGGGTGCGGCGCTTGCGGCGGTGATAGCGTTTTCCAAGGCATTTGAGAGCACGCTAAACAGGTCGGCGTCACCTACGTGGATGGTTTCGGGTACGGCGGCGCGCAGGTTGGCGGTAATGCCGTTTCTATTGATATCCGAGTTAAATGACGAAAGCGCGATGTTTACGGTCTCGTTGGCGCAGAAGCGGCGTACGGCGGTGCGGTCGCCGGCTTCGCAGAGTTCGTCGATGCGTTTGAGCGCCTCGTCGGTGTGCCCCTCCTCAATTAAAGCGGCCAGGCCGCGTAGGAAGTGGCGCATGTCGTGGCGAAGAATCGACAGCTCGCGCCCAGATTGACGCCAGGCCTCGAGCTCTTTGATGGCGGCGTTGTCGCGGGTTTCGAGCATCCAGCGCTCTCGCTCGGCGGTTTCCTTTTCTTCGTATTCACGCAGGTAGACGGCGAGGAACATAAGGTAGAACGCGCAGAGTGCAAAGGCCAAAAACTCAACCGTCACCACCGAGCCCGAGTGGAACAGCGTGGTGTAGACGTTGGTGGCATAGTCAAAGACGTAATAGACGAGCGGCAGGATTAAAAGGATGCCCAGCTCGGTGGTGCTTTTAATCGCCAAGCGCGGACCGATGTCGCCGGCCCAATGCAGCAGGACGGCAAAGACGGCGAGTGTGGTCGCGATGCGCGCCAGATAGTACGCGATCTGAGAATCGGTTGCGGCAAATGCGGCGATGCCCATCCAATTGCTGAACTGGCAGCTCAGATAGGCACTCGTAATGCCGAGCACGGCAAGCAGCGGGCTCAGGCGGTAGCGCGCGCACAAATAGATGACGAGCGGCAGATGCACGACGAGCGGATATACCTGGCGGGCGAAAAGCTCGCCGCCGACGGCATTGGCGATCGAAAAGGCAGCGCCGGTTGCGACTCCGACCCCCACCAACTCGAGTGCATGGCGTCGATTGATTTCGATACCGCACAGCGCCGCCGAGGCAAAGACGCCAAAGAGTAGCGTTGTGGCGTGGTGGATTGCCCAAAGGATCATTTCGACCGAGGAGACCATCAGTGTCTCCCACCCTCAAAGCGCACCGCAAAGTAGGCGTCTTGGAATCCCTGCTTGCAGCTGCGCGAAAGCGGGATGCAAGCGCCCGAGCGCATGACGATGTCCGTGCGGTCAAAGTGATCGATATTGCGCAGGTTGACCTGGTAGCTGCGGTGGCATTTAAAGAAGACCGCGTTTTGCGCCAAACGGTCCTCGACGCTGCGGAACGATTCGAGTGCCTCGATATCGCGTCCGTCGCGCAGGTGGAAGACCACGTGCTTGTTGCGCGCCTCGGCATATTCGATGTCGGACAGGCGCAGGGCGTGGTAGCTAAAGGAAGTTTTGATCACGAGCTCGTCGGTTGCCGCCGGGCGCATGCTCGAAAGCTCGTTAAGTAACTGCGCCAGGCGTTCGTAAGTCACGGGCTTGAGCAGATAGTCGAAGGCGCGGACCTCGTAGGACTCCAGCGCAAACTCGGGCGACGAGGTGAGGAACACCAGGCGCACGGCGGTATCGGCCTGGCGCAATTCGCGTGCGGTGTCCATGCCGTTGACGAGCGGCATGATCATGTCGAGCAGAATGATGTCGGCGCGCGATGCGGCATGGCGGGCCAGTAGGTCCTCGCCGCGCGTGACGAGCGCAACATCGACCGCCGTGCCCGTCTCGGTCGACCAACGATCGATCATTCGGTGCAGTCTATCTAGAAAAGCGACGTCATCGTCGCAGGCAATAATCTTGAGCATTCGGCCCCCTTAAGTAGTTCGATTTTGCCACATTGGGTGCGGACCGCTTGTGGGGGTGCGGACCGTTTGCGCCCCACGGCGTGCAACTCGCGCCAAGCGGTATTGCGGTGGCGAAAGATGCCTCCTGCGCTATCGAGAGCTCGGCTATCCTCAGCTTGCCAGTTCGAAAATGGACCCGACCCAAGATCGAATCTTTATTTCAACTTTACACCTAGGTTTACAGCTGTCTTGTCAGCTGTAAACCTAGGTGTCATACTAAAGCCCCAAGATTCGCCAAAAGAGAGGGGCCTTGATGGCACAGAGCGCGAACATGGATGCGTCGGAGCTTGCACGCGATATCGCGGCCGGCCTGGCATCGGCAACGACGGCAACGGAGCGCGTGGCACTGGTGCCCGCAGAGCTCGTCGAGGCCATTCAGCAACTAAAAACCCAACGTGACGCGGTAATCCTGGCGCACTATTACGTGGCGCCCGAGGTGCAGGCCGTGGCTGATTACGTCGGCGACAGCTTCTACCTGGCCAAGCTCGCCAAGAGCCTGCCGCAGCAGACGATCGCGCTGTGCGGCGTGGAGTTTATGGGCGAGAGCGCCAAGCTGCTCAATCCCACCAAGACCGTGCTGCTGCCCGAGCCGGGCGCGGACTGTCCCATGGCGCACATGGTCAAGCGCGAGACGGTCGACGCGGCGCGCGCCGAGTATGGCGACGACCTGGCCGTGGTGTGCTACGTCAACTCGACGGTCGAGATCAAGAGCTGGAGTGATGTGTGCGTTACCAGCTCTAACGCCGTCAAGATTGTCTCCGAGCTGCCGCAGCAGCACATCTTGTTCATTCCCGACCAGAACCTGGGCCGCTTTGTGGCCGAGCAGGTGCCCCAAAAGCACGTCATCCTCAACAACGGCTACTGCCCGCGTCATCACATCATTACCGTCGAGCAGATCGTCGACGCGCAGGAGGCGCATCCCGACGCGCTCGTGCTGGCGCACCCCGAGTGCAAGGCCGACGTCCTGGCCGAGGCTGACTACATCGGCTCCACTGCCGGCATCATCAAGTATGCCGAGGAGTCGGACGCGAGCGAGTTCATTATCGTGACGGTCCGCGGCGTGCTCTACGAGCTTGAGCGCCGCTGCCAGGGCACCGGCAAGAAGTTCTACTTCCCTGCGGTGCAGCCCACCTGCGTCAACATGGATCTCATCACGCTCGAAAAACTCGTGCACTGCCTGGAGACGGGCGAGGGCGAGGTGCAGATTGGCGTGTCGGAAGAGGCCGCCGATCAGGCCAAGCTCACGCTCGACCGCATGCTCGAGTACGCGACGCGCTAAGCCAATGTGACATGAGGGACCATCCCTTATGCCACATTACAAGGGAGAGGATTCCTGTGGAAACCAAACAATACCCCGATATGGAGTGTGACGTCGTCATTGGCGGTTGCGGCGTGGCGGGCCTGTATGCGGCTCTCAATCTGCCGACGAGCACGCGCGTAATCATGCTCTCCAAGGGCGCCATCGACGAGTGCGATTCGATGCTCGCGCAGGGCGGCATCTGCGTACTGCCCGAGGGCTCTGACTACGATGCCTTCTTTGAGGACACCATGCACGCCGGCCATTACGAGAACCGCCGCGAGAGCGTTGACATCATGATCCGCTCGAGCCGCTCGGTCATCAACGACCTGCTGGCCATGGGCGTTGACTTTGAGCGAAAGGCCGACGGCAGCCTCGACTTTACCCGCGAGGGCGCGCACAGCCGCCCGCGCATCGCCTTCCATGCCGATATTACGGGCAAGGAGATTACGACCAAGCTGCTTCAGGCTGTCCGCAAGCTGGACAACGTGCAGATTCTCGAACACGTTGCCATGACCGACATCCTGACCGCCGAGCGCGATGACGCCACGGTGTGCACCGGCGTTGTCGCCGTTGCCGTGGATGAGGACGATTCAGCTCGCCCCGCCGACGAGCTGGCAAATGCCGCTGAGGACGTGCATGCCGGTAAGCCGTTTAAGATCCATGCCCGCCACACGCTGTGGGCTACGGGCGGTATCGGCGGCGTATACGACCATTCGACTAACTACCCGCAGCTCACGGGCGATGCCTGCTACATTGCTCAGGAGCATGGCATTAAGATGGAGCACCTGGACTACGTGCAGATTCACCCCACGGGACTGTTCTCGCCGCAGCCGGGCCGCACCTTCCTGATCAGCGAGAGCTGCCGCGGCGAGGGCGCGATTTTGCTCAACGCCGCCGGCGAGCGCTTTACCGACGAGCTTCAGCCGCGCGATGTGGTCGCCGCCGCCATTCGCGAGCAGATGAAGCAGGACGGCACCGAGCACGAATGGCTGAGCTTTGCCCCCGTCGAGCGCGATGTGGTGACCGGGCACTTTACCAACATCCGCGCGCGCTGCCTGGAGGACGGTCGCGATATCTTGGACGAGCCCATTCCCGTTACGCCCACGCAGCACTACTTTATGGGCGGCGTGTGGGTCGACAAGGACGGTCGCACCTCGATGCCCGAGCTCTACGCCGCGGGCGAGACGGCCTGCAACGGCGTTCACGGCAAGAACCGCCTGGCTTCTAACAGCCTGCTCGAGGCGCTGGTCTGGGGTCGTCGCGCCGCGTGGTATATGCGTACCGGCAAGTCGCTGGCCGTGGAGCAGGCCGGTGAGCCCGCGCTTGACGGACGTCACCGCGCCCTGAGCGCCGATGCCCTGGCAATCGATGATCTGGCCCGTGCCGCCGGCACGCAGGCCGTGGAGGAGTAGACCATGAATCCCATTACCATGAAGCTCGTCGTCGATGATCTGATTCTGCAGGCTCTGCGCGAGGACATTACCTTTGAGGACGTGAGCACAGCGAGCGTGTGCCCCACGGCGCGTCCTGCCACGGTGGAGCTTATCGCCAAGGCCGATGGCATCATCGCGGGCTTGGATGTGTTCGCTCGCACCTTTGAGCTGCTGGATCCGCAGAGCTCCGTGTTGTTTGATGTCGCGGACGGCGACGAGGTGCACGCTGGCGATCACGTGGGCCAGGTGCGCGGAGACGCGCGCGTGCTGCTTTCGGGCGAGCGTGTGGCGCTCAACTACCTGCAGCGCATGAGCGGCATCGCTACTTACACGCATCGGATGGCGGCTGCGCTCGAGGGCACCAAGACCGTGCTTGTCGACACACGCAAGACCACGCCGGGCATGCGTGTCTTCGAGAAGGCCGCGGTCGAGATCGGCGGTGGCAGCAACCATCGCTATAACCTGTCGACGGCTGTCATGCTCAAGGACAACCACATCGACGCCGCCGGTGGCGTGGCACGCGCGATTGAGATGGCGCGCGCCCATGCATCGTTTACCACGACGGTCGAGATCGAGTGCGAGAACCTGGACATGGTGCGCGAGGCTGTGGAGGCCGGCGCCGATATCATTATGCTCGACAACATGACCCACGACGATATGGCCGCCGCGATTGAGTTTATCGCCGGTCGTGCCAAGACCGAGTGCTCGGGCAACGTGGACGCCAGCAATATCCGCGCGCTTGCCGACCTGGGCGTTGACTTTATTAGCTCGGGGGCGCTGACGCACTCTGCACCGATTCTCGACCTCTCGCTTAAGCACCTGCGTCTGCTGGACGGTAAATAATGGACGCCCGCGAGCGTCGCCGTGCCATCATGGGCGTGCTCGAGCGAGCCAAAGACCCCGTCTCCGGTAGTGCACTTGCCCGCGAGGTGGGTGTGAGCCGCCAGATTGTCGTGCAAGACATCGCTCTGCTGCGCGCCGACGGGCACGATATCGTGGCGACCAACCGTGGTTATGTGCTGCAGGAGGCCCCCAGCAGCCCCGCTGTGCCCACGCGCTTGGTCAAGGTTCGCCATGGCGTGGAACAGGCGGGCGATGAGCTCACGAGTGTCGTCGACGCCGGAGGCGCCGTGCTCAACGTGATCGTCAATCACCGCGTGTACGGTAAGATCACGGCCGACCTGGACATCCGCAATCGTCGCGATGTTGAGCGCTACCTGCACGATATCGAGAGCGGCAAGAGCTTTCCGCTGCTGACGGTAACCAGCGGTTATCACTTCCACCGCATTGCGGCAGAAGACGAGCAAACCCTCGACGAGATCGAGGCCATGCTCAAGGAGAAAGGTTACTTGGCGGACCTAATGCCCTACGAGGACGATCTATCGTAGCCGACGCTGCAAACGCCCCATTTGGGCAATCTGGCCTTCAATCGTCGGTCGCGTACCAAAGTACGCTTCCCTCCTCTTTCAGGCCACCTTGCCTCAAATGGGGTGTTTTCGCTGGCGTATGCTCAACCTGCGGCGTTGCTATAGTGGCTACCCGCGCCACGTAAGCAAAAGGAGGCCTCCGCGGCGATGCGGAGGCCTCCTTTTTGTGCACGGTGTACTTGTGAGTGTGCAAGTGGGGGAGTTGTTACTCCTCGACGATCTCGGTGATCGCGCCGGCGGGGCAAGCGTCCTGGCAAGCGCCACAGGCGACGCAGGAATCCTCGTCAGCGACGGTAGCGACGTCCTGGAGCTCCAGAACGCCAGCGGGGCAGGAGTCGACGCAAACGCCACAAGCGATGCACTCGTCGGCATCAATTACGGGATGAGCCATGGTAGTTTCCTCTCTGTTGACCGACGCCACAGGCGATGCGCGTCGGTTTGATTCGGGCAAAAACATACCACGGGAGCGACCGTTTGCAATACCCTCTGACCGGCATCTTCATACCGTTCGCCGAGTATGCCGCGGCTTACTAAAAAACATGCAGGTGAAGCCGTTGAGCTGCGCAAATGTTAGCTATAGATGACTTGACATATAGGGCGATTGAGCGAGCTAGCGGAAAGCGCATCCCATAATTTTGCCGAAAAACGGGCCCCAGTTTCCGGTTGGACCGCCCGGCGGAAGCTGCGTCCCGGAATCCACGCTCAAACCGGGACGAGCTTTCCGCAAGGCAGCCCCAGGCAGCCCCGGACGCAAACCTCAGCCATCTCTACATAGATCTCAATAGATCTGTTGAGAACTCAAACAGTGTATTTACCTGCGCATTTGAGAACCTAAACTCTCGGCAATAAGAAATCTTATATGAATTGACTTAGATTTTGTATATTCCGGCCCATAAGGGGATACACTACATCCTGAAAGACAAGCCGAAGCGCCGCGTGACAGACCGTCGAGGCGGCGCGAACGCACAAGAGAGAGGGAATTTCTAATGGGCAAGATTCTTGGTATCGACCTTGGTACTACTAACTCCGCAATGGCCGTTCTCGAGGGCGGTTCTCCGACCATTATCGTGAACGCCGAGGGCGACCGCACCACCCCGTCCGTCGTGGGCTTCCGTGCCGACGGCGATCGCGTCGTGGGTAAGGCCGCTAAGAACCAGGCTGTCACCAACCCCAAGAACACCGTGTTCTCCATCAAGCGCTTCATGGGCCGCAAGTACTCCGAGTGCACCTCCGAGATCAAGACCGTGCCGTATGAGGTCAAGGAGGGCCAGGGTGGCCGTGCCGTCGTCGACATCGAGGGCAAGGATTACACCGCCGAGCAGGTGAGCGCCATGACGCTCGCAAAGATGAAGGCCGACGCCGAGAAGTATCTGGGCGAGACCGTCACCGACGCCGTCATCACCGTCCCGGCCTACTTCAACGACGCCCAGCGTCAGGCCACCAAGGACGCCGG
>CATYUU010000040.1:0-18625 GCA_958413455.1 uncultured Collinsella sp. | reverse complement strand
CGGGAACGGCCTATTCACTCAATGTGTTCGGCTGAGATCGGAAATCAACCCCCGACACCCCGGCGCCACTCCCCTACTTCCCAAATAGCGCACCCAGCAGGCCGCGACGTTTGGGCTTCTCCTCTCGGTAGGAACCCTCGACGGCGGCTGCAACCTGGCGCGGTTGCTCGCAGCCTCCACGGCGTACGATCTGGTATAGGAACGGCGATTTAACGTATTTGACCTCGATGGGCGTGGCGTGCACGGTGCTTTCGCTCGACAGCATCACGTTGGGATTGAGCGGTGCCACCACATGTGTCTCGCGCTTGTCACTAAACACCACCGCAGCCGCGCGGCCCGTCTGGCCGTTCACGGCGATGCGCACCTGTTCGCCATCGCGACTATCCGAGGCAGGACGATCGACAAAGTACACCGGCACCATAACCAAGCCGTCCTTGTGCTTGCGGGCCTTGCGCGCCCACGTGCGGATGCTCTTTTTATTGAACCCCAGCACCGCCTCGGCGTCGTTGCCCGCAACGTCGAGCGCCAACTTATCAATAACCACCTGGTCCTTGGTAGACGCATCGACGGAGACAACGCGAAAGTCACCTTCCTGCATGGCCGGGTCAAACGGCCCAACCTTGGCAAAGTCCCACGGCTCCAAAATGCCCATGAGGCGAACGTCCAGGTAGTTTGCCCTGGGGTATGCCCAGTCGAGCACCTCGTAGTACACCAGGGTTTCCTTGCTCAGGCCCTTGCCCGGGAAGCTCGCCATCATGCGCAAATCCGCGAGCGCCATGGGGAAATAGAAGAGCATCATGTCGTTTTGGATTGCATCTTCCACGTCGTGCCCGGCAAAGGCTTCCGCATACTGGCGCACCAGCTGCAGTGCGTTGGCACGTGCCTGCTGCGGCGAGATTTCGCAGGGAATACCCTGCTCGGGCACATACTCCGCACCAACGCCCATGGTCAGGCGCTTGCTGAAGGCACCGGGCTTGAGCAGGTCGGCAACGCCGATCTTGTTGCCGCAGGACGGGCACTCAAACACACGCTGCGTTGACTCGCCCTCAAAGGACGCTCCGCAGAAGGGGCAAGGAATGCTCACATGCGTGGCCTCTTGGAACTCCTGCGCCGTGCCGCGATCCTCCCACAGCAGATGTTCCAGGACCGACTGATTGCGCCAGTGCGAATTGAAGAAATACCAGTCCGGGTCCTCCGGGCGCTCGAGTTGCGACACATGCGTGAGCTTGAGCAGTCCATCCACTACCGTCAACGGCGTATGGCGAATGCCCAAAGCGCTCTTGGGCTCTCCGGCGTCCGCCTGCCACGGAATGACCGCACCGCAATAAGCGCACTCAAAGCTGCGCTTAGCTTGGTGCGAGTACATAGGGCCGCCGCAGTTTTGACATTTAATGGCAAACATCTCGTCCATGGAAACGTCCTCCTTTGCACAGGGGCTGTCGACATTAAGTATGTCGAGCAAACAGGCACATGCCCATACCCATGTGGCCCAAAATGGACCGCCCGGGCAGACGAGAAGGCTCGCTCGTTAGCACCGGCAGACTATTGCTGCATTTTCTGAGCATCGGTGCACGGCGCCCCCGCGCGAGCTACACTATCCCCTTAAACATGATTGTGAGGACGACCGCTATGCTATTTGTAAATCGGCTGGTACATACGCTTGTTCCCGGCAGCGAGGACGAGCCGGTCGATGCATCTTGCCGCACCAACGCGGGTTTTGCCGCAAGCCTCATCTGCATTGGCCTCAACATCACCCTGTGCCTGGCCAAGGGCATCGCGGGCCTGCTCGCCGGTTCCGTCTCCCTCATCGCCGACGCTTTCAACAACCTCTCCGATGCCTCGAGCAACATCGTGAGTCTGCTCGGGTTCCGCCTTGCCAGCCGCCCAGCAGACGAGGGCCACCCTTACGGCCACGGCCGCTACGAGTACCTGGCTGGTCTGTTTGTCGCCGTCCTGGTTTGTGCCGTCGGCATCAACCTAATCCTCGAGTCGATCACCAAGATCATCAAGCCCTCGCCCACCGTGTATTCGGCGCTCTCCATGGCTGCCCTTGTTCTGTCCATGCTCGTCAAATTCTGGATGGCCGCGTTCAACCGCGCACTGGGTAACCGCATCGATTCCGAAACGCTCATCGCCACGGCGCAGGACTCCAAAAACGACGTCATCACCTCGGGCTCGGTCTTGGTGGCGGCGCTTATTTCGCAGACGACCGGCTTTGATCTCGATGGCTGGGCAGGCCTGGGTGTGGGCATCTTCATCTGCATCAGCGGTCTGGGCCTGGTGCGCGACGCCATCAGCCCGTTGCTGGGGCAAGCGCCCGACCCCAAGCTCGTCCAGGCAATCCGCGACAAGATCATGTCCTATCCGCAGGTCTTGGGCACACACGACCTCATGGTGCACGACTACGGCCCCGGTCGTCAGTTTGCCAGCGCCCACGTGGAGATGCCCGGCGAGGGCGACGCGTTTGAGCATCACGAGATCCTGGACACCATCGAGCATGATATCAAACGCCAGATGGGCATCGGCATCACGCTGCACTGCGACCCCATCGCCACCACCGGCGACGACCTGCGCGGCTGGGTCAAGCGCGGCGTCATGCAGATCGATCCCGCGCTCTCCATCCACGACCTGCACGAGCACGACGGGTTCGTTTCGTTTGACCTGGTGCGTCCCGACGGCTTTGACATATCCGACGAGGAGCTGCTGGAGCTCGTCACGTGCATCGTGCACGAGCGCCGGCCCGATGCCTCATGCGTCGTTACGTTTGACTCGGGCTTTAGCTCGCCCGACCGTCCGGCCGAGCAGCTGTAGCCTGCTTAACAGCTAGTTTCCCTGCGCGCCCGAGATGCCGTTTTGCAGGGCGTTCCAGGCATCCGTCGCCATGTCGCCCAAGTTCTGCGCGGTATCGCCCAGGTTTTGTGCCGTGTCGCCCAGCTCTTGCGCCTTGTCTCCCAACTCCTGTGCCTTGTTGCTCAAGTCCTCCAGCGTATTGGAACTCGAGCTGTCCGCGCCGCCCTGGTCGCCGGACGTGTTGCCCGACGAGCCGTCCTTGCGCGTGAGCTGAATCTCGAGGTTGCCGTTGTCGTTGTAGTAGGCAGAAGTAACGACCCAGTTGGCATCGACGACGGGCGTTGAGCCATCATCAGTCAGGACCACGGCATTCGAAAGATCAGCGCCGCGCGACTTGAGAAGCTTCTTGGCGTTGGACCAGTACTGCCCCGGGATATCGCTCAGATCGACGGTGCTAGACGAGGCGGACTCGGTTTGCTCGGCAGCGGTATCGGCCGTTGAGCTCCCCCGCTTGTTGAGCATGCCCGACACGATGGCAAACACAACCGACAGCACAAAGAAGATCGCCAGCACGATGAGAATCTTCTTGATCACGCTCGACGAACGCGACGGCCTCTTCTCCTCGTCCTCGCCATATTGCGGAATCGACTTGGGGTACTCGCGATACGGCTCGCGCGACTCGTAACGAGGCTGAGCCGTGCGCGGCATATACGTCGTCTGCTGAGGCTGCGGAATGGGATTCTGCGGCAGGTCATCATAGGGATTCGGCGTCGAGGCAGCATAAGAATCCTGCGGCGCGTAATCAAACGGATCCGGAGCTGCGTTGCCATAGGGGCCTTGCGAAGATGCAGCGTAAGAATCCTGCGCCGAGTCGCCATAGCCCATAACCCGGGTGGGCTCGGCAGAAGGCTGCGTCGCGGCGGGGTCGGTATAACCGGGGTTGGGAACAACGCGGGTCGCGTCGGCGCTATCGCCAGCCTGCGCGGAAGCGTAGCCGCCCATCACGGTTGTCTTGTCCTGATCCATGCAACGATTCCTTTCCGTCGCGCGTGAGCCTCAAGTTATCCATGCATTCTACCCGCGCAAAAGCCTATGATGGGCAGAGTCCGTCGGTATCTACAAGACATGCGCGGGCCTAAGGATCAAAAAGCCCCGCCGGGCCTTGTGGGCACGGCGGGGCGGACAAGCAGCTATGGACAGCAGACTTAGAACAGGCCGGTGATGTTGCCGTCGTTGTCGACGTCGATATTTTCGGCCGCGGGCACCTTGGGCAGACCCGGCATGGTCAGAACACTGCCGGTCAGCGCGACCACAAAGTGGGCGCCAGCAGAAACCTTGAGCTCGCGCACGGTGATGCGGAAGCCCTCGGGAGCGCCCAGCACCTTGGCGTTGTCGCTAAAGCTGTACTGCGTCTTGGCGACGCACACCGGCAGGTTGCCAAAGCCGTTCTCGCGCAGCTCGGCGAGCTGGCGCTTGGCGGCCGGCGTAAAGTCAACGCCGTCGGCGCGGTAGACCTTGGTGGCAACGGCCTCGAGGGCATCAGCGACATCAGTGCCGTCCTCATAGGCAAACTTGAGCTCGCTCGGCTGCTCAATCAGACGCATGACCTCATCAGCCAGGTCAAGCGCGCCCTCGCCGCCCTTGGCCCAGACCTCGGAAAGCTTAACGTTGACGCCGAGCTTCTGGCACTCGGACTCGATGAGCGCAAGCTCGGCCTCGGTGTCCGTCGGGAAGCGGTTGATGGCGACCACGCAGGGCAGACCATATACGTTCTGGATATTGTCGACGTGACGCAGCAGGTTGGGCATGCCAGCCTTGAGTGCCTCGAGGTTCTCCTCGTTGAGATCGGCCTTGGCGACGCCACCGTTGTACTTAAGCGCACGAGCGGTCGCGACGATCACGACGGCGCTGGGGCGAACGCCCGTCATGCGGCACTTGATGTCGAGGAATTTCTCGGCACCCAGATCGGCACCGAAGCCGGCCTCGGTAATGGCGACATCGCCAAAGCGCATCGCCATACGCGTGGCCATGATAGAGTTGCAGCCGTGGGCAATGTTGGCGAAGGGGCCGCCGTGGACAAACGCGGGCGTGCCCTCGAGCGTTTGCACCAAGTTGGGCTTGAGCGCGTCCTTAAGCAACGCGGCCATGGCACCCTGGGCCTTAAGGTCGCGGGCACGGACAGGCTCGCCGGCAAAGCTGTAGCCGACGACGATCTCACCCAAGCGTTCCTTGAGGTCGCTGATGCTCGTAGACAGGCACAGGATTGCCATGACCTCGGAGGCGACGGTGATATCGAAGCCGTCCTCGCGCGGCACGCCCTGGGCCTTACCGCCAATGCCGTCGATGACGTGGCGCAGCTGACGGTCGTTCATATCGACGACGCGCTTCCAAGTGATGCGCTTAACGTCAATACCGAGCTGATTGCCCTGCTGGATGTGGTTATCAAGCATGGCGGCCAGCAGGTTATTGGCGGCACCGATGGCATGGAAGTCACCGGTAAAGTGCAAGTTGATATCCTCCATGGGGATGACCTGAGCCCAGCCGCCGCCGGCAGCGCCGCCCTTAACGCCAAAGACGGGGCCGAGCGAAGGCTCGCGCAGGGCCACGGCACTCTTGACGCCGCGACGACGCAGGCCGTCGGCCAGACCGATGGTCGTGGTGGTCTTGCCCTCGCCCGCAGGCGTTGGGTTGATAGCGGTCACGAGGACGAGCTTGGCCTGGTGATCAGTCGGCTCGTTGAGCAGTGAATAGTCGACCTTAGCCTTGTCGAAGCCGTACGGAATAAGGTGCTTAACGTCGACGCCGGCGTTCTTGGCCACCTCGGTAATAGGCAGCGGCGTGACAGAACGTGCGATTTCGATGTCAGTAGGCATGGGCGGTCCTTTCGTTACCGAATGAGAAAAAGACCAATTCAGCATAGCACGGGCGCGCAATAGTAAAAACGCCCATAACCGATGAACGGCGATATGTTTACCCAATGTCCGGCGATAGCCCAACAGCACGCCAAAACAAAGCGCCCTAAACGGTAGGTTCAATCCCCAGGTGCTCAAAGGTGCGAAGGGTTGCCTGACGGCCCTGCGGCGTACGAATCATCAACCCGCACTGCAGCAAATAGGGCTCATAGACATCCTCGAGCGTGCCCGGGTCCTCGCCCACCGCGCTGGCAAGGGTCGTAAGTCCCACGGCACGACCGGAGAACGTCTTAGCAAGCGTCTCCAAAATGCGAATATCCATCCAGTCCAGCCCGAGCTCGTCGATCTCGAAGAACTCGAGCGCCTGACGGCAGATATCGAGCTCGATGGGGCCGTTGCCGCGCACCTGTGCGTAATCGCGCACGCGCTTGAGCAGGCGGTTGGCAAGACGTGGCGTGCCGCGCGAACGCGAGCCGATCTCGAGCGCACTAGGATGGTCGATCGTCACGCCCAGGATAGTCGCCGAGCGCGTCACAATCTGCGCGAGCTCCTCGACCGTGTAGTAATCCAGGCGATATGAAATGCCAAAGCGGTCGCGCAACGGGCCGGTCAACATGCCTGAGCGGGTCGTTGCCGCTACCAGCGTAAACTTGGGAATATCCAGGCGAATCGAGCGCGCCGCCGGACCCTTGCCAATCACGATATCGAGGGCAAAGTCCTCCATCGCGGGGTACAGGACCTCCTCGACCGAACGGTTGAGGCGGTGGATCTCGTCGATAAACAGCACATCACCCGGCTGCAAGTTAGTAAGGATGGCCGCTAGGTCGCCCGTGCGCGCGATGGCAGGGCCACTCGTGGTCTTGATCTGAGCGCCCAGCTCGTTAGCGATAACGGTGGCCAGCGTGGTCTTGCCCAGGCCCGGAGGACCCGAGAAGATCACGTGGTCGAGCGTCTCGCCACGGCTCTGCGCCGCTTCGATCAACACGCGCAGGCTTTGCTTGATGTGCTCCTGGCCGCAGTAATCGTCCAGGCGCTGAGGGCGCAAAGTGCGGTCGACATCGAGATCCTCGGCCGTCAGCTCCGAGCCCACCATGCGCTCGCCGTGCGCCATGGATGCCGCCGGCGAGTTACCGGGCGTCGCCCACAGGTCCTGAGAGTCATCGGCTTCCCACATCACGCATCCATTCCGAGTCGCTTAAGCGCCGCGCCGAGCAGATCCTCGACACGCATATTCTGCCCATCATACCCGCTCAGGGCAACATCGGTCTCCTGCGGGCTAAAGCCCATGGAAAGGAGCGCCGCACGGGCATCATCGATCGCCGAGGGAGCGGCAGCGGGCACGGGCATCGCAACCTGTCCGGGAATCACGTCGACCGGCACAAAGCCCTTATCCTTGGCAAAGGTGCTCTTGAGTTCCAGGATCAGGCGCTGAGCTGTCTTTTTGCCCACACCGGGTACCTTGGCCATGCCCTTGTCGTCCTCGGCCATCACCAGCGAATACAGCTGCCCCACGGTATAGGTGGAAAGCACGGCAAGCGCCAGGCGCGGGCCAACGCCCGAAACGGACACGAGCCGGTCGAACATCGTGCGCTCATCCTTTGAGGAAAAACCGAAAAGTGTCATGGCGTCCTCGCGCACCTGCATACGCGTGTAGAGGCGGACCTCGCCACCGGGCGTCGGCAACGTGGCCGCAGTGCTGCCCGAAATGCCGAGCTCAAAGCCAACGCCCGACACATCGACGACAGCAGAGCTCATCGTGGACTCGACAAGCGTTCCGTGGAGCTGGGAAATCATCAGTATCCGGTTCCTCTCTGTTGATAGAACTCGCCACCGGTGAGGGCGCGGGTGCGGCTGAGGTTTACGTGGCAGATGGCGCAGGCCAGGGCATCGGCGGCATGGTCGGGATGCGGGTCGTGGTCGAGCTGTGTTAGCGTGCGTACCATGTAGGCGACCTGCCGCTTGTCCGCGGCGCCGGTGCCCACCACAGCCTGTTTGATCTGCATGGGCGTGTACTCGCCAATCTCGAGCGCGCACTCCGAAAGCGCCACAAGCGCAGCACCTCGGGCATGCGCCGTGGGAATGGCCGAACGAACGTTGGCACCAAAGTAGATGCTCTCGACAGCAGCCGTGTCGGGTCGATAACGCTCAACGACATCCTTAAGGTCATGGGCGATATGCGACAGGCGCACCGCGAGCGGACTTCCGGCACTGGTCTCGATGCAGCCATAGGCACGGCAGCGAACCTCGCCACGCCGCTCCTCGATAATCCCCCAACCCGTATGAGCCAAACCGGGGTCAATGCCCAAGATAACCAAGCCGACCTCCCCTCGCCACAAGCACAGCGCAAGGCAAGGCCCCGCGCATCATTCACGAACGTCTGTTCTAGAATAACACAACGCTAGCCCTATAAGTCAGCCGAGATCGAATTGTAGGTTGAGTATACGCAAGCGAGCGCCCGCCAGAGCGAGCAAGGTGCCTTGAAAGAGGAGGGCATTGACCTGGCGGTCATGTCCGACGATTGAAAGGCAGATTGCCGCTCTGGCGGGCGCGCAGCGACCTAGTTCTGAGAGAAGAACGGGAATTGTCGGGGATCAACCGGCGGATGCGGCATCGGGCCACCCTGGGGACTACCTTGCGAGCCGCCCTGACCGCCCATCATCTTATCGATGGCGTCCTGAACCTCGCCCTCGAACTTTTTCATTCCCTCGTGCAAACGACGCTGACCGTCCTCGGAGCGCAGCTCCTCCATTTGCTCGGGCGAAATACCCAGCAGCTCGCCCAGCACGCCCATCATCTCGTTTCGCACGCGCTCGCTCGTATCCTCGTCAGCAAAACGGCGCACCTCGGCGCGCGCCAGCGAATCGACCGACATGCGCTCCTTGCCGTTAAGCCCCAGGTCGGACCACGCGAGCATGTACGGCCAGGCACGCTCGGCAAACGAACGGGACGAGACGATCGGCGCCGTCGGCAACATGCGGCGGGCAGCCTCGCCCTGTCGAACGAGCATCAGCAGCAGCGAGCAGGCCTCAGGCTTGCCAGCGGCCATCGGAATGTCGTCGAAAGATCGATTGCGGTCCACGTGCGCCTCGAGCGCGCCATCGACCTCACCCGGCTCAAGCCCGCCGAGCAGTTGTGCCGCGCGGTCGAGCATATCGACCGGACCGTCGAGCGTCGAGAGCGCCTGCGCCAGCACTCGCTCCATACAATCTTCCACCGCGTTGAGCGTCACGAGCTCTTGGGGCACCACGGCAGACGTGCGGTTGCGCACACGCGCCACAAACTCAAGCGTCGACAGGTACACATCGCCAAAAGGCGCGTAATCGCCCTGATAGCCGCCGCAAAGCGCCGGCGCCGCCAGCGCGTATTCGGTCTTGGAAAGCGGGCTCAGCGCCATCGCACCCAGCTCGAGCGCCGTATCCTCCAGCATGAGGCCCAGCGTGCGCGAGCGCAGACGCTCGGCATCGCCCGCCGACACGTCGCGATCGAGTACACGCGCCGCATCCGGTGCATCGCGCTCAACCGTGCGAATATGCAGGCGCTCGGCGATGGCGCGAACGGCGGCACAGCGGGCATCCTCGGCCTCTTCCTGCGCCGGCGTAAAGATACGGTTGCGCCCCAGCACCAGGCCAATCACATTGCGCGGGCCCAGAGCGTCGACGGCCAGCGCCGCCAGCAGGGACGACGGCAAGTCACCCTCGAGTGCCACCACAGCACGCGACGCACCGTGAGCTCGGGCGTTGTCGCGCACGGCGAGCACCAGCGCCTGCCACAGCCACTCCTCGGAACGGAACTCGGGCAGCTCGTGGTCCTCCAAAGCATCGAGCATCACGCCGCGCTGAATCTCCTGAACCAGCAGGCTCTCCTCAAAACACGGCGCCTGGGCCACCACGCGACCGCAGTCGTCGAGCACAAACGAACCGCCGGTATACACCGACTCGTCATAGGCACCGACCGGCGCCATGCAGACAAACCACACGCTGCGCTTGGATGCGATCTTGCGGTAGGCGCCGCTGCGAACGGCGGCAATGGCGGCAGTCTCACGGTCAGTCATGTCAAACGCGTTGAATTGGAAATACGCAATGAGGTCAACACCGGTCGGCAACATCTCGAGTTCGCGGTCCAAGTCAAAAATCACGGCGATGCGCACGCCGTCCACGTCGAACACCGGCGGCGCCCAACGTGTGTCGTTGTTCTCGCCACGCTGCAGGGCAATGCTCGAACGCGCCGGCACCACATGACCGTCCTTGAGCATCATGTAGTCGAGCAGCGGCTGGCCCTCAAACGAAACCGCCGCGGGC
Organism: uncultured Collinsella sp.; assembly: GCA_958413455.1. Taxonomy (GTDB): domain Bacteria; phylum Actinomycetota; class Coriobacteriia; order Coriobacteriales; family Coriobacteriaceae; genus Collinsella. The sequence continues at coordinate 8,625 of CATYUU010000040.1, read as the reverse complement.
ACGATGCAGATCATGTCAAGCTCCTGGATACGCTCGGCGACACCAGTCAAACCGGCAAGCACGTCGTGCTCAAAGTCGGCAGCGCCCACCAGGCCACCGGGCATGGCGCCCATAAAGAGCGGAGCCGGAACGCACAGCACGCGCGCCCCGCGCTCGTGGGCCAGACGAGCCTGGTCCTCGATGCGGCCGCAAATGCCCTCAATATCACCCAGGCGCATATCGATCTGTGCAAGCGCGAGCTTCATGGCCCAGCCCTTTCCGTCGTAAACCATCGAAATCGTAGTAAAAGCGCCGGCCGCATAATGCAGCCGGCGCTTGCATGTGCATATGCTAGCTATGATACCCCGAGCGGGGGCGCGCTCCTAGAATGTCGCGGACCACAGCCCGTGCAGGTTGCAGTAGGCATAGACGGTACCGGTCTTGGAGCCGCCCGCGAAAAACGTCGCGGGTTTCATGCCGGGCTCAAGGTAATGAACCTCTAAGCGGCCCTCGGCCTCAAGCGCAATCCACTCAATGTAGTGTTCGGGCAGGCTGGGGTGCTCGACCGAGCCAACGCGTGCACGAATCACGTGACCGTCGCGCTCGGTCTCGACAACAGGCACGTGCTTCTCGTGCGCCGCGTCCTCAGTGTTTGCGGTCAGTTCCGTGCAACCGGCAGGGGTCGCAACGTCGTCGCCAAGGGCAGCGATGAGCTTACCGTCGGGGTCCTTAAAGAATTTCGCCATGATGTTCTCCTTTGCTGATGTGCCAATGTTCTTGATGGTTCTTATGCCCAAAGGCAGACAAACCATCCACGGCATTGCAAATGAACACATAACGGACCAGGCAAGCGGTCGGGCCAAAATGCGTCGACCGTCCTGCCCACTCCAGCAGTCCCACCCCGCGCGCGGCTAGCGCCCGTCCCCGCCGAGCAGCGCCAGAACATCCTCGCGCGTGAACAGTGCCGACGAGATGCCGTCGCCGCCGAGCACGCTGTTGACCAGGTCGCGCTTGGACTCCTGCATCTGCATAATGCGCTCCTCGATCGTGTCCTTGGCGATGAGCTTGTACACGGTCACGGTATGTTGCTGGCCAATACGATGCGCGCGGTCAGTCGCTTGGTCCTGCGCCGCCACGTTCCACCACGGGTCGTAGTGGATTACCACGTCGGCCGCCGTCAGGTTAAGGCCCACGCCGCCCGCCTTGAGCGAGATCAAAAAGACCGGCACCTCGCCCGCCTGGAACTGCGCGACCATCTTGGCGCGGCTCTCTTTAGACGATGCGCCCGTGAGCTTAAGGAAGACGATATCCTCCTTGGCCAGGCGCTTGCCAATGATATCGAGCATGCCCGTAAACTGGCTGAACAACAGGATGCGATGCCCGCCGTCGAGTGCGCTGTGCACGAGCTCCATGCACGTATCGAGCTTGGCGCTCCCCGCCTTGTAATCCTCGTAGTGTAGACGCGGGTCGCAGCAGATCTGGCGCAGCTTGGTGAGCTCGGCAAGTACCTTGAGCTTGTCCTTCTTAAACTCCCCGGCCTCGCGGTGCTGTACCTGCTGGGCGATGCGGTCCTGGTTGGCCAGGTAGAGCTTGCGCTGCTCGCCGGTGAGCTGAGCCACGACCGTGTCCTCGATCTTTTCGGGCAGATCGGCCACCACGTCCTCCTTGACACGGCGCAGTACAAACGGCGACACGAGTGCCTGCAGGCGAGCGGCGCTGTCGCCCTCGGCATGCTCGACCGGGCTTTCGAATCGCTTTGCAAACGATTCACGCGTGCCCAGCAGGCCCGGCATCAAAAAGTCGAAGATGCTCCAGAGCTCGGATAGGCGGTTTTCGATGGGCGTGCCCGTCAGGGCAAAGCGCACGCCAGCCGGCAGGCGCTTGGTGGCACGCGCCACCTGGGTGAGCGGGTTTTTAATGTACTGGGCCTCATCGAGCACCACACGGGCAAAGTCCTGCTCGACGTACTCGTCGATATCGCGCCGCATAAGGTCATACGACGTCACGACCACGTTATGCTCGTCGGCGCCAGCTATCTGCACGCGGCGCTGCGCCTTGGCACCCACGATGGCGCACACGTCGAGCGAAGGCGCAAAGCGCTCCAGCTCGGCAGTCCAGTTGTACACGAGCGAGGCCGGGCACACCACGAGCGTGGGCTTGGTGTCCCCCGCCTCTACGCGCGCCAGGATATGCGCGATCATCTGGAGCGTTTTGCCCAGGCCCATGTCGTCGGCCAAGATGCCGCCAAGGCCCAGGTGTTCGAGCGAGCCGAGCCACTGGTAGCCGTCGACCTGGTAGCCACGCAGCGTGGCCTTGAGCGAGGCGGGTACCGTAAAGTCCATCTTGCCGAGCGTGTCCAGGCGCTCGACGGTGCGGCGGAACGCAGCGTCGCGATCGGCCTCAAGCGCCGGCGTGCGCGCAAGCATGCTGTCGACGAACAGGGTACTCGACGCGGGGAGCGACACGCCGTCGAGCAGGTCGACAGCATCGACACCCAGGTCCTCGGCAAGGCCAAACGCGGCTCGGGCGCCCTCGTCCAGGCGAATGATGTCGCCCGACGTGAGACGCGCAAACGTCTGGTGACGCTTGTACGAATCGAGATAGACGGCAAGATCTGCCGCCGAAAGACCGCTCGCGCCCAGTTCAACATCGAGCAGGTTGCTCTTGACGGTGGCACGCACCGAAAGCTTGGGCGCAGGGCGCACCGAGATCTGGCGCAGGCGGTCACTGAGCATGACCTCGCCCAGCTCGGACAGGGCAGACAGGCCCTCGGTCAGCAAGTGGAACAGACTCTCGTCATCGCGTTCCTCAAACGCCAGGCCGCCCTCGTAAAAGTCGAAATACAGGGCCGCCGTATCCATAACGCGAAACTCTGCTATCTCGTCGCGCGGCGGCACACCAGGGCGCTGCTCTTCGAAGGGGCTGCCCGGAGCGCCCAGGCTAAAGAGATCTGCCGACCAATCACCGTAGGCAACTGTAATCTTGCAGGTCACAAGCCCGTCGTCGACACCGATTGCCATGGCAAAGCTCGGCTCGGGCGCCACGGTATCGAGCGCAGCGGGCGCGGTAAGGTCGGTGTAGTCGCGCAAAATGGGCAGCGCCATGCGACAGAACTCACCCACCTGGTCGGCAGCGATATGGACCGGCGTACGACAGGGCAGCAGACGCGACAAAAACGGTGCGGCATGCTGGGCGAACGCCGCATCGGCGCGGCGCGCGCGGTGCGTGTCGACCAGACAGGCAACGTCGCCCGAAGCAAAGCAGTATGCATCGGCCGGCAGGCGCAGATCGTAGCTGCCACCGGCCGCCGGCGCGATTTTGGCGGCAAGGAGCGGTGGCCGCTTAGACAGCGCCTCGTCCTCCCCTTCCGGAGGCATCTCAACCGCCACGTCATAGGAACGATGCGTCGTCGTCCCCCGCGACCAGGCGGGCTCAAAGGAGATGGTCTGGCCGCGCAACAGGTCCAGCACATATACGATGCTATGCTCGGACAGCGGTAACTGACGCTCGGCGACAAAACCGCTGCGGGCAAAGTCGTACGACGCCGAATGCGAGCTTGTGATGTCATCGAGATAGGCGACTGTCGTCACAACAAGGTTGAGCAGCTTTGTCGACACGTCTTCGAAGGCTTCGGGCGTATGGACAAACGTGAGCTTCTTGCCGTACGAGAAGGTGCCGCCTCGAACATAGGCGTCGGCCATGCCGTCGATATCCTTGACCACATAGGACACCGAACCGCAGCGAATGCGGAACTCGAGCGCCCAGCTAAAGCGGTCGGCGAACAGCGGATTGTAGTACGGCACCAACGAGGGCTCCAATGCCGCTTTGGGGGCGTCGGGATCAACGGCACCGGCAAGCTTGCGGCGCATGCTCGCCAGCTCATCCATGCGCGCGTCCGAAAGATCGGAGAGCGCCGCCATGAGGCTGGGGCTCGTGGGGACGGGCGCCGGGAAGGGAAAGTTGGGATTGACGGCCGGCGCTTTGGGCGCGGGGCGCGCGGGCTGTTTCGGCTGCGCCGTAAACGTGCGAACCGGTGTGCGCAGCCCCTCAACAGGCTCAATGCCGCTGGCGTCCAGGTACGCCAGCGCCGTGGCGATGGTGTGCTTGCACATGCCGGGGTAGCGATAGGCAGCGGGGCAATCGCAGTCGTAGTCGATCACCTCGTGCTCGTCCATGTCGAGCGCCACGTGCGTCTTGTACAGATCGCCGCGCGAGCCGCGCACCGAGCCCTCAACCGTCACGTTTTTGGAGAAGCGCGAGCCGCTGTCCTCAATCGACAGCACGGCGCCGTTGAGCATGAGCGAGCGGCCCTTCATAAAGGTACCGCTCAGCGCCGCCTCTTTCCGGAGCGCCTGCACAAACGTCCCCTGTGCCATCACTTCCTCCAATCTCACGCGGACCAGCAAGGTCGCCCTTAGATCACCGTCACGCGGCCCTGGTTACCCACGATGGCCTTGGCCTCGGCCAGCAGCGGAATCGAGCGCGCGTTGACCTTAGCAGGTACCTCGGCGCGCAGCACGCGCCCGTCCACCTGCTCGATAAAGATCTCCACGCGGTCGCCGCCCGGGTTGGTGGTGAGCACCGTGGCAAGACGCGCCATGTTGCCCTGGCTAAAGCGGCTGTTGGGCACCATGACTTCAAACACCTTGGGCTTGTTGCTCTCCTCGTTGAGCTCGAGCGGCACGATCTCCTGCGCGATGATCTGGTCGCCGCGGTCAGAGCGCTCGAGTTTGCCCTTAATGCGCACAAACGCGTCGGACAGCTGCACGCCGGTCTCGGGATCGACCTCGCCGTACAGATACCCCTCGGCCTCCTTGTAGGTCTTGGGGAACACCACGACGGTGGCCTCGCCTTCCATGTCCTCAAGCTGCACGATGCCCATGGGGTCGCCGTTTTTGGTCACGCGCTTGGACACGCTCGAGACCATGCCGGCCCACCACAGCGCTTTGCCCTCGGGAATCTCCTGGTTGATGGTGCCGCCCGTGGGGTTCTGCACTTCGTAGCCGGTGTCGATCTGCGAGAACGAGAAGTCGCGCGCCTTACTGAGCGCATACTCAAACGGGCGCAGCGGGTGGTCCGAGACATAGATGCCCAGAACCTCCTTCTCCTGGCTCAACTTAAGGTGGCGGTCCCATTCCTGGCCATCCGGATCGGGCACGCTCACCTCAAAGCCCGAGCCCTCAACGTCGCCGAACATGTCGAAGAACGACGTCTGACCGCTCGCACGATCCTTCTGGCGCTTTACTGCGGCATCGATGATGTTCTCGGGGTTGTTCTTGTCCACAAAGTGCATCATCTGGCGACGCGGATACCCCGTGGAGTCGAAGGCGCCTGCCTTGATGAGCGATTCGATCACGCGACGGTTGGCCTGGCTCGAGTCCACACGCTCGACAAAGTCGTGCAGCGTCTTAAACGGACCGCCCGCCTCGCGCTCGGCGATAATCGCCTGCGCCACGCCGGTGCCCACGCCGCGGATGCCGGCCAGACCAAAGCGCACGCCCTCCTTGGTAGCCGTGAACTCGGTACCGGACTCGTTGACATCTGGCGAAAGCACGGGGATGCCGTCGTGACGGCATGCCGAGACGTAGTGCACGATCTTGTCGGTCTTGCCCGTATAGGACGTCAGAACGGCCGCCATGTACTCATGCGGATAGTGCGCCTTGAGCCAGGCCGTCTGCATAACCAGAATGGCGTAGCCGGCGGAGTGCGACTTGTTAAAGGCGTAAGATGCGAACTCGAGAACATCGTCCCAAATCTTCTGGGCGACCTCGCGCGTGTAGTTGTTCTTGATAGCGCCGTTCATCCAGTGGTCGTAGGTGGTCTCGTCCGAGCCATCCTCCCAGTGGAGCACCGTCGACGTGAGCAGCTTGATCTTTTTCTTGGCCACGGGCTTACGGATACGCGAGTCCGATTCGCCCTTGGAGAAGCCGCACATCTCGACGGAGATGAGCATAACCTGCTCCTGGTAGACCATGGTGCCGTAGGTTTCGCCCAGGATGTCGTCCAGACGGTCGTCGTAGGAGACGGCCGGCTCCTTGCCGTTCATGCGGTTGATGTAGGACGAGACCATGCCGGCGCCCAACGGGCCCGGGCGGTACAGGGCGATCAATGCCACGACGTGCTTGTACTCGGTGGGCTTCATGTTCTTGATCGTGGCCGTCATGCCGGCGGACTCGACCTGGAAGACGCCGGCGGTGTGGCCGGAGCCCATGAGCTTAAAGATCTCGGGATCGTCAAAGGGAATCTCTTCCTCTTTGATGTCGATACCGAAGTTCTTCTTGATGTTTGCCTTGGCCTTGGAGATAACCGTCAGCGTGCGCAGGCCCAGGAAGTCCATCTTGAGCAGGCCCATGTCGGCAACGGTATGGCCCTCGTACTGGGTAATCTCGACGCCGCCCTTGGTGTCGAGCTTGGTGGGCACATGCTCGTTGACGGGGTCGCGGCAAATCAGAACGGCGCACGCGTGCACGCCCTCGCCACGGGTGAGGCCCTCGATTGAGAGCGCCGTGTCGATGATGCGGCGGGCGTCGTCGTCCTTGCGGTACGCTTCCTCGAAATCGGGGTTGTACCAATCCTCTTTGCCCTCGGTCTTGTGCAGGACGCACTTGAGCTTGCACTTGGGGTCGCTCGAGATCATCTTGGAGAGGCGCTGGCCCATGTACACGGGGTAATCGAGCACGCGCGCGGAGTCGTTGATGGCCTGCTTGGCCTTGATGGTCGAATACGTGATGACGTGCGTGACCTTCTCGGGGCCGTAGAGCTGACGCACGTGCTCCACAACCTCGAGGCGACGCTCATCGTCGAAGTCCATATCGATATCGGGCATCTCGGTACGCTGCGGGGACAAGAACCTCTCGAACATCAGGCCGTTCTCGAGCGGGTCGAACGCGGTGATGTTCATGGCGTAGGCGACGATAGCGCCTGCAGCGGAACCGCGGCCGGGGCCGACACCGATGCCGTTGTCCTTTGCCCATTGGACGTACTCCGCGACGATCAGGAAGTACGCGGCAAAGCCCTTGTCGCAGATTACCTTGTATTCGTATTCGAAACGGTCCTTGATGTTGACGCCGTTGATCTCGCGCGTCGCCCAATCCTCGCCGTAGTGCTGGCGCAGGCCCTTCTCGCACTCGCGACGGAACTGGCTCTCGTGCGTCTCGCCGGGGTCGAGCAGCGGGAAACGCGGCAGGATGATGGAGTCCCAGTCCAGCTCAACGTAGCACTTGTCGGCGATCTCGAGCGTGTTGTCGCAGGCCTCGGGGCAATACGGGAACATTGCCCGCATCTCCTCCTCGGTCTTCATGTAGAACTCCGAGCCGGTCATGCGCATGCGGTTGGGGTCGTCGACCTTGGCGTTCATGCCGATGCACATGATGACGTCCTGCACCGGCGCGTCCTCGCGGCGCAGATAGTGGAAGTCGTTAGTGGCGATGACCTTGACGCCCACCTGTTTGGCGATGTCGATGAGCGTGCGATCCATCTGCTCGTCGGTCAGGCCGTTATCGGTGGTAATGCCGTGTTCCTGGATCTCGATGTAAAAGTCACCGGGGTCGAAGGTGTCGCGGAAGGTCTCGGCCCATTTGATGGCGCCTTCCATGTCGCCGCAGTCGATGTATTTGGGGATGATGCCCGCAATGCAGGCGCTGGTGCAGATCATGCCCTTGGCATGGCGGCGCAGGTTGTCGAGCGTCACGCGCGGCTTGTAGTAAAAGCCCTGCACGGCGGCCTCGGAGACCGTCTGCATCAGGTTGACGTAGCCCTCCTGGTCCTTGGCCAGAAGGATCATGTGGTAGAGCTCGGGCTTATGGTCGCGGGCGAGCGTCTCGTCCGGCGTAAAGTAAACCTCGCAGCCAAAGATGGGCTTGATGACCAGAGGCGGCTTGAGCTCGTCGATGTTGCCCTTCTCATCCCACATGGCCATGTCTTTCACATACTGGGCATGCTCGCGCGGGTTTTCCTCGGGATCGGGCTCCACCAGCTCGTCGCGGCGATCCTTTTCCAAGAAGGCCTTGTCGTGGCTCCAGGTTTTGTACTCGGGCGTGTTGTGGTTGACGGCGTCGCAGGCCAGCGCCAGATCGGGCACGCCATACATGTAGCCGTGGTCGGTAATGGCCACGGCGGGCATGCCCAGCTCAACGGCACGGTTGACCATATCCTGGATACGGGTTGCGCCGTCGAGCATGGAAAAAACAGTGTGATTGTGCAGATGGACGAATGCCATGTGATGAGCTCCGATGCGGGTTCGTGTTCTGACTGAACGATTTTACCGCACGGCGCGGACGGCACCCGAACCTAGCCAAACCCACACGGCTCCTCTTGCAGTTGCGGTGGAATAGTTCCCGCTTGGGCCACCTGGGCCGCAATACAGGAACTATTCCACCGCAAGCTATCTGAGGGCTAGAGATTGTAGGTGACTACTTGAGGTTCGGCGGGTTCGACGAAGATGGTTGGATTCGCCTGCTCCACGCGGACGAACTTGACCGTCACCGTCTCAACGCCCGCTTTGTGCAACACGTCGGCGTAGACGCGCGCCTGCAGGGCGTGCTTCTCGAGCAGCTGGTCCGGCGTCTCATCCGGCGTGCCACCCGTCTTGTAGTCGATGACCAGTGCGCGCGACGGATCGGCCGGGTCGGTGGCCAGTGCATCGAT
>CATYUU010000039.1:0-20734 GCA_958413455.1 uncultured Collinsella sp. | reverse complement strand
AACGATAGTGTTCGTCTCCCACGATAAGAGGCTGGTCGAGAACGTCGCAGACATTGTCTACGAAATAAAGGACACCAAGCTAGTCAAAATCTTTCAGCGCGAATAGCCCTAAATGAGCAAGAAATAATCCCCGAACGGAGACAAGGGAGTAAAACGGCAAAGAAAGAGCCTCCGTCCCAACGCAGGGAACGGAGGCTCTTTAATAGCTTTTACTCATCTCCGTCGCTGGTGGCTTTGTCATGACTCTCGTACGAAACGAAACTCAGCGGCATAGTGCGGCACTCAAAATCGCAGGTCAGAACCCTGTCGTCCTACTCCCACTCGATGGTCGCGGGCGGCTTGGACGTGATGTCGTAGCACACGCGGTTGGCGCCGGGAACCTCGGCCACGATGCGGCCGGAGATGCGGGCCAGCACGTCGTAGGGCAGCTTGGCCCAGTCGGCGGTCATAGCATCGCTGGACTCGACGGCACGCAGGATGATCGGGCGCTGATAAGTGCGCTCGTCGCCCATAACGCCAACGGACTTGATGTCAGGCAGGACCGCGAAATACTGCCAGCAGCTGTGCTCGGAGTTGCGCTCGCCGGTCTGCTCAAACAGACGCTGGTTGTAGGCGTCGAGCTCCTCGCGCACGATGGCGTCGGCGTTCTTGAGGATCTCGAGCTTCTCCTTGTCGACCGCACCGATGATGCGGATGGCCAGACCCGGACCCGGGAAAGGCTGACGGAACACGATGTGACCCGGCAGGCCCAGCGCCAGACCAAGCGCGCGGACCTCGTCCTTAAAGAAATGGTCGAGCGGCTCAATGAGGTCGAAGTGCACGCCCTCGGGAAACGGAATCAGGTTGTGATGGCTCTTGATGGTGGCCGTCTTACCGCCCGTCTTGCGAGCGCCGGACTCGATGATGTCGGGGTAGATGGTGCCCTGAGCCAGATACTTAACCGGCTTGCCATCGGTCTCGAGCTGCTGCGCCACGGCGAAGAACTCTTTCCAGAACTGCGTACCGATGATGCGGCGCTTCTCCTCGGGCTCGGTCACGCCGGCCAGAAGCTCGGCATAGCGGTCCTCGGCGTGGACGTGGATAAAGTCGACATCGAACTGCTTGGTGAAGACCTCCTCCACCTGCTCGGGCTCGCCCTTGCGCAGCAGACCGTGGTTGATGAACACGCAGGTCATCTGCTTGCCCACGGCGCGAGCGCCCAGCGCAGCCACGACGGAGGAGTCGACGCCACCGGACAGGGCCAGAATCACGCGGTCGTCGCCGACCTTCTCGCGGAACTCGGCCGTCATGGTCTCGACCAGGTTGTCCATACTCCAGTTGGGCTCCAGGCCGCAGATCTCAAACAGGAAGTTGCTCAGCAGCTGCTGACCGTACTCGGAGTGCTTGACCTCGGGGTGGAACTGCGTGGTGAAAATCTTGCGCTCGACGCACTCCATGGCGGCAACCGGGCACACGTCGGTGCTGGCGGTAACGGTAAAGCCCTCGGGCACCTCGGACACGGCGTCGCGGTGGCTCATCCACACGGTCTGCTCCATGGGCGTGGAGTTAAAGAGCTTGGCGCCGGCCGTGCGCGTGATGGTGGCACGGCCGTACTCGCCCACCTCGGAGTGGCCGACCTTGCCGCCGAGCGTCACGGCCGTGATCTGATGGCCGTAGCAAAAGCCCAGGACGGGAAGGCCCAGGTCAAAGATGGCAGGATCGATGGACGGAGCGTCCTCGGCATACACGGAAGCCGGGCCGCCGGAAAGGATGAGCGCAGAGGCGTTCATCTCGCGAATCTCGTCGGCCGAGATGTCGCAGGGGACGATCTCGGAATACACGTTGAGGTCGCGGACGCGACGGGCAATGAGCTGACCGTACTGCGCACCAAAGTCGAGTACGAGGACCTTTGCGGAAGCCTTTTGATCCATGGTTTCCCCCTCTTGTTGGCGGGGAGCCGGTGCCCACCCGCATGAATGAACGAAAATAGCCTTCATAGTGTACACGTTATATGGGGTTTCTCGTCGCTCGCAGCCATCAGCGCACGGCAAACGCACGACCCGGGCCCCTATTTGACGGCAATTGAAGTGTTACCAGACGTTACAGATGATGTAATACGTTTGAACATTCGTTGCCCTGTGCCACAATACTGCCGAACGACTCCGCCTCTGCGGCGGCAAATACGATAGGAATACCAGCATGAAGCGCATCCTTCTCATCGCCACGGGCGGCACCATCGCATCGACCGAGGACGGCAACGGCCTCTCCCCCGCCCTGACCGGTGAGGAGCTCGCCCAGAGCGTCCCCGAGATCTCGGGCCTCTGCGAGCTCGACGTGGTGCAGCCCATGAATATCGACAGCACCAATATGCGCCCGAGCGACTGGATGCGTATCCGCGACGTCATCGTCGAGGGCTATGCCGACCACGACGGGTTTGTGGTCCTGCACGGCACCGACACCATGAGCTACACCGCGGCGGCGCTTTCCTATCTGATTCAGGACAGCCCCAAGCCCATCGTGCTCACCGGCTCGCAAAAGCCCATGGGCAATCCCTTTACCGATGCCAAGCTCAATCTGTACCAGAGCCTGCTCTATGCGCTCGACGAGCATTCGCACGATGTGTCGATTGTGTTTGGCGGCGTAGCCATTGCCGGCACGCGCGCCCGCAAGCAGCGCACCATGAGCTTTAACGCATTCATTAGCGTCAACTATCCGCCCATTGCCTACATCCGCAACGACCGCATCGTGCGCAACGGGCTTCACGGCACGCATCAGAGCGAATACCCGGTGCGTTTCTACGACAGCATCGACCCGCGCGTATTTGTACTCAAGCTTACGCCCGGCGTAAACCCGGGCATCCTCGACGCCCTTGCCGATAGCTACGATGCTGTAATCCTTGAAACCTTTGGCATTGGCGGTATCCCCGAGTTTGGCGAGTCCGGCGAGTCATTCCAGGAGGCAATTTTCCGCTGGGTCGATTCGGGTCGCACCGTCGTTATGACCACGCAGGTCCCCGAAGAGGGCCTCGATCTGGGCGTTTATGAGGTCGGCCGCGCTTACGCCGATCATCCGGGCATTCTGCGCGGCGATGACATGACCACCGAGACGCTCGTGGCCAAAACCATGTGGGCACTCGGCCAGTCACGTGATGCGGCCGAGATTCAGCGCCTGTTCTACAGCCAAGTCAACCACGACCGCATCCCGATGGCGTAATCCCTAAGGCAGTTCCGCTTATCGCAGCCCCAAACGACAGGTAGTCCCCCTCGGGCCGTGCAAAAATCGGAGTATTCTGCAATTTCTCCGCCGGAGACATAGAATCGGCCGATTGCTAGACGAACTTTTAGGGCGAAGAGGCCGTCTAGTAAATATTTATTCCACATTTTTATTAAGCATGTGGATTAACTATTGTCAAAAAGGCAAAGCCAGCCGCCCGAGCAACCATCTACGGCTGAACAGGTGCTGAATACTCGCGATTTTGCACATCGCAACCAGGGGGACCCGCCCAAAGAGCGTCAAATACAACGGGGGAACGCCCTATTCGATACCCTCGAGAAGCTCTGACACCGTCATGCCGAGTGCGGGCGCGATCTTAAATAGAACCTTGAGCGTGAAATTTGCCGTCCCATCTTCGATTCGGTCGAGGTAGGGTCGGCTGATTCCTGTCGCCACACAAAAATCGACCTTGGAGATACCAAGGTCCCTGCGTGTCTCTTCGACCCGCCTGCCAAGAATCTGTTTCGCACGTTCGTCCATGCAGCCGAGTTTGAAATGGAGCCGAACATAAACGTAAACTATAGTTTACGTTTTGCCGAATACACAGGAGTTTTCTATGTCGGGTTCTTCGGTCCGCATGTACCGAGCCACGCTTCGCACAAACAGCGCACCGCCCAAGCTCGTCGTCGTTGAAGCAGAATGCCTTTCGCCCGATGAGCGCACAGCATTTGCATTGCTATCAAGTCGCATCGCCGCCGTTCTGGTCCCCTGCCCGGCGCAAGGTGAACTTGCCATCCAATGCCAAGCGCACAGCTGCTCGCTCAATCAGGCTGCCGTAATCGCAACCAGTCAACGCGGTCTGCCCCTTCTCCTGGAAGCCGGCATCGCACTCGCCCTTCGCGGTGCCGGATACGAAAACGAGACCGCCGCCGATATGGTCTTTAAACCACGATCGAGCGGCGGCCTCGCAGCAGCCATTGAATATATGTGCAGGCTCGTTGCCTAAAAGGACAAGCTAGAAACCAAGGCCAAAGCCCGTTCCGGTAATCGCCGAGTACATAAAGTAAACGTTAACCACGTTGAGGAACACGCCCGTGATACAGCCGTTGCGCAGGTAGCGCTCGCACACGATGCGCGCCATGGCGGCGGAGTCATCATTGTTTTTAGCCTGGCGTCCTGCCGTAAAGTACGTCGCCACGCTCAGCAGCAGGTTGAGCACCGGCAGTGCCAGCAACTCATAGCTCTTGCCCCAGCGCGTCGCCTCGCCGGCGGCATTAAACTTCGTTGCCACCTCGGGGCCAATGTTGGGGATCACAAACGCCGCTACCACCAGCGGAAGCACTGCAAGCACGAGCAGCGCAATACCCATGTAGCCGGCTTTTTTGCCATATTTAAACATGCGCGTCGTCCTTACACGTTAAAGCGGAAGTGCACGACGTCGCCATCGGCCATGACATAGTCCTTGCCCTCAATACGCAGCTTGCCGGCGGCCTTGGCGCCCTGCTCGCCGCCGAGCTCGATGTAGTCGTCGTAGCCAATGACCTCGGCCTTAATAAAGCCGCGCTCAAAATCGGTGTGGATGACACCGGCGGCCTGCGGGGCGGTCGCGCCCTGACGAACCGTCCAGGCCTTGACCTCCATCTCGCCGGCCGTAAAGAACGACTGCAGGCCGAGCAGCTTGTAGGCAGCCTGAGCGAGCACGTCCAGGCCGGGCTGTTCCAGGCCCAGGCTCTCCAGGTAGTCGGCAGCGTCCTCGGGATCGAGCTCGGAAAGCTCGGCCTCGATCTTGGCGCAGATAGGCAGCGGCTTGACGCCATCGATGGGCGCCAGGTCCTCGTTGAGCATGTCCTCGTCTACGTTGGCCACATATAGGATGGGCTTCATGGTGAGCAGGAACAGGCCCTTGGCGGCGGCACGCTCCTCATCGGTCATCTCCATGGATGCGGCGCGCTTGCCCTCGTTGAGCCAGGCAAGCAGGCGCTTAGCGACCTCAAACTTGGGCATGAGCTCCTTGTCGCGCTTGGCCTCCTTCTCGAGCTTGGGCAGCTGCTTCTCAAGGGTGCCCATGTCGGCCAGGATGAGCTCGGTCATGATGGTGTCGGCATCGCCGGCGGGATCGACGAACTCGCCCGTGCGGCCCACCTCGCGCATAACGTTGGGGTCCTTAAAGTAGCGCACGACCTCGCAGATGGCATCGGTCTCGCGGATGTTTGCCAGGAACTGGTTGCCCAGGCCCTCGCCCTCGTTAGCGCCCTTCACCAGACCTGCAATGTCGACAAACTCGACCGTAGCCGGCACAATGCGGCCGGGGTTAACGATGTCGGCGAGCTTTTGCAGGCGGCTATCGGGCACATCGACGATACCCACGTTGGGGTCAATCGTGGCAAACGGGTAGTTGGCGGCAAGGCCGGTCTTTTTGGTAAGCGCGGTGAACAGCGTCGACTTGCCCACGTTGGGCAGGCCCACGATACCGATGGAAAGGGACACGACAGCTCCTTTTGGTACAGGTACTTCAAACCGTATAAGTATAGCGCCGCCGCAGCATCCGGGCGAATCCGGACACCGCGGCGGCGCAAATGAAGCAGAGATGCGTGAGGGTTCGAGACAGTAGTCCTTACTTAAGCTCGGGCCAGAAATCCTTGTTGGCCTCGATGAGCTCGTCCAGGATCTGCTTAGCAACGCTCGCCGAAGGAATGGTCTTGGAGAGCGTGAGTGCCTGCCAGAGCTTCTGATAGCTGCCCTCGACCCAAGCCTGGACAACGAGCTTCTCGACGGAAACCTGCTGCTCCATCAGGCCCTTCTGGAACTGCGGGATCGGGCCCTGGCAGATCTTCTCAAAGCCGTTGGAACCGACGATGCAAGGCACCTCGACCATGGCCGTCGGGTCGAAGTTGGGCACAGCGCCATCGTTGGGGACGATCAGCAGGAAGCGCTCGAGCGTGTTCTCGGCCAGTGCGCAGGCAAGGTCGACGATGTAGTTGGCATGTACATCTGGCTCAAAGCCGCCGTCCTTGGCAGTACCCTTGGCGATGATGTCGCGGCAAGCGCCAAAGACCTTCTTCTCGCGGCCGTCCATAACCTCATTGGCGCGAGTGTAGTTGGGGTCAGACGTCTCGACGACATAGTCCGGGTACAGGTAATACTTGAGGTAGGTATTGGGAATCGTCTCGGGATCGACAGCATAGACATCCTTGGCCTTGCCGAAGGTGTGAATCCAGCTCTCCTCGACATGCTGCTCCTTACCGGCCTCGTGCTCGATGCCGTCCAGGTAGCCGTTCTTAGCCATGTGCTCCTTAATCTGCGGCATGAGGTCGTTGCCGTCCTTGTCGTAGATCTTGCTCCACCAACCAAAGTGGTTGAGGCCGTAGTAGCTATACTGCAGCTCGCGACGATCCTTGATGCCGCACATACGGCTCATCTTATCCATAAGGTCGATAGGCATGTCGCAGATGTTGATGATGCGGCTGTTGGGGCGCAGCACGCGGCAGGCCTCGGCGACGATGGCCGCGGGGTTGGAGTAGTTGAGCATCCAGGCGTTGGGGCTGTACTTCTCCATGTAGTCGAGGATCTCGATGACACCACCGATGGAGCGCATGCCGTAGGCGATACCGCCGGCACCGCAGGTCTCTTGGCCAACGCAGCCGTACTTGAGAGGAATCTTCTCGTCGAGCTCGCGCATAGCGTACAGGCCAACGCGGATGTGAGCGAGGACGAAGTCAGTACCGGTAAAAGCGGTTTCGGGGTCGGTGGTGTAGTTGAACTCAACCTCGGGGGCGTTCTCGTGGAAGTAGATCTCGCAGGCCTTGGCCACGGTCTCCTGGCGCTCGGCGTTGTTGTCGTAGAAGGTCACCTTGTTGACCGGGAAGCGGTCGCGCTCCTCAAGCAGCATCAGAGCGATGCCCGGAGTGAAGGTAGAGCCACCGCCGGCAATGGTCACGGCATAGTTTTTCTTGGACATGATGTCCTCCTCATTCTGGCCGCTTGCTCAATCCATCCCCGCACGCGGCCTGTACGGTTTGGAATTGTTACCTAGAAGTGGAGTTTTTTATCTCTAGAATCGGCCTTGCGGTGCATACCGGCTCTGCAAGGCCGATTGTTTCGATGGACGATGGTTTACAGAAGACTCTCGAACTTCAGAAGACTCTCGAACTTCTCGCGAACCTGCGGGACGGTAAGGCCGATGATGACCTGGATTGACTGACCTTGGACCACCAAGCCATGCGTACCGATCGCCTTGAAGGAAGCCTCGGGTGCAACGACGCTCTTGTCCTTGACGTTAACGCGCAGACGGGTAGCGCAGTTAGTTACATCGATGATGTTATCCGCGCCACCGAGCAGATCGAGGATGTTCTCGGCAAGCACCAAGCGCTCATCGTCTTTACTCTGGGCGACCGATTTGCCAGCAGCAGCACCGCCCTGCTTTTGCTTGTAGTCGGCCTTGGACTTGAGCTCGACCTCAACATCGTCATCCTCGCGACCGGGGGTCTTAAAGTCGAACTTGACGATCAGGAAACGGAAGACCACAACCCAAAGAGCGGTAAAGCACAGACCGACAAGGATGGAGATGGCGTACTGCAGACCGTGTGCGGCCCAAAGGGGCAGCCAGTCCCACGAGAGCATCGAGATGATGCCGCCGTCGAAGATACCCACGACGCCAAGGAGGTTTTGAGCCATGCAGCCAAGCGCTCCAAGCACGCAGTGGACGACGAACAGGCCGGGCGCGATGAACAGGAAGGTGAAGTCAAGCGGCTCGGTGATACCGCAAAGCATAGCGGTAAGGGTGACCGGGATCAGCAGAGCCTTGACGCGCTGCCTGCGCTCGGGTTTGGCGGTCATATAAAACGCAATGGCGACGCCAAGCGAGCCGAAGACCTTAGTCCAACCAGGGCAGGTATAGGCAGCCCAGGGTGCGGCATCCTTAAGAGCAATGCTCGGATCGGCAGCCAGTTGGGGCAGGATGTTGGCCCAAGCAGCAAAGATGCCGCCGTTGACCGCCGCGTTGTCGTAATAGAACGGCGTATAGATAAAGTGGTGCAGGCCTGTAGGGATCAGCACGCGCTCGAAGAAAGCAAAGACACCCACGCCAAACGTACCGGCGGAAAGGATGAATCCCTGGAAGGCAGAGATAGCAGCCTGAACATGCGGCCACACCAGGCAGGCGATAAGAGCGACCGGAACCATAACGAAGAAACCGATCATATAGATGAACACGGAACCCGAGAACACGCCCAGCCACTCAGGAAGTTCGGTGTCGAAGTACTTGTTGTGAAGCATCGTGGCGATACCAGAAATGATAAGCGCGCCCATGATGCCCATGTCAAGCGTTTTGATGCTTGCGATAGTGGCAAGACCAGTACCGCTGCCCGCCTCGACAGAGTAGTCGACCCCAAAGACAGGGCCCCACTGCCCCAAGATTGTGCTTACAAAGTAGTTGAAGGTAAGGTAGATGGCCAAAGCCTCCATGCAGCAGCGAGCGTTCTGCTTGTTCGCGAGCGAGATTGGCAACGCTACGCAAAACAGCAACGGCATCTGGTTAAAGAGCGTCCAACCACCCTGGAGCAGCACATTCCAGCAATCAAACCAAAGATGACCCGCTGTGGCCATCTCGCCAAAGATCGCCTCGGTGGTAAACAACGTACCCAGGCCGACGACGATTCCGGAAAATGCGAAAAGAATTGCAGGCGTGTACATTGCACCGCCGAAACGTTGTATCTTTTGCATCATGACGGGGAATCCCCCTCTCTTCATTCGGAGCGCTGCGGTTTTGGCTTCACTCGAGACCGCAGACGCGCCGTTTGCGTGTACCTCGTGCAATAGGACGGGTGGGCCCGCTTCCCTGACTTCTTGCACTTACGTTTTATCACATGACTTATCTAGACAAGTTAGCGTAAAGACTACGGTCGGTAAACGGTCGATTATTGGCCGTAAACGGTATATGTCCAGTATTTCGCCTGCTAAATCTGACATAGCTGATGGCTGCATTTTAAATTTCTTTTCTACTTGTCTAGATGTGCTTGTCTATATCTATAGACATGCCTATACTTCATTACAACATTCACCGCCACGTTAAGGAGTCACCATGAAAAGCGCGGTCTTCTATGGAAAGCACGACCTCAGAGTCGAGGAATCGGCAAAGCCGGCCGTGGGCAGGCGCGACGTCCTGATCAACGTCAAAGCTTGCGGCGTCTGCGGTACCGACGTGCATATCTATGAAGGCGACAAGGGTGCAGCCGACGTTACCCCGCCCACGATCCTTGGTCATGAGTTTGCGGGCGTTGTCGAGGCCGTGGGCAGCGACGTCGCTGGCTTTAAACCAGGCGATCGCGTGTGCATCGACCCAAACCATCCCTGCGGCTGCTGCGAACCCTGCCGCGACGGAATCAACCACTACTGCGAGCATATGACCGGTTACGGCACCACCGTTAACGGCGGCTTTGCCGAGTACTGCTCCGTCGATATGCAGCAAGTCTACAAGTTGGGCGATCACACCAGCTTTGAGCAGGGTGCTATGACCGAACCCGTCGCCTGCTGCCTGCACGGCATCGATATGTGCAACATCAAGCCCGGCAGCACAGTTGTCGTTATCGGCGGTGGCATGATCGGTCTGCTCATGATGCAGCTCGCCAAAAACGCCGGCGCCACCAAGGTTGTCTTGCTTGAGCCTGTCGAAGGCAAGCGCGAGGTTGCGCTCAAACTCGGCGCCGACCTGGCAATTGATTCCATCCACGAGGACGTCCCGGCCCGCCTGAAGCAGGAGGGCGTCGGCAACGTCGACGTTGTAATCGAATGCGTCGGCAAGCCCGTCACCATCGAGCAGGCCATCCAGATCGCCGGCCACAAGGCTACGGTCATGATGTTCGGCCTCACCAAGCCCGATGAGACAATCACCGTCAAGCCCTTCGAGGTCTTCCAGAAGGAGCTCGTGCTCACCTCGTCCTACATCAACCCTTACACACAGCGTCGCGCGCTCGAGCTCATCGACTCTGGCAGGCTCGACGTATCCTCGATGGTCGCCAAGGTGGCTTCCCTCGACGAACTCGGCGCCATCCTGTCAGACCCGGCCCTGCGTGCCATGGGCAAATATATAATCGACCCCAGCAAGTAAATCGCTTGACACCTGCGCGGGCGGCCCTCATCCACCGCTCGCGCACCCAGCTCTAGGAGACCGTCATGGCGCGAGCCATCTTCCAAACTATTTATGACAACGTGAAGCAGTCGATTGACGACGGCACATACGCCTATCAGAGTTATCTGCCTTCGGAGACTGAGCTCACGCAGCTGTTTGACTGTTCGCGCATGACGGTCCGTCGCGCCATCTCGATGCTTGCGGCAGATGGCTACGTGCTCCCCCAGCAAGGCAAAGGCATGCGCGTCATTCGCAACATCAGTGACGAGACGAATCGTGGTGGCGGCGGACTCGAGACCTTTAAGGAAATCGCAGCCAGCCGAGGCTTTGAGCTCAAAACGGTTACCACTGTCTTTGAGCTCCTCGTCTGCAACAAGGCGCTCTCCAAGATTACGGGGTTTCCTGAAGGCTGTGAGCTCACGCGTGCCAAACGCATCCGTTATGCAGACGGACGGGCCGTGTGCTCCGACGACTCCTATTACCTAAGCTCACAGGTACCGGAGCTGACACCCGAGATTGTCAACGACTCGATCTATCGTTACCTCGAAGAAGACCTTGGCATTAAGATTGCCACGGGCAAACGCGATGTAACGATTGAGCATCCCACGCCCGAGGATGCACGCGTGCTCGATCTCGATGACTTTAACGCACTCGCCGTTGTACGCGGGCAGACCTACAACGCCGACGGTATCCTTATGGAATACACCGAGACAAAGCAGGTTCCCAGCTTCTTTTTACTCCACGAAACGGTCACCCGCCGCAATAACGGCAGCGAGACCCATCAGAGCAGTATGAGCTAACCATCTATTAGTTGCGGTGGAATAGTTCCTAGAATGGCCAGCTTAAGGGCAAAACAGGAACTATTCCACCGCAACTTTTTTGGCCGGCGGGGCAGTACCTGTCCCACCGGCCATCATTTACGCTCTTTTAGCTAGTCCGCGAGCTTCTCCACCTGGTCGAGCATCTTGTCAAGCTTGGCCTTTGCCTCAGCCTTAACCTTCTCAGCTTCTTCGTGAGCCTTCGCCTTCTGGGCGGCCTTTTCCTCGGCCTCGGGATCGACGACGACCAGGTTGGATGCATCTTGCTCAACCAACTTAAGCGCATGCTCGGGGCACACCTTGACGCAGGCTCCGCAACCTAAGCAATACGTGGACTCCAGTGCAAAGCGACCGCTTCCCACCAAATCGCAGGCAAACGTGGGGCACACGTTGACGCACTCGCCGCACGACGTGCACTTGTCAAAATCGCACTCCGGCGTGCTCACCTGCATATTCTGGGCAAGCTCGGGATGGTTCTGCAGTGTCGAGAGCACCAGCTGCCGCCCATGGGTGAGCGAACGGCGACGCTTGGTCGTCGTGGTGCCGCACATGGTGTTGAGCGTGCGCTCCAGTTGGGTAATCTGATGGCGATGGGCCTTGAGCTTTTGCGTCACCGAGGCCAGCGCCGCCGTCGCCGGATTGAGCTTGGTCACCGTCAGGCCCGTGGCGCGGGCAATCTTTTCCATGTACTCCTTGCGTTCGTACTCGCGAAGCTTATGGCACTTGAGGCTCTTGGGGTCGACCTCCAAGCCCATACCCGTGCCAGACCACTCCTCGGCCTTCGCAATCGCCTCGCCCAGAATGTCCTCACCGCCGGTGTTGCGGCATTTGTCGCACACACCCAACGGCAGGTACACACTCACGTTGGGATAGTCCGCCAGTACCGAGAACCAGGTCTCGGCCGTAATATCGCCCACGCAGGCAACGACGACCTCGTTTTCGCGCGGCATGCGCTTGAGGGCGCGCGTGCAGGTGACGTAGGCGGTCTCGTGGCTCGTAGCAGCAGAGACGATATCGTCATACAGGTTTTTGGGCGCCAGGCGCGGCGAGATGATCGCCTCGGTCGGACAGGCAGCGGCGCACAGGCCGCACTTGCGACAGGAGTCGAGGATCTCGATGGAGTCTTCCTCGACCTCGATAGCGTTGACCGGGCACACGTCCATGCACGCGGTGCAGCCGCTCTTTTCGTTTTTGCAGGTCAGGCACGGAATGGTGTTACCGCGCGGACGCTCCTTGTAGTCGGCAGGATTCCACTGCGGCGCCGATGGATCGAGTGCATCGGTCACGCCGCCAAGCGGGTTTTTAAGAAAGTCGAAACCCTTGCTGATCTCGATAATGTCATCAAACAGATCGTGTTCCTGCGCCATGCGCGGCCCCTCCCTGAGCAGTGCAAACAAGCAAGAGATAATGATACGCTATCGGCCCACGCCTCGGGCAAATTACACGCGGAGCATCTTTGAGGCAAATAGTCTATGGCCTATCGCCGCCTCGATTGCACAAGGTCAATCAAGCGACAAGCTATGCCTCGCACATGAGCTGCACGAGCTTTTGTTTGGTCACCTTGGCCTGCTCGTTGGCCATATTACGCTCGTTTCTAAAGATCGCATTTGCAACACCCTGCAGATCGGCATCGGAAATCGCGCTGCACGGACCGTCCATCGAAGCCGCCGTGGGGCACACGCACAACGGCAACTCGGCATAAAACGCAACGGCCTTGGCGATATCGAGCATCTTGCCGCCGCCAATACCCACCACCATGTCGCAATACTCGGCCTGGGCTTCCTTAGCCATTTCGACAACGGCCTCTTCCGTACACGGACCGTCATAAATCTTAAAGAAAGGCTCGCTTAGATCTTCGTCCAGAAATCCATCGACGATCTGCTTGCACAGCCGATCCTCGGTGCCCTGGTCAAACAAGACATAGGCAGCGCAGCCCAACCATGACAAATACCTGCCTTGACGCGACAGTTCGCCCGGCCCCTGAACATACCGGCCGGGACCGCCGTAAACCATAGGAAGCGCCATACGAGAATCCACCCTTCATCAAACAACGATTGGTGCAAACTAACCTGGCCACTTTGCGCCATAGCAAAAAGGGGCAAAGCCATCTGCCGGCTTTGCCCCTTCCTTACCTTAGTTTACTCATCCATAAGGTAGTAGTGACCCAGTGCGTCGGCACCCAGGATGGCATTGGCGACCATCTCAGGCGTCACCTCAAACGGCATGTTGCACATGGTGTCATCGGGCGCGCACGCGGCCTCGGCAACAATCATGGCCTTCTCGCGCGTAAGCTCGGCAACGCCAAGTTCCTTCATCGTGACCGGCAGGCCCAACTCAATGCAGAAGCCCAAGACTTCCTCGAGTTTCTCAGTCGGGGCATCCTCGAGTACCAGCTGGACGATGGTGCCAAAGGCGACCTTCTCGCCGTGATACATGCCGTGGCACTCGGGCAGCATCGTCAAGCCATTGTGGATGGCATGAGCAGCAGCAAGGCCCGAGCTCTCAAAGCCAATGCCCGAAAGCAGCGTATTGGCCTCAATGATATGCTCGACGGCAGGCGTCAGCGCACCCTTCTCCAGCGCGACCTTGGCCTTGACGCCATCGGCCATGAGCGTCTCATAGCAGAGCTTGGCGAGCGCCAGGCCGGCCATGCCGCCCTTGCCGCCAGCGCAGGTGCCGCCGTCGGCATCGTGCGTCGCCTGAGCCTCAAAGTAGGTTGCGAGCGCATCGCCCATACCGGAAACCGTCAGGCGCACCGGGCTCGCCGCGATAACCGTCGTATCCATCAGGACAATGTTGGGGTTTGCCTTAAGGAAGAGGTATTTATCAAACTGGCCGTCGTCGGTGTAGAGCACCGAAAGCGCCGAGCACGGTGCGTCGGTCGAAGCGATGGTGGGACAAATGATAACCGGGGACTCCAGGTAGTAGGCGACGGCCTTCGCGGTGTCGAGGATCTTGCCGCCACCGACACCGACGATGATGTCGCAACCGTTGTCGCGAGCGAGCGCAACCAGGCGATCGACCTCGCCCTTGGAGCACTCGCCGTTAAAGTCCTCAAACAGCAGCTCGGCCTTAGCCTCAGCAAAACCGCCCTCAATCTTGGCACCGACGCGCTTCTTGCCCGAAGGCGTCACGATGACGAGGGCCTTAGCGCCGAGCGGCTCGACATAGGAACCGAGCTTGGCCAGCTCGTCCGGGCCCTGGATGTACTTGCTGGGGCTATTGAAAATTGCAGCCATTTTTATCCCATTCTCTAAAAAAGAAAGGGGCTCCGTACAGATACGTGCGGAGCCCCTCGTTACGATAACAAGAGTCGATTAGAAATCGATGTCGGTGTCGTAGTAGCAGGCCTTGAGAATCTTCTCGAAGTCGGCAGCCTTGGTCTCACGCGGGTTCTCGGGCGTGCAGGCGTCCTGCTCGGCGTTCGCGGCGATCTCGGGGAGCTTCGCGAGGAACTCCTCCTCGGAAACCATCTGCGGGTTCTCGGCATCGACCTTCACGCCACCATTCGCGTAATCCTTGATGGACTGCGGAATGTTGAGCTGGTCGTTGAGGTCGCGAATCTTCTGGACGAGCGCAGCGATGAGCTCCTCGTTGGTCTCGCCGGGAAGGTGCAGGATCTCCTTGGCCACGTAAGCATAACGCTCGGCAGCACGGGGATCCTTGGAGTTCCACTGGATGACCTTGCCCAGGTACATGGCGTTAGCAGCACCGTGGATGATGTGGCCGTTCTCGAAGGCTGCACCGGTCTTGTGAGCCATGGAGTGAACGATGCCGAGCAGCCCCGAGGAGAAGGCGATACCGGCGATGCACTGAGCCTCGTGCATGTGCTGACGGGCCTCATGGTCGCCAGCATAGGACTTGGGCAGCCACTCGACGATCTCGCGGATGCCGTGCAGGGCGTTGGCGTCGGTGAACATAGAGGCGCAGGTGGAAACGTAGGCCTCCATGCAGTGGGTCAGAGCATCCATACCGGTGTGAGCGCACAGCTTGGCGGGCATGGTGTAGGTGAGCTCGGGGTCGACGATGGCGACATCAGGGGTGATGTTGAAGTCGGCCAGCGGGTACTTGATGCCCTTGGCGTAGTCGGTAATGACGGAGAACGCGGTGACCTCGGTAGCGGTGCCGGAGGTAGAGGAGATGGCGCAGAAGTGAGCCTTCTGACGCAGCTCGGGGAAGCTGAACGGCTGGATGATGTTGTCGAAGGACTCCTCGGGATACTCGTAGAAGACCCACATGGCCTTAGCAGCATCGATGGGCGAACCGCCGCCGATAGCAACAATCCAGTCGGGCTCGAAGTCGCGCATAGCGGCTGCGCCCTTCATGACGGTCTCGATGGAGGGATCGGACTCGACGCCCTCGAAAAGCTTGACCTCCATGCCGGCCTCTTTGAGGTCGGCCTCGACGTCCTGCAAGAACCCGCCGCGGCGCATAGAGCTGCCGCCAGAAACGATGATGGCCTTCTTGCCCTTGAGGTTCTTCACCTCGTGGCGAGCGCCCTCACCAAAGTACAGATCGCGAGGATTGGTAAAACGTCCCATACTGTGCCTCCTAAACAAGCCCCTCTTAGACTTGCGTATATAACGGAGCACCCAATTGGCTCCGTTAGGACCGGTTTGCGCGTTGCCGGCGATGACAATGCGCGATGTCTAAACGTCTCAACGCTCAGACAAACACTATTTTACCGTTCTGGTTGGTCAGTTATTCACCTAAAGCCGCCAATGATGAAACGTTTTTTCTATCCCTGAAGACCCTTGTACGGCATTCATACTCCCAAGCTGGGCAAACGTTTTATCAAGGTTGACTACATATCCCGGGCAGGACGGTGCCCCTCCAAAATATGCACCGTTCGCCGCCAAAAATCGACCGTTTGCGGCACCGTGATACCACTCGGTCGTCCAAGGTGCCGACATTTGTGCGACATCCGTCTTCGTGGTGCAAAGGTGCAAGTCCAAGTGCGGCACCCCCGGTGTGCCACATGCGGGTAAACTAGAACCTTATATAGAAACATTTGAACCCTAACCGCAGCAAAGGAGGCCCCATGGCATTCGATCCCATTCAAGAGGATTGCCATCGCCTCGTTCTTGAGGCCTTGCGCCGCGACAATATCCCGCTCACCGACGCTGCCGCCGTAGAGCGTCTGATGGAACAATTCACCCGTAACCCCGCACCGCTCATCGTGCACGACCGCGACCGCGCCGGGCATCTGATTGCCAAGGTAGTCGAGGCCGTCGACTACCGCATTCCCTTTATCCCTGACGATGCCCAGGCAGAGCAAGAAGAGACAGCTGCCGAGAACATGCTCCGCGAGGCGGCCGCACTCGATCCGGCCAACTGGGACGCTCAGCGCATGCTGACGGCACTCACCGCCGAATCCAACGAGGAATACGTACAGTACCTGGTGTCCAAGTGCGATGAGGTCGAGCACGACCTAGCGCTCAAAATCGCCTCGGCCCAGGACCCCTACGAGCGCGAGGCCGCAGGCGACCTTACGCGCCGTCCCTATCTGCGCTGGCTTGCCGCCTTGGCATCGCGCGCGCTCATTAGCGGACGCTACCGCATGTCGCTCGAAGCCGCGAATCGCAGCTTGGACTTTGCCCCCAACGATCCCGCCGGCGTCCGCCACACCGCGATGCTCGCCATGGCGAAGCTCGAATACCCCGCCGAGGAGCTCAAGCGCTTTCGCTCCGCTCACTCCGTGCCCTATCTTGCCAACACGCCGCTGCGCCGCCGCCCCAAAGATGCGGAGCGCGACTTGGACCCGTGGACGCTCATCGCACTGATGAGCGCAGCCTGGCGCGAGCTGGACTACGAGGGCGCCGAGCACTACTTGCGCATCCTTGCGCGCTCGTGTCCGCACGCAGCCGAGGCACTCTACTTCCAAACCGAGTTTCCCGATGGCGTCTATGCCCGCGTCAACGTGGGTGCGGGCTCCACCGACGAGCTTGTCCTTGCGCTGTCCGAGGCGACGCCGGTACTGCAGGAGGGCCTGGGCGCCCCCGACAACGCCAGCTTTGCCGCCTGGGTCGCCACCAACGATATCGTGCGTTCCCAAATCGATGAGCGCATCCTGCAGGCGGCCGAGCAGGGTTTGCCGTTTAAGGGAGGAGACCTCTAATGGATCCGAGCGTCTACATCCCCGCCTACCTGGAGCGCACCTATCTGGCGTCGCACCCCGAGCTCACCGATGCAGCACGCGAGCTTGTCCATAACGACATTAGCGCGAATCCCCAAAAGTATGCGCAGTCCGAGCATGCCCAGGCGCTGCTGTCCTACGCCGGTGTTCATCGCCACCTGCTCGACGAGCTCCATCGCATCGAGGACATGGGCAGCGATGAGGAGTTTGAACAGACGCGCAACCGCCTGTTCGACGATATGCGCGATGAGCTGCTCAAGATCGTCCGCATCGATGCGTATGTCCTCGATGCCCAGCTGCTCGCCATCATTTTGGCGGACACGCCCGTTGACGCCTGCCTGGGCGACCTGATGAAGCTCGAGGCGACCACGGCCGATTACCTGCAGCAAAGTGTGCCCGGGTTCGATATGGAGGCCCCACACTACTGGGCCAACAAGGTTTTGACGGACGGTGTGACGGCGGCAGATCTCACCGTGAGCGAGCCGGCACTTATCGGGTGGCTCCACACGCTCGAGGCCATCTCGCAGCTGTGCATGGCGAGCGCCCGCTACCGTGCTGCCGCCAACTACGCCCGCCGCGTCCTTAAGGCGGAAGGCTACCCCACCCGAGCCGCAGGCACCGTGTTGCTCGCCCTCGCTCGTCTGGAAGACCAAGACGGCTTTTTTGCCCTGGCCCACCAGCTCGAGGAAGAGATCGGGGCTGACGCGCTTGAGAACTCTCCTTGGTATCTGCTCGCCCGCACAATCCTATTGTTCAAAACGAACAAGATGCGTCCGGCGACACGCGCGCTGCGTGAGTTTGCCAACCGCTGCGAGGGCGGCGCGTTCTTCTTGCTGAACCCCATGTACCAGACGCCGTACCTTCCCTGCCGACCCGAGCCGCGCGACCCCTGGGATCTCTCGCACCAGGCGGTTTGGGAAGCCGACGGCATCATCTCGGATACCCCCGACTTTGCCCCCTGGGCCAATGCCTGCGAAGACGTGTCGCAGCTTGCCCAGGATTTTGCGCGCCGCTACGGTTTTTAGTGACGCACTCGACCCGACCATGTCGTTTACGTTAGGAACGGTTTCATGAACCTCCGCTCATCTCTTGCCTGCACCTCGAGCGATATCGCCCGCTGGGGACTGCGCTCTGTCCTCAAACGCCAGGGTGGCGTGCTTCCCGGCCGCATCGCCATGAAGATCGACCCCGAGCTGCTAAGCGACCTCGCTGGCCTTGTCGACCGCAGCGTGGTGATTACGGGTACTAATGGCAAGACCACCACCTCCAACCTCATCGCCGACGCCGTTGCCGCCAGCGGCGCCACCGTGGTATGCAACCGCGCCGGCAACAACATGGAGCCGGGCGTGGTGGGCGCACTGCTCGAAGCGCGCAGCGGCCTCAAGCGAGCCGGCGGCGGCAAGCGCGTGGGCGTTTTTGAATGCGATGAGCTCTACACCGTGCGCGTCCTGCCCAAGCTCAAGCCGACGTACTTCGTGCTGCTCAACCTGTTCCGTGACCAGCTAGATCGCTATGGCGAGATTGACCACACCCAGGACGTCATCGCCCACGCGCTGGAGCTCTCTCCGACGACAACGCTCATCTACAACGCCGACGACCCGTTGTGCGCCTCGATTGCCGCGCGCGTTCCCAACGCGAGCATTGCCTTTGGCATCGACGGCGCCACCGACACCGAGTCCGACCGTATTAGCGACTCACGTTTTTGCTCACAGTGCAACGCGCCGCTGGAGTATGACTACGTGCAATACGGCCAGCTCGGCGCCTACCATTGCCCCTCGTGCGGCTGGGCCCGCCCTGCGCTTGTCCGTCGCGTGACGGGCGTGGAGCTCGGCTGCGACGGCTACGGCTTCGACCTGGTCTTTGGATCTGCGCCCGACGCGGCTGCCGCACACATCGCCACACGCTACAACGGCCTGTACATGGTCTACAACGTTGCCGCCGCCTTCTTTGCCGCACATGAGTTAGGCGTGGATACGGCGCACCTGCAGCCCACGCTCGATGTCTACGTCCCCGCCGGCGGACGCATGGGCCGCTGGGATATCGCCGGCCGCACCGTCGAGGCCAACCTGGCTAAGAATCCCGTAGGCTTCGATCGACAAATCCAGTCCATCAAGACGGCAGGCGGCAGACTCTGCGCTTTCTTCCTCAACGACAACGATGCCGACGGCCACGATGTATCGTGGATCTACGACGTCGACTTCGAGCGCATCGCCGACACACCGGGTCTTGTCGCCTTTGCCGGAGGCACGCGTGCGCACGACATGCAGGTACGCCTCAAGTACGCCGGCATCGATGCCGCGATTATCTCGGACGTCGCGCAGGCAATTGGCGCCGTTGCGGATGAAGCCGCAGGCGACACTTTCTATGCCGTCGCCAACTACACGGCCTTCCCGCCGCTGGTCAAGGAACTCGACGGACTGAGGGGCGCCACCGCCGACGCTGTTGCCGGGCGCGCCGTAGCCCGTGCCGACGGCAGCGCTCTTCCTGTCGGCATCGCGCCAGTCGAGCTTTCGCGCCCGCTGCGCATCGTCTACCTGTATCCCGACGCCCTTAACCTCTACGGCGACGGCGGCAACGTTATCGCGCTCGAGCGCCGCTGCGCCTGGCGCGGCATTCCCGTGCGCGTGGACGAGGTCCGCATGGGCGAGGCGCTCGATCTCACCGATGCCGATATCGTCATGATGGGCGGCGGCTCCGACCGCGACCAACTGGCCGTGGCACACGAGCTGCTCGCTCAAAAAGACAAGGTTGCGGCCTATGTTGAGGACAGCGGCTCGTTGCTCGCCATCTGTGGCAGCTATCAGCTGCTCGGCCGTTCGTACTACATGGGCGACGATCGCATCGAGGGCCTGGGCGTCATTGCCGCCGAAACCGTACGTGGCTCCGATCGCCTGATCGGCAACGTAGCCGTCAAAACCGATCTGGCACCTGAGCCCTTTGTGGGATTCGAGAACCATGGAGGTCGCACGCTTTTGGACGCCGAGGCCACGCCGCTCGGAACGTCCGTCGTCACGGGCACCGGCAACAACGGCGACGATGGCTTTGAGGGCCTGATCTACAAGGGCGTCATCGGCACGTACCTACACGGACCGGCACTGCCCAAGAACCCCGAGCTCGCCGACTGGCTGATCGCGCACGCCCTCGAGCGGCGCGACGATGCGCAGGCCACAGCCCTGCTGCCGCTCAAGCCCCTCGACGACACCTACGAGCACGCCGCCCACGACGCCGCCATGAAGCTCCTCCCCTAGCACCTCACCACCACAAAGGGGACAGGCACCTTTGTGGTGGTTTTTCAGTTTGCCAACGATATGTGAACGGCTAAAAAAGTCTGCTATACTCTTTCCCGCTGTCCCCATCGTCTAGCGGCCAAGGACGCCACCCTTTCAAGGTGGATATCGCGGGTTCGAATCCCGCTGGGGGCACCATTTGAATTGAAGAGCCCGTTACCCTCGCGGTAGCGGG
>CATYUU010000038.1:0-21940 GCA_958413455.1 uncultured Collinsella sp. | reverse complement strand
CACAACTACGCCGAGATGGCCAAGTACTGCGGCATCGAGGGCAAGGACGACAAGGAGGTCTTCGAGAACTTCATCACGAAGCTCGAGGAGCTCAAGGACTTCATCGGCGTCAAGAAGACCATCGCCGACTACGGTGTTGACGAGCAGTACTTCCTCGACACCCTCGACGAGATGACCGAGCAGGCATTCAACGACCAGTGCACCGGCGCTAACCCCCGTTACCCGCTGATGAGCGAGATCAAGGAGCTCTACCTTGACGCCTACTACGGCCGCGAGCCTCAGGACTACGCCGTCTGCTAGTTTTAGCACGGTTTTTAACGGCGGGGGTGCACGGGTGTTTCACACACCCCCGCCGTCGCTTCTATCGCATCGTTGAAAGGATGCAACCATGCTGCTACCCGATTCCAAGACCGAGCTCGTCCGCCGTGGCAACAAGGTCGTTTACGACCTGGGCGACAAGATCGTCAAGGTCTTTAACGAGACCAAGCCCGTCTCCGACGTGTTCAACGAGGCTTTGAATCTTGCCCGCATCAATGAGTGCGGCATCCGCAGCCCCAAGGCTCTCGAGGTTTCCCAGCTCGAGAACGCCAACGGCTGGGCGCTCGTGACCGAGAAGGTTCCGGGCACTACCCTTGCCGAGAAGATGACTGCCGAGCCCCAGCGCTTTGGTGAGTACCTCGAGATGTTCGTCGACCTCCAGATCGAGATCCACGGCTACACCTCCCCGCTGCTTAACCGTCAGCGCGACAAGTTCGCCCGCATGATCGACAGCCTTGATCAGCTCAATGCCACCACGCGCTACAACCTTCAGGAGCGTCTGGACGGCATGACCAAGGAGTTCAAGGTCTGCCACGGCGACTTCAACCCCTCCAACGTCATCGTCGGCGACGACGGCCAGCTCTATGTGTGCGACTGGGCACACGCTACCCAGGGCTCCCCTGCTGCCGACGTTGCCACCACCTACCTGCTCTTTGCCCTCAACAGCAAGGACCAGGCCGAGGCCTACCTGGAGCTCTACTGCGACCGCGCCGACATGCCCATGCAGGTCGTGCGTCAGTGGACGAGCATCGTCGCCGCTTCCGAGCTCGCTCGTAAGCGCAACGTGAACGATGAGTTCCTGAAGAACTGGATCGACGTCGTCGATTATCAGTAATATCTGAGCGATTTATTTCGCATCGGAGGCACAAAGAAAACCCCGCAGCTCATATGGGCTGTGGGGTTTTTCTTTTAGCGATTGAGCACGACGGCAAGATAAAAGGGCGGCCTCGCATCTCCCCAATCTGGAGAAATGCGAGGCCGTCCCGCATATCGAACTACAAGCGAAATCGTAGATTAACGGCGTGCTGCCTTCACCAGCTCGGCAACCTTGGCGACGACCTCGTCAATCGCCACGTCCTCACGCTCGCCGGTAGCACGGTCCTTGAGCTCCACCGTGCCATTCTTGAGGCCGCGCTTGCCCAGAACGACCTGATACGGGAAGCCCATAAGGTCGTTGTCGGCAAACTTAAAGCCGGGACGCTCGTCACGGTCATCGACGACAACCTCGATACCCTCGGCGCACAGACCCTCGACGATTTGGTCGCAGACGGTAGCGCACTCCTCCTTCTTGGGGTCGAGCGGAATCACCGCGACCTCGTACGGGGCAACGGAGACCGGCCATACGATACCGTGCTCGTCGTTGTGCTGCTCCACGACCGCAGCAAGCGAGCGGGACACACCAACGCCGTAGCAGCCCATGATGAGCGGCTTCTCCTTGCCATCCTCGTCCATAAAGGTGGCGCCCATGGCCTCGGAATACTTAGTGCCCAGCTGGAAGACCTGAGAGACCTCGATACCGCGGGCAGCGGAGAGCGGCTTACCGCAGTGCGGGCAGGGATCGCCGGCAACGACGGTCACCAGGTCGGCCCACTCGTCGACGGTAAAGTCGCGCTCGGGGCAGGCGCCGGTAAAGTGATAATCGACCTCGTTGGCACCGCAGGCCCACTGCTTGGACTCACGCAGGCTCTCATCGCAGACCAGGCGAATACCATCGGGTAGGTTAACCGGTCCGATAAAGCCCTTATGCAGACCGTAGGTCTGGAGCTCCTCATCGGTCATCATGCGATAGCCCTTGCCAAAGACGTGCTCAGCCTTGCAGTCGTTGAGCTCGTGATCGCCCGGAACGATAGCCACAACCGGCTTACCCTCGGCGTCAATGAGAGCCAGGGACTTGCGCATGCCGTTCTCGGGGAACCCAAAGAACTTGGCAACAGCCTCGATGGTGCCCATGCCCGGAGTCTTGACCTTGGTGAGCGTGCCGTCGCCGGGGCCCTCGTTCACAACGACCTTGGTGCTTGCAGCCTCGTCATCGGCAGCAAAGCCGCAATCGTCGCAGTAGACCAGCGAAGCCTCGCCGGCGTCGGCCAGCGCCATGTACTCGACGGAGGTATCGCCGCCGATCTCACCGGAGTCGGCGACAACGGGCAGGGCCTTGATGTAGCAGCGCTCGCAGATGTTGGCGTAGGCCTGCTTCATCTTGTCGTACTCCTCCTGCAGGCTCTCCTGCGTGGCAGAAAAGCTGTAGGCGTCCTTCATGATGAACTCGCGACCGCGCATCAGGCCAAAGCGGGGACGGAACTCGTCGCGAAATTTATCCTGGATGTGATAGAGATTCACCGGCAGCTGCTTGTAGGAACGCAGCTCGTTGCGCACCAGGGCAGTCACGGTCTCCTCGTGCGTGGGACCGAGCACGAACTCGCGTCCGTGGCGGTCATCAAAGCGCACGAGCTCCTTGCCATAGGCATCGATACGGCCGGACTCACGCCACAGCTCGGCATCGACCATGATGGGCATCATGAGCTCCTGGGCGCCGGCAGCGTCCATCTCGTCGCGCACGATGTTCTCGATCTTGCGAATCGAGCGCCAAGCAAGCGGCAGATAGGAATAGAGACCGGCGGCCTCCTTGCGAATCATGCCGGCACGAAGCAGCAGGCGATGGCTCGCAAGCTCGGCGTCGGCCGGATCCTCTTTGAGCGTCGGAGCATACAGCTTAGACATATACATTGCTCGAGTCATTTATTTCTCCTCAATAAGCTTGTCGACCTCGGCCATAAGCGCGTCGACAATTTGGTCCTCAGCTACTTTACCAATGATTTGGCCGTGCGAAAAGAGCAGGCCCTGACCTCGTCCGCAGGCAACGCCCAAGTCGGCGTCAGAAGCCTCGCCTGGGCCATTGACCGCACAGCCCATCACGGCAATCGAAAGCGGTGCGGAGTAGTTCTTAAGCCGCTCAGCGACCTCCTCGGCGATAGGAATGAGGTTGACCTGGCAGCGAGCGCACGTGGGGCACGATACGATCTCGGGGCCACGGCGGCGAAGACCCAGCGACTGCAGGATACCCCAGGCGACCGGCGGCTCCTCGACCGGATCGGCCGTGAGCGAGACGCGCATGGTGTCGCCAATGCCCTCGGAAAGCAAAATTCCCAGGCCCACAGAGCTCTTAATGGTGCCCTGGAGCTTGGTTCCGGCCTCAGTCACGCCCAAATGAAGCGGAACATGGGGGATTTCGCGCGACAGGGCACGATAGGTGTCAAGCGTCGTGGACACGCTATGAGCCTTGGCGGAAAGCACGATATTGGTAAAGCCGCGATCCTCAAAATGTTTGACGAAACGCTCGCTCGACATCACAAGCTTTTCGGGCTGCGTAAGGTCATCGCGCTCGGCGATATCCTGCTCAAGCGAGCCGGCGTTCACGCCAATGCGAATCGCGCACCCAGCGGCGCCCGCGGCATCGATCACGGCATCGACCTTGGCCCAATCGCCAATGTTGCCGGGATTGATGCGGAGCTTAGCGGCACCGGCCTCCACGGCGCCAATGGCGAGCTTGTGGTTAAAGTGGATATCGGCGACAATCGGCACCGGAGACTCGGCACAGATGGTGCGGAAACCCTCAATCGCGGCCTCGGTGGGCACGCTCACACGCACGATATCGCAGCCAGCCTGCGCCAACGCGCACACTTGCGCAAGCGTTGCCTGGGCGTCAGCGGTATCGGTGCAGGTCATGGATTGGACCACCACCGGCGCGCCGCCACCGATCTGAACACCGCCCACATGCACGGGGCGCGTCAACTCGCGAGGCAAAGGATGGGATAAAGACAATCCAAACACTCCCCTACAGGATAAATCGAAGGACGTCGGAACGAAGCATATAGACAAACAGCAGCGCAAAGAGCGCGATGCCCACATAGCTCACAATCGTCTGGACCTTGAGCGGAAGCTCGCGGCCAGCAATCTTTTGAATGATCTCAATGACCAGCTTGCCGCCATCGAGTGGTGGGATGGGCAGCAGGTTCATAAAGCCAAGCGAGAACGAAATGAGGGCGGCAAACGAAAGGAACGTGGCAGGGCCGGCAGCAGCAGCCTGTGAGGACATAACGCTAATACCCACGATCGAAGAAGACTGATCGAGAATCTCCATCGTATGCTGCGGCTGGAGCAGGCGCATCACGCCCTCCGCTGTCTGCACGACATAGGAGAACGACAGGCGAGCCGACGTGATGGGGTCTAAACGGACCACCTGTGTAGAGGCATACACACCTAGGCGCTCGTCCTCTTTGAGCGCAACCGCGGTCGAATGCTGCTTGCCGTCACGCTCGTACTCGATGGCGATATCGTCCTTACCGGCAGCCTTGCCGATGGCATCGTAAACGTCCATCCAGGAAGAGCACGATACTCCGTCAACCGAAAGGATCACGTCGCCGCCCTCGATACCCGCCTTGGCGGCAATAGACCCCTCGTCAACCTGACCGATCACGTTGGTATCCATCGGCACGGTGACACCCGCAATGGAATAGATACTCATAAGCAGCAAAAAGCCCGTCAGGATATTGACGAGAATGCCCGCGAGCAGCATAAAGGCGCGCTTGAGAAAACCCTGGCCCAAATAGGTATGCGAACGCTCTTGCGCAAGGAACTCGGCTTCGCCGCACGGCAGCTCCCACACATCGCCCTCGATAGTCGCATGCTCTCGATCGAAACGGCGGCCGTCAAAGGTGGTGTAACCCGCCGCATCTCGCGGCAGCGTCTGATACTTGGTGGGATAGTAGCTCGGCGAGGGCTTCTCCCCTTCCTCATACCAGGGTGCGATGGAACCCCAGCCCAGCAACAGGGCGCATGCCTCGAGCACATCCTCCTCGGAAAGCTCAAGCTCGACAGCAAGGTCGGCCACGGTCACGCGACCATGACGATAGATAGCCGCGAGCACGCGGTCGGCACACGAGACGTCGGTCGGATCCATACCGCAAATGGCAGCGTAGCCACCCAGCAGCAGCGGGGTCACGCCAAACTTGGTTCCAATGCGACGCGACGTGTAATGGATGTCAAAGCGGCACGGCAGGCCCAAAAAGAACTCGGTCACACGGACGCCGCAGGCACGCGCCGCCAAAAAGTGGCCGCCCTCGTGCAAAAACACGAGGACGGAAAGCATCAGCAGGCCCCAAAAGACCGATGAGAGAACGCTCAGAACAGTATCCATAAAACGAAAAAGCAATCCTTATGGTTAGGAACGAGTTGCGGCGAGCACCTGCGCAGCTTTTTCACGCGCCCACGCATCGATGTCGCGAAGCTGCTCAAACGAATCGACCGCCTGCATATCGTGAGCATCCATGCAGGATTCCACAATGCAATCGATATCGGTAAAGCTGCAGCCATCGTGCAGGAAGGCATCGACGGCGACCTCGTTGGCGGCATTGAGCACGCACGGCATGGTGCCACCTGTCTTGCCGGCACGTTCGGCCAGTGCCAGACAGCGGAAGGTATCCATGTCGGCAGCATCAAACGTGAGCTGCCCCAGATCGCGGAAATCGATACGAGGCGCCGGGGTATCCCAACGCTCGGGATACGAGAACGCGAACTGGATGGGAATACGCATGTCGGAAGCACCGAGATGCGCCATCACGGAGCCGTCGGCAAACTCGACCATAGAGTGAATCTTGGACTGACGCTGCACGACCACGTTAATAAAATCGAGGTCGCAGTTAAACAGATGCATGGCCTCAATGCGCTCTAGGCCCTTGTTCATGAGGGTGGCGGAGTCGATGGTGATCTTGGCACCCATGGCCCACGTGGGATGTGCGAGGGCATCGGCACGCGTCACGCAATTGAGCTCGTCGCGCGTACGGCCAAAGAACGGACCGCCCGAGCAAGTAAGCCAGATGCAGTGGGCCTCGCGCGGATTCTCCCCCAGATAGCACTGGTAGATGGCGGAGTGCTCGGAGTCGACCGGAATTAGCTGACCCGGTTGCGCCAACGGCATCAGCAGGTCACCGCCGACAACGAGAGACTCCTTGTTGGCAAGTGCGAGACGCTTGTTCGAGGTCAGGGCCGCATGGCTCGCTTCGAGCCCGGCAGCGCCCACAATGGCAACAAGGACACAGTCGACGTCATCGCGACGCGCGAGCTCACAAACCGCCTGCGCACCAACACCGAGCTCGGTGCCCTCGGGCAGCTCCTGCAGTACAGCGTCCGCACCGTGGGTGGTGTCGGCCACGGCAACGGCCGGGACCGAAAACTCGCGGGCGGCGGCAACGAGCTCCGAAGTGCTGGAGTTAACGGACAACGCCGTCACCTGCAGTCGATCGGCATGCTGACGGCATACATCGAGTGCCTGCGTGCCGATAGAGCCCGTACAGCCCAGAATGGCAACGCGAAGACGCCCATCGGGGCCGTACGTCGTCTGAAAGGCCATTACAGCACGCCTCCGATCATCAAAAGCAGCTGCGCGGTAATGCAGCCAAAGATAAGCGAGTCGCTACGGTCGAGCATGCCGCCATGGCCCGGGATAAGGTTGCCGGAATCCTTGACGCCCACGCCACGCTTGATGCGTGACTCAATAAGGTCGCCGATAACGCCCAGGATGGACACAACCACGCCGCACAGCAGTGCGTAGGGCAAGCTCAGCTTATAAAAATGCGTCGCCCACAAAATGAGCCAGATAAGAACCGAGCCCAAGATGCCGCCGACAAAGCCCTCCCAGCTCTTTTTGGGAGAAATCTTAGGGACCATCTTGTGCTTGCCGATACGGCTACCCACGATGTAGGCAAACGAATCGGAGACCCAAAGGGACGCGCAAACGCCCACCGAAAGCAGGGCGCCGGCAAAACCGGGCACGGCATCGCGCAGCAGCACGATAGCCGACAGCATAAAGCCAGTGTAGATGGGACCCATGAGCGTCACGGCCACATCAGAGATGCGGGTACGCGGCGACCAAACATACCAAATGCCCACAGCGAGCATCAGGGCAAAAAGCAGGGCATTCAGCAACATCGAATCGCCCAACGCCGACAGCGGAAAGAGTACGGCGGCAGCGATACCCATGCGCTCGTTAGCCATCTTGCCATCGAGCCTCGTCATACGGAAAAACTCATAGCAGCACAGACCGCTCATGACAGAAACAAAGATGGCCGTGGGCACAATACCCAAAACCAGGCACAGGATAAAGACAACGGCATAGACGATACCGGCGGCGGCACGGGTGATAAAGCCGGCAAGCCACGAACCGGTGCCATTCTTCGCTGCGGGCGCTCCTGCAGCGACAGCCTTGCGCTCAGATGTCTTGGGAGCAATTGCCTTGGGACGATCGGACACGATTAAGCC
Source organism: uncultured Collinsella sp. (assembly GCA_958413455.1). Classification (GTDB taxonomy): domain Bacteria; phylum Actinomycetota; class Coriobacteriia; order Coriobacteriales; family Coriobacteriaceae; genus Collinsella. The sequence goes on along the minus strand of CATYUU010000038.1, from coordinate 14,308 downwards.
TCCTCGGTCTTGCTCAGACCACCAAACCTACGGTCACGGCCCTGATAGGCCAAAATGGCGTCGACAAGGCCCCAACGATCAAAGTCGGGCCAATAGGTATCGGTGACGTAGAATTCGGAATAAGCCACCTGCCACAGCAGATAGTTCGAAAGGCGCAGCTCACCAGAAGTGCGAATCACAAGCTCAGGATCAGGAAGGCCAGCGGTATAGAGATGGGAAGCCACCATGTCGTCATCAATTGCGCCAGGATCGATCTTACCGGCGGCAGCGTCGAGTGCGATCTGACGGACAGCGCGGGTAATCTCGGCACGCGCGCCGTAGTTGACGGCAAGCGCCAGCGTCATGCCGGTGTGATTGGCGCACTCAGCAAGACCTCGCTCAAAGACAGCGCGGGTCTTCTTAGGCAGTGCGGAAATATCGCCCAAAAAGACAACGCGAACGTTTTCGCGCTTAAGCAGCGGCAACTCATCGATAAACGTCTTGGCAAACAAATGCATCAAAACGTTGACCTCATGCTGCGGACGATTCCAGTTTTCGGTGGAAAACGCATAGGCCGAAAGGACGTCGACACCCAAGCGCACGCATGCGGTAATGATCTCGCGAAGGGAGACGATACCCGCCTTGTGGCCCTCAGTGCGCGCAAGACCGCGCGACGTGGCCCAACGACCGTTGCCGTCCATGATGCACGAGATATGGTGCGGAATGTTATTGAGGTCAAGGTCGGAAAAACCGACGCCCGCAGGGGCGTCGGCAAAGTACTCGACCAGTTTATGCTCGTCGTATTGCACCTTAGATCTCCATGACCTCGGCTTCTTTTTCCTTCAGAAGCTCCTCGACCTTGGCGACATACTCATCGGTGTGCTTCTGGACCTTGGCCTGCTCGCGACGGACATCGTCCTCGGTGAGCTCCTCATCGCGCTCAAGCTTGTTGTTGAAGTCGCGACGGATGTTACGGATAGACACCTTGGCCTGCTCGGCGTACTCGCGGCACTCCTTGACGAGCTCGCGACGGCGCTCCTCGGTGGGAGCCGGGAACGGCAGACGAACGACGGTGCCATCGGAGTTGGGGGTAATACCCAGATCGGAAGCGCCGATGGCCTTGACGATAGCATTGATGAGTGCCTTGTCCCACGGCTCGATGAGCAGCATGTGGGCCTCAGGGGTCTTGACGGCGGCAACCTGCGTTACCGGCGTGGGAACACCGTAATAATCGACGGTGATGTCGGACAGAATGTTGGCATTGGCGCGGCCGGTACGGACCTTGGAGAAGTTATGCTTGAGGGACTCGAGCGACTTGTCCATATGGGCGGTGATGTTCTCTGCCATGCTTAATCCTCCTGATAGACGAGCGTGCCGACGGGCTCACCCGCGAGCGCGCGCTTGACAGTGTCCTCGCCATCGATGTTGAGGACCAAAATCGGCATACGGTTATCCTGGCACAGTGCCGTAGCCGTGGAATCCATAACCTGCAGACCGCGGACGAGCACCTCATGGTAGGTGATCTTGTCAAAGCGGACGGCATCGGCGCACTTGACGGGATCCTTGTCGTAGATGCCGTCGACCTTGGTGGCCTTGATCAGAATCTCGGCGCCGATCTCGCACGCACGAAGAGCCGCAGCGGTGTCGGTCGTAAAGTACGGATTGCCCGAACCGGCGGCAAAAATAACGACGTTGCCCTTGGAAAGGTGGTTGATGGCGCGACGGCGAATATAGGGCTCGCAGATCTCGTTCATCTGGATAGCGCTCATCACGCGGCAGGGAACATCGTTATGCTCGAAGGCATCCTGCAGGGCGAGCGCGTTCATAACGGTTGCCAGCATGCCCATGTAGTCGGCCTGAGCACGCTCCATGCCACCGGCAGCGCCTGCCATGCCGCGGAAAATATTGCCGCCGCCGACAACGACGCCGACCTCATGGCCAACGGCGAGCAGCTCCTTGACCTGCTTAGCAAGATGGTCGGTAACCTTGGGGTCGATGCCATATTGGCCGTCGCCCATCAGCGCTTCGCCGGAAAGCTTAAGAAGCACGCGTTTATATCGGATGTCGGACAAAGCGATCCTCCTTTAGATTGAACTCTCAACATTCTATCAAAGGCTCTAAGAAGAGCCATGAAAAAGCAGGCTGTGAGTAAAACCCACAGCCTGCTCATTACCAGCTACAAGAGCTTATTTACTCGCCACGGACCAGACGGTCAAAGGCAACGACGGTAATGGTGTCGCCGAGCTCCTTGGAGACCTGCTCAGCGTACTTCTTGATGGTGAGGGAGCTGTCCTTGATGAACTCCTGCTCGGTGAGCACGGACTGCTTGTAGAACTTCTCCAGACGGCCGACAGCCATCTTCTCCTGGATAGCCTCGGGCTTACCGGACTCGGCAGCCTGAGCCATGTAGATCTGCTTCTCGTGCTCGACGGTCTCGGCCGGAACCTGATCGCGAGTAGCGCAGATCGGGGCGACGGCGGCAACCTGAAGGGCAACGTCGTGAGCGAAGGTCTTGAAGGACTCAGCCTGAGCGGTCTCGGCCTTCTCGAAGGCGAACTCGACGAGGACGCCGATCTTACCACCCATGTGGATGTAAGAAGCGAGCGCGCCGTTCTCAGCCTTGCGGGCAGCGAAGCGGGAGATCTTCATGTTCTCGCCCATGATGTGAATCATCTCGGTGAGCTCGGAGGAAACGGTCTCCTCGCCCATCGGCTTCTCGAGCAGAGCGTCGACGTCAGCAGGCTCGGTGGTAGCGACAACCTCAGCGACCTTGGAAGCAAAGCCGGTGAACTTGGCGTTAGAGCCAACGAAGTCGGTCTCGCAGGAGAGCTCGAGCAGAGCGCCGGTCTTGCCATCCTCGGAGACGAACGCGGCGACAGCGCCCTCGTTGGTCTCACGGCCAGCCTTCTTGGCAGCCTTGGCAAGGCCGTTCTTACGCAGAACGTCGACAGCGGCGTCCATGTCGCCGTCAGCCTCGACGAGAGCCTTCTTGCACTCCATCATCGGGGAGTCGGTCATCTCGCGGAGCTGCTTGACCATAGCGGCGGTAATCTGGGCCATTGTGGTTCCTTTCAAAGAGATGAAAAAGAATTAACTAAGACTGATTTACTCGGCCTTGGGCTCAGCGGCCATCTCGGCCTCGGAGACCTGCTCCTTACCAGAGCCAGCGAGGCAGGCGTCAGCCATGAGCTCGCACATAAGGGTGACAGCGGAGATAGCGTCATCGTTGCAGGGGATGCCGTACTCGACCTCGTCGGGATCGGAGTTGGTGTCGATCAGGGCGACGACGGGGATGTTCAGGCGCTGAGCCTCCTTGATGGCGTTCTCCTCGCGCTTGGTGTCGATGACGAAGAGAGCCTGGGGCAGACCCTTCATGTCGCGGGCGCCACCGAGGTTGGTCTGGAGCTTGGTGAGCTCCTTGCCGAGAACAGCCTGCTCCTTCTTGGGCAGAACAGCCATGCGGCCGTCCTCGACCATGGCCTCGAGCTCCTCCATGCGGTTGATGCGGGAGCGGATGGTGACGAAGTTGGTCAGCATACCGCCGAGCCAACGCTGGTTGATGTAAGGCATGTTGGCGCGCTCAGCAGCGTTCTTGACGGCCTCCTGAGCCTGCTTCTTGGTGCCGACGAACAGCACGTTGCCACCCTTGGCGACGTTCTTGACGAAGGTGTAGGCCTGGTCGGCGTCGAGGATGGTCTGCTTGAGGTCGAGGATGTAGATGCCGTTGCGCTCACCGAAGATGAACGGCTTCATCTTGGGGTTCCAGCGACGGGTCTGGTGACCGAAGTGGCAGCCGGCCTCGAGCAGGGTGCGGATATTAATCTTGGTAGCCATGTTAAACCTCCTGTGGTTTGCCTCCGCGCGGGGTCATCCTCCAAAACCAACCCGGACATGTGCTACCAAAGCCCGGGCACCACGGTATGAAGTAGCCGCGCGTGCGTGATAAAAACATGTTGCCGTGAAGCAACCCGATGAATGATAGCAGGAATGCCTCTTCCTGCCAACCCGCAATCAAAACCACACACCTGAGTGCGGCGCGGGACGTCCCAGCCACTATTCGCCGCGGGGATGGGCTTGAGCCACGGCGCGCTTGAGCCGATCGGGCGTGAGATGCGTGTAGATTTGCGTCGTGGACAGGCTCGCATGACCCAGCAGCTCTTGAACCGAGCGCAGGTCCGCACCGCCCTCAAGCAAGTCGGTCGCAAAGGTATGGCGCATCGCATGCGGGGCGATGTCGGCCGGAATGCCGGCGAGCGTCGCCAGCGTATGGAACCGCCGCCGGAGCATGGCGGCGCTCATGCGATTGCCACGCGCCGATATAAGCAGCGGATGCGGCCCAGTAGCGAGGTCGCGGCGCTTTGCCTGAGCGAGCAACTCCGGCCTCCCCTCCTCAATATAGAGACGCGTCACATCGAGCGCACGACGATACAGAGGGACGATACGCTCCTTGCTCCCCTTGCCCCAAAGTCGCAGCGTTCGCTCGGACCAACCAATAGACTCCACGTTGAGCGCCGCGAGCTCCGAGATTCGCGCGCCGGAGGCATAGAGCAACTCAAGCATCGCCGCATCGCGCAGTCCCGCGGGCGTCGAGGTATCAGGCGTCTTGAGCAGCGCCTCAACCTGCTGGGTCGTAAGGACACCCGGCAGGTCACGCGGCAGCCTGGGCGATGCGATCGCCGAGACCGCATCGCCCTCGACAATCCCCTCGGCAGCCATCCAGCGATAGAGAGATCGAATAGCCGACAGGTGCGCCGCAAGCGTTCGGGGAGCCACCTGCTCACGCGAAAGCTCGGCAAGATAGCGACGAATGGTGCGCACGTCGGCAGCGAAAGCATCGATATCCTCGCGCTCGCACCAGGCAGCGAAGCGCTCCAGCCTCGAGCCATAGGCCGTCACCGTGTTGGGAGAAAGTCCCTCGACGCGTGCGATATAGGCGATAAACGAGTCGACGGTGTCGTACAGGTCAAAGGCTATGACCGGTCGCCTCCAAACAAGTCGGAACGCGTGGCCAAGTAGGCATCGAGGGCCTCGAGCGCACGGTCCGCATAGGCCTGGTAGCGGTCGCGCTTGCTGCGGCGCTTACCATCCTCGAGTGGCGGCACCAGGCCAAAGTTGACATGCATGGGCTGATAGCCCACGGTGGCAGGATCGGTCGCATAGCCCACGAGCGCACCCAGGGCGCCCACACGCGGCAACTCGACGCCCGCGGCACCGATAGCCTCGGCATAGGTGTTGAGCGCCGCGAGCAGACCTGTCGCCACGGCTTCCATGTACCCCTCGGTGCCGGTGATCTGACCGGCCAGGCGCACACCGGTACCGGGCACGGCAAAGGTGCCATCGAGCACATGCGGGGCGTCGACAAAGGTATTGCGGTGCATGACACCGTAGCGGAAGAACTCAGCGTTCTCCAGGCCCGGCACCATATGGAAGACGCGCTTCTGCTCGCCAAAGGTCAAGTTGGTCTGGAAGCCCACCAGGTTATAGGCGGTCTTCTCCTTGTTCTCGGCACGCAGCTGAATCGCCGCCCAGGGGCGACGTCCGGTACGCGGGTCGGTGAGGCCGACGGGCTTCATGGCGCCAAAGCGAATGGCGTCCTTGCCGGTGCGCGCAACTTCCTCGGCAGGCTGGCAAGCCTGGAACAGATCGCCGCCCTCAAAGTCTTTGAGCACCACGCGGTCGGCCGTGGTAAGCGCCTCGATAAAGGCCTCGTACTCCTCCTTATTGAGCGGAGCGTTGAGATAGTCGCCGCCCCCCTGCTCCTCGTAGCGCGACTGCGAGAACAGCACGTCCATATCGAGCGTGGAGGCATCGACGATCGGCGCCGCCGCATCAAAGAATGCCAGGGCATCGCCACCGACGAGCTTCATGACCTCTTCGCTCAGCGCCGGTGAACACAGCGGACCCGCGGCAATGACCACGTGACCCTCGGGAATCTGCGTGACCTCGCCGTGCACGACCTCGATATTGGGACGAGCGGCAACCTCGGCCTCGACAAGCTCGGAAAACTTGACGCGGTCGACCGCCAGGGCACCGCCGGCGGGAACAGCCGCGCGATGGGCGCAATCGAGCAGGACTGAACCCATGCGCTCAAGCTCGGCCTTCAGCAAACCAGCCGCGGAATCCGGACGGGTCGACTTAAACGAATTGGAGCAGACGAGCTCTGCCAGATGATCGGTATGGTGGGCCGGGGAGCTCACCTGGGGGCGCATCTCGCACAGCTTTACGGCAAACCCGCGGTCTGCAAGCTGGATCGCGCACTCCGAACCCGCCAGACCGCCACCGATAACTGTCACCTGATCGAACTGCATCTGCAAACACCTTTCTAATTGACACGTTTTCCATTGTGACCGAAGGGTGTCTGGGCGTGAAGGGCAAACTTGGAGGGCGCATACCTTCCATCCATCATGCGCTCGATAAGGCCCTCGAGTTCAAGCGAACCCAAGAGTTTGAGTACGCCGACAGCATCGAGCGAGACGAGCGCCGCAATGTCGTCGACCTTGAGTGGAGAGGCGATGAGCGCATGCATCACGGTCTGCTGCGTTGGATCCAGGTCGGCAATGCCGGGAGCATCGGGGCGCGAGTAGCGCAGGGTGCCGTAGATGCGTGAGATAGCCATCTCGATAGATTCCTCGTCGATGATGCAGCAGGCACCGTTCGCAATGAGGTAATTCGTGCCACGCGACTCGGGCGATAGGATCGACCCCGGCACGGCAAGAAGTTCGCGCCCCAAATCCATAGCAGCCTCGGCTGTGGAAAACGTCCCAGAAGGCATACCCGCCTCGGATACAAAGAGGGCTTGCGACAGGGCCGCGATTACGCGATTGCGGCGCGGAAAGGCGAACTTGCGCGGACCCATGCCCCACGGAGAGATCGACACGACCGCGCCACCCGTATCAAGCGTGCGCGCAATCAGCCCCGCGCTCGAACGCGGGTAGACCACGTCGGCGCCCGTCCCCAGCACCACAACGTGTTTGCCGCCGGCGTTGACCGCAGCCCAACCCGAGGCCTGGTCACAACCGACCGCACCGCCCGAAACTACCGTCACTCCCGCCTCAACCGCCACCTTCGCCGCAAGCTCTGCCACGGCAAGACCATACGGCGAGGCCTTTCGCGCACCGATGATGGAGAGCGCGGGCGTCGAAAGCGCCTCGGGGTTGCCGCGCACATAGAGCGTCTGAGGTACATCAGAAAGCTCCAAAACGGTCTCGGGATACAACGCGTCACCTGGATGCAGCTCGAAGGTCCCCTCAGCCATCATTGGTCCCTCCTTCCCTGGTACATCGCCGCCTCGAGCACGTGGTCCTGCGTCACCTGCTCGCTCTCGGCGACATCTGCGATCGTGCGCGCAATGCGAACAAGGCGCACGATGCCACGCCCTGTGAGATGCGTGCGCTTCGACAGGCCGAGCACACACTTCTCCGCCGCATCATCGAGCTCAAAGGTCGAAACGACGCCGTCAATGGACCGTGTCTCGTCATCCTCGGCCTCGGCATCCGCATCGTCCATGCGGGATTCGCGCCAAGCGCGAAAGGCGCGACCGCGCACAACGTAGTCACGTAACTCGGCCGACGACATGCCCTCCGCACCCTCGATAATCACTTGAGGGTCGGGACGGGTCACATCGATCATCATGTCGATACGGTCGGCCAAAGGACCGCGCAGTTTAGACCGATAGCGCTCGACCATCGCCGCCGAGCAGCGACACGGCACCTCGCGATCGCCCAAAAAGCCGCAGGGGCAGGGATTGCTCGCAGCCAGCAGCTGAAAGCGCGACGGGAAGGTAAAAGCCCCGTCGACGCGTACGATCCTCACGTAGCCGCGCTCGATGGGCTGACGCAGCGTCTGCAGCACGCCAGTGGGAAACTCGGCAAGCTCGTCCAAAAAGAGCACGCCGCCATGAGCAAGGCTGATCTCACCCGGGTGCACCGGGCGCCCGCCGCCGATAAGGCCTGCGGTCGAAATACTGTGGTGGGGACTGCGGAAGGGGCGGTGCCCCGCCAACAAGCCATCAATGTTCTCACCCAAAACCGAATGGATGCACAGTGCCTCCTGCTGATCCTCAACGGAAAGCTCGGGCAGGATGCCGGTCATACGGCGTGCGAGCATCGTCTTGCCCGATCCCGGAGACCCGATCATGAGCAAGCCGAGTTCTCCTGCCGCCGCAAGCGCCATGCCGCGTTTAGCGACTTCCTGCCCCAGCACGTCGGCATAGTCGAGCTCTGGCTCAAAGGTCGCCTCGACGCCCTCGGAATCCAAGTAGTGCCGCGCGGCATCGCCCATACCATGAGCAAGCTGAGACAAATGATCGATAAAGCCGCAATCCACGCCCGCGAGTGGCACATGCTGGTCGGACCTGCCGGCGATAAAAGACAGCCCCATGTCGCGAGCCAATAGCTGAAACGCTACCTCGCCCTTGACAGGAAGCACCGTACCGTCCAAGCCAAGCTCACCAGCGATAAGACAACGATCGAGGTTGTCGCGGGGAATCTGACCATCGGCCGCCAGAACCGCGATGGCGATGGGCAGATCAAAGCCGCTACCGGTCTTGCGAATATCGCCGGGCGCCAGATTGACCGTAATGCCCGAGCGCGGGATCTCAAAGCCGGCCGAGCGCATCGCACAGCGAATACGACCACGTGACTCCATCACCTCCATACTCGGGATGCCGAGCATCTGAATGCCCGGAACGCCGCCGGCAAGCGAGACCTCGACCGTGACGTGAATCGCCTCGACGCCGCGGATGCAGGCCGCGTGAACGGCAAACGTCTCGAACGCCATCACGAAACCTGCCAATCGAACGCGTTGTACTGATGCTTGATCTCGGCGATATGCCCGCCGCGAATGGTGACACCCACGGCATCGAAGCGAATCGCCTTGAGCGGATAATGCTCCATAAGATAGCAGCTTGCGATGCGGCGGTAGCGGCGTTGCTTTTGGGCGTCCACGGCCTCCTCGGGAAAGACCCGCGTGTTGCAATCCAGTGCGACGCGTCTGGTCTTGACCTCGGCCATCACCACGACATCGTCGAGCTCATCGAGCAGCACCAGATCGGCCTCGCCCTCGGTGCAACGATAACCCTGCTCCAGCAAGGTGTAGCCGCGCTCGTTAAAGTAGTCGATGGTAATCAGCTCGCCCAGCATGCCCAGCTCGCGGGGACTGAGTCCCTTGATAAACTCGGGCGTCATCGCCCCGCAGTCGAGCTCGCCGTTTTCCCAACGCTCCTTGAGCTGCTGCGTCTTGCTCTTTTTGCTTGCGGCACTCATGGGGTCTCCTTTCCCGCACACTGCATTGCCCCGATGATGAGGGCACCTTTCATGCGGGTAAGTACCGGAAGCAAACCAAAAGCTGACCAAATGCCGACAAAAAACGGGCCGTACGCAGCAATGCTGTTGCATACGGCCCGCTACCAGCAGGTTTATAAAACCCCAGAGGTCCCTGTCTCCACAATTGACCTAGAAAAGGCGCTCAGTCTGCAGAAAGTTTCCGCAAAAGCTCACGCGGTGCAGCGGACAAAGTCCATGTTTGCGAATGGCCTCGATGTGCTCGGGGCTCGCATAGCCCTTCGACTCGGCCAGATGGTACTCGGGGTACTCGGCGTCGTACTCGACCATCATCTCGTCACGCGTGACCTTGGCCATGATGGACGCCGCGGCGATGCAGGCGATCTTGGCATCGCCCTTCACCACATCGCGCTCGTTGGGAACGGCACCCAGGGGGTTGCCATCCATGAGGACGCAGTCGGGTTCAAGCCCCGTATCGGCCACGGCACCCGCAACGGCGGTACGGATAGCGCGGGCCATACCCATCTCATCAATATCCTTAGGCGCGATATGGCAAAAACCGATCGCCGTCGCCACCTCGGCAATCTTCACTGAGAGCAACTCGCGGCGCGCCGGCGTGAGCTTTTTGGAATCGTTGATACCCCAGACGCGCGGCTCCATAGGAAGACAGACGGCGCACACTGTCAAAGGACCGGCCACCGATCCGCGACCCACCTCGTCGACACCAACGACTACCCCATCGCCGCCTAGCTCATGCATAAGCTCATACATGTCATTGACGCGCTCGCGCTCGGCAAGCTCTTTGGCATGGCGTTTGAGGGCGCGTTCGCAAGCCTTGATCACCTGCTGGCGCGGATCCTCGCGATAATGCTCCACGAGGGCGGGAATCTCCTCAAACGTAGCGCTCGCCAGCTCGCCAGCAACTTGCGATGCCGAAACCGAGCTCGTCATATTGGCCATACCAGGCCCCTCCTTGCATGCAAATCAGATAAAAAGAAGGGCCACCCGAAGGTGACCCTTACGTCCAAACGAGTGGACAGACGCTGCGATCTTCTTAGCGCTTCTCGGGGATGCGAGCAGCCTTGCCCACCTTGTCGCGGAGGTAGTACAGCTTGGCGCGACGGACGCGACCATGACGAACGACCTCGAGCTTGGCGATCTTGGGGCTGTGAAGCGGGAAGGTACGCTCAACACCGACACCGAAGGACATCTTGCGGACGGTGAAGGTCTCGCGGGCACCGGCGCCGGCCATGCGGATGACGTCGCCCTGGAAGACCTGGATGCGCTCGCGGTCGCCTTCCTTAATGCGGTAGTGAACCTTGACGTTGTCGGCGACGCGAACCTGAGGAATGTCCTCGCGGATCTGCTGACGCTCGATTGCGCGGATGTAATCCATGTGCAATTCCTTACTCTTCTAGAGGTGCCGTACCACCATGGCCGGCACGTAGTTGAACAAACGTATTCGAGTATACACGCGCGGGTTTCTGCTGCAAGAACAATTTTTTACGCAGACAAAAAGACAAAACCCGCACATGATAACCGCCCGTCTCACAAATGAGACGGGCGGCATGAAGGGGGGCTACACTAGGCGTCTACGCCCAAAACGTTAGGCGGAACGCTTGGCCTCGAGCTTGGCCTGGGCGGCCGCAAGACGTGCGAGGGGTACGCGATAGGGCGAGCAGGACACGTAATCCACGTCGGCCACGTTAAACAGGCCCTTGATGGACTTGGGGTCGCCGCCGTGCTCGCCGCACACGCCAAAGTGCATGTCGGGATTGGTGGCGCGACCCTTCTCGACGGCCATGCGCACCAGCTCGAGTACCGCCGAGTCGATGGTCTCGAAGGGGTTGTCCTTCAAAATCTTCTTGTGCATGTACAGCGGGATGAACTTGGCCTCGGCGTCGTCGCGGGAGAAGCCGAAAGTCGTCTGCGTGAGGTCGTTGGTGCCAAAGCAGAAGAAGTCGGCATGATGGGCGATCTCGTCGGCAACCATGCAGGCACGCGGCAGCTCGAGCATCGTGCCCACGGGAATGTTGAGCTCGACGCCCTCCTCGGCGGATACCTCGGCGATGACACGCTCGATGACCTCGCGCGTCTGGACATGCTCGGCCGTAATGGAGACGAGCGGAACCATGATCTCGGGGCGCGGGTCGACGCCTTCCTTAATGAGGCGGGCGGCAGCCGTTGCGACGGCACGGACCTGCATGAGCGGCAGATCGCCAAAGACGACGGACAGGCGCACGCCGCGCAGGCCAAGCATCGGGTTGGACTCGACCATGCTGTCAATACGACGCAGGCGGGCACGCAGGGCAGTGAGCTCCTCCTCGGGAGCGCCGGCGGCCTCCTCCTTGGTGATGGCGACCTCGAGCTCGCGGGGATTATCCAAGAACTCGTGCAGCGGCGGATCGAGCAGGCGAACGACCACATCGCGACCGGACATGGTCTTAAACATCGCCAGGAAGTCCTCGGTCTGAACCTTGAGCAGGTCGGCCAGGGCCTGCTGCTTCACGGCCTCATCGTCAGAAAGGATAAAGCTCTGGATGATGTTCTTGCGATCGCCCAGGAACATGTGCTCGGTGCGGCACAGGCCAATAGCCTCGGCGCCAAACTCGAGTGCGAGTGCAGCATCCTCGGGGTTGTCGGCGTTGACGCGCACATGGTTGGCATGGCCGCTGGTCTCGTCCAAACGGATTTCGTCGGCCCAGGACAGGATGGTGTCCAGGTCGCCGGTGAGCTCGGCCGAGACCAGATCAACGGCGCCGTCGACGACGATACCCTGGGTACCGTCGATGGAGATAACGTCGCCCTCGTACAGCACGCGGTCACTGCCCTCGATGCGCACGACCTTCTCGGCGGCGTCGATATGGAAGCGCTCAACGCCGCAGACGCAGGGCGTACCCATGCCGCGGGCGATAACGGCGGCATGGCTCGTCTTGCCACCGTGGCTGGTCAGAATGCCCTCGGCGGCGACCATGCCCTTCAGGTCGTCGGGGTTGGTCTCCCAACGAACCAGAATGACCTTGTGGCCCTCGTTGGCGCGCGCGACGGCGTCGTCGCTCGAGAACACGACCTCGCCCACGGCGGCACCGGGGCTGGCATTAAGACCGCTGGCGAGAGCCTCGTACTTTTTGGAAGCGTCGAACTGTGGGTGCAGGAGCTGGTCGAGCTGCGCGGGATCGATGCGGCTCACAGCCTCATCGCGGGTGATCAGACCCTCCTCGACCATCTCGATGGCGATGCGCAGGGCGGCGGTGGCAGTTCGCTTGCCCACGCGGGTCTGGAGCATCCAGAGCTTGCCCTGCTCGATGGTGAACTCAATGTCGCACATGTCGCGATAGTGATCCTCGAGCGTCAGGAACACGCGCTCGAGCTCCTCGCCCGCGGACTCAAGGCCCGGGGTAGTCTTGAGGTCGGCGATGGGCTCGGTGTTGCGGATACCGGCGACGACGTCCTCGCCTTGGGCATTAACCAAAAAGTCACCGTAGAACTCCTTGGTGCCGTCGGCCGGATTGCGCGTGAAGGCAACGCCGGTCGCAGATGTCTCGCCCTTGTTGCCAAAGGCCATGGCCTGCACGTTGACGGCGGTGCCGAGTTCGTCGGAAATGCCATGCTGCTTGCGGTAGATGCAGGCGCGCTCGTTCATCCAGCTGCCAAAGACGGCCTGGATGGCAAGGCGTAGCTGAAGCTCCGGGTCGTGCGGGAAGACGGGCTTGCCGTCAGCGACCTCGAGCTCGGGATACAGGGCGGCATCGACGTTCTCGGAGAAGATGCCCTTAAAGGTCTCGACGAGTTCCTGCAGGTCCTCGGCCGAAAGCTCGGAATCGACGCGAACACCGGCGACCAGACGGGCCTGGGTCAGGGCGTTCTCGAACAGGTCGGCGTCAACGCCCATGACGACGTTGGAAAACATCTGGATAAAGCGGCGGTAGCTATCCCAAGCAAAGCGCGGGTTTTGCGTCTGGGCAATGAGACCCTGAACGGAGTCGTCGTTGAGACCCAAGTTGAGGACCGTGTCCATCATGCCGGGCATGGAAAACGGAGCGCCCGAGCGAACCGACACGAGCAGCGGATCGGAGGCGTCACCGAGCTTTTTGCCGCAGCGGGACTCGAGGTCTTCCTCGGCGGCAACGATCTCATCGAGCGCGCCTTCAGGCCAGACGTTGCCGGCACCGGAGTACTCGACACAGGTCTGGCAGGTAATGGTAAAACCACCGGGAACCGGCAGGCCGATGCGGCTCATCTCGGCAAGGTTTGCGCCCTTGCCGCCAAGCACGAAGTTCATGGACTTGTCGCCCTCGGTGACACAGGTGCCCTGGGCGTCGGTTCCAAAACGGTAAACCCTCTTGCAATCGCTCACGATACTTCCCCTTCCATGCGCTTACGCACACGACCGTGGTAACGAATCGACCCGCCAGATGCGGGCCATGAGGGAACTATACGGCGGGTTTTGAGCGGGCTTAAGCAGAGGATGCGCGGTTTGGTAAACGTGCTAAAACTGGCGGTAAATGGTAGGTAAAGGTGGTTACCTTATGAAGATACCACTGTAAGAAGGTGCAGGTCAGATGCGATATTTTTGCTAAATCGCTTTATCAAAATGCTGCTACTGTTAGGCTCGACGGGCGGCGCGGCGGGCACGGGCTTCTTGGATTTCCTCCAAGTGGCTAATGATCTCGGCAGCGCTCTCCTCGATGGCCTTGCCGTCGGTACGCACCACAAAGCAGCCTAGCCGCTTCATGAGGGAACGGGCTTCCTCGAGCTCGCTGCGCACGCTCTCGGGCTCGGCATAGGAGCCGGCAACGGCACGAGCGTAGTCATCGCCCAAGCGGCTATCGCGAATTTCAGAAATCACATCGACGGTCGAAATCAGGCCGAACAGGCGCATCGGGTCGACCTCGTAAATCGACTTCGGCGGCTCCATGCCATGGGCCAACGGAACATTGGCAACCTTGTAGCCCTGATAAGCCAGATACATCGACAGCGGCGTCTTGGACGTGCGCGATACGCCCAGCAGCACGATATCGGCACCCGACAGATCGTCGCAGCCGCGC
>CATYUU010000037.1:0-22093 GCA_958413455.1 uncultured Collinsella sp. | reverse complement strand
GGGACCGAGCGAGCGCAGCGTGGTCGCGGTATGGAAGGTACCGGCACCGACCTCGGAGTCATAGGGCTGCATAATGACGCAGCCCTGCTCGCCCCAGTACTGCTGGAGGCGCAGGATGATGTCTTGGAAGGAAAGCGATGAAGCGTTCATGCCTCTAATATCCCCTCGTCGAAACGATTACACGGTTAGGTACTGTACTATAGCGGTTTTTAGTCGATAGCGCCGATGCGGTTGAGCGGCCAGTAGCGCACGAGTGCCACGGCGATCAAATCAGAGCGATCGACGGGACCAAAGTAGCGTGAGTCGGCAGAGTTTTCGCGGTTGTCGCCCATCACCCACACGCACCCGTCGGGAACGGTGTAGGGATAGCTTACCTGAGCACCGGGCGCTTGGACCGAAAGTGGCCAGCTCATGCCCGTCGTATAGTCCTCGTCGAGCGCTTGGCCGTCAACGACCACCTTGCCATCCTGCAGGTCGACCGTCTGGCCGGCCGTGGCAATAACACGCTTGACAAGAACATCATGCTCGGAGGTGCCATCGGGGTTGTGAAACACCACGATATCGCCCTGCTTGACGGGCTGACCGAGCTCGAGGCTCACCTTTTGCGCCAGGATCTGGTCGCCAATCTCGATCGTGTCCTCCATAGAACCGGTGGGCACCACAAAGGGCTCGACCACAAAGGTACGGATCAGGAACGTGGCCACGAGCGCGATCGCGATGACCGCGATCCACTCAAAAGCGCCCCTCAACGCGGAATGTTGCGTAGGAACCATACTCACTCCTCGCTCTGCGAATACGAAGCGTCAAGAATCTCCTGCGCGTAAGCGCGCTCCTCGGGCGTGAGCCGCGCTGTCTCGATCAGATCGGGACGCCAGCAGCAGGTGCGCTCGATGGCGTTCTTGCGACGCCAGGCATCGACCTTGGCGTGATCGCCGCTCACAAGCACCGGCGGCACGCCCTCGCCGTTGAACTCGGCGGGGCGGGTGTACTGCGCGTACTCGAGCAGTCCTCCGTCCTCGGCGGTCGAGAATGACTCGTCGACGTTGCTCATTTCGTCACCAAGGGCGCCGGGAATCAGGCGTACGACGGCATCGGCAACGACCATAGCGGGAAGCTCGCCGCCCGTGAGCACGTAGTCGCCGATCGACAGACGCTCATCGGCATACGCATACGCGCGCTCGTCGACGCCCTCGTAGCGACTGCACACAAACAGCAGGCGCTCACTTTTGAGCAGGCGCTCGGCCACATGCTGCGTAAAAGGCTCGCCACAGGGGGTAAAGAACACCACAGTGGGCTTGGGACCCTCTGCGCTAATGGCCTCGATGGCCTCTGCGATAGGCTCGACCTTCATGAGCATGCCCTGCCCGCCGCCGTACGGCTCGTCATCGACGGTACGATGGCGGTCGTGCGTCCAGTCGCGCAGGTTATACGCCTTAAAATCAAAAAGGCCGGCCTTGCGGGCGCGGCCCAAAATCGACGTGGACATGACGGGCTCAAACATCTCGGGAAAGACCGAAAGGGTCTCGATCAGCATGTTGTCCTCCCTAATTGTCCATATCGATCAGGCCGTCCATAGCGTGGACGGAAATTGTTCCTGTGTCGGGAAGATCGAGCACGACCTGCTCGATCACGGGAATCAGTACCTCGCCGTACCGATCACCCTCGACAACCCAAACATCGTTAGCGGGCGTCGACATGATCTCGACGATCGTACCGAGCGAACCGAAGCGCTCGTCGACCACCTCGCGACCCATCAGGTCGGTATAGGCAGCGTCGAGCGAATCGAGCTCAAAGTCGTCACGATTTGCTAGCACGTAGCATCCCGTGATGCCCTCGGCGGCCGTCAAGTCGTCAATGCCCTCAAACGAGACCAGATCGCCATCGCCCGTATCGGTGACGGACACGACCGTGCAAAAGCGGTCGCGCTTGAGCGCCGGCGGCGTCAGGGCGACGCGCATACCAGGCTCTAATACAGAAGGAAGCCCCCGCAGCGGCTGCGCGAGGACCTCCCCCTTCCTTCCGTGCGGCTTGACCACACGGGCGATGTTTTTGTACTGGGACCTCAAGATCCTAGCCCAGAACCTCTACCTCGACAGCAGTGTCGAGGCGAGCGGCCAGTGCACGGGCGAGCGTGCGAATGGCCTTGATGGTACGGCCACGACGGCCGATGACCTTAGCGACGTCATCCTCGGCGACCGAAACCTCAATCGTAGAGGCGTCGTCACCATCGATGACCTCAAGGCTCACGGAATCCGGGTCGTCGACGATCTGAACAACGAGATATTCGACGAGATCGGCGATGCGATCTGAGAGCATTGCCTCACCCTCGAGCTGTGCAGCGTCAACCTCAGGCACGATTTACTCCTCGGCGCCCTCAGCGGCCTCAGCGGCAGCCTTAGCGGCCTCGGCCTCTTTGGCGAGCTGCTTCTTGGACTTCTTGACGACGGTCTCGGTCTTCTCGCCCTCGTTGGCGGCCTTGACCAGAGCGGCGACGGCGTCGGTGAGCTGAGCGCCCTTGGACTGCCAGTCGGCGATCTTCTCGAGGTCGAGGTTGATGGTCTTGGGGGCGGTCATCGGGTTGTAGCGGCCAACCTCCTCGATGATACGACCGTCACGCGGGGCGCGGGAATCGGCGACGACGACACGGTAGTACGGACGCTTCTTAGCGCCGTGACGAGCAAGGCGAATCTTGACTGCCAAAGGAAACTCCTCCAACCAAGCAGCTTTAGGCTGCAACTACAAACAAACAGTTGAACATAATACGCCATCGACGCGGGCAGGTGAAGTCCGTGAGACCAACTTCTTCGGTGTAGTCGAGGGCAAATCCATATCTTAGACAAGAATTCGGGATTTGCAAGCACATACACGCACCCCACATGAGCTGCGCGGTATACTCATGACATGGAAAGACGCGAACATACATACGGTTATGAGGATGCCATGGGCGTCACGCCGCCTCCCTGGACGGGTCCGGCGGTGGGCCTGATGGACCTTGATGCGTTTTTTGCGAGCGTGGAAATGCTCGATCATCCCGAATGGCGCGGAAAGCCGCTCATCGTGGGCGGAGACGCCGATTCGCGTGGCGTCGTGTCCACGTGTTCGTATGAGGCGCGTCGCTTTGGCGTGCACTCTGCCATGCCCTCGGCCGAGGCGCGGCGCTTGTGCCCGCAAGCCATTTGGACACACGGGCACTTTGACCGCTACCGCGAGGTGAGCGCGCAGGTCATGGCGATTCTCGCCGACGAGACCCCGCGTGTTGAGCGCGTATCCATCGACGAAGCCCTTATCGATATCACACCGGGTCGCTTTGCGCCCGAAGACCCGCTGCTGGTTGCGCGGCGTATAAGCGACCGCGTGGCAGGGCTGGGAGTGACCTGCTCCATTGGCGTGGGCTGCAACAAGACGGTCGCAAAGATCGCAAGCGAGCGGGATAAGCCGTTTGGGCTGACCATCGTGCGCCCCGGAACCGAGCAGCGCTTTTTGGCCGCGCTGCCGGTATCTGCCATGAGCGGCATCGGGCGCTCGGCCGAGGAGCGACTGCGCCGCATGCGCATCTACACCCTCGGCGAGCTATCACGTGCACCGGAATCCACCTTGGCCTCTATTTTTGGCGTCAACGGCGAACGCATGCGCCAGCGTGCGCTGGGACTCGAAATCTCCGAAGTCACGAGCCTCGATGAAGAGCGCGAGGTCAAGTCGGTCAGCAATGAACGCACCTTTGCTAAAGATTTAACTGAGCGTGGGGATATTGAGGCGGCGATTGCGCTGTTGGGAGAGTCAGTGGGACGCCGCCTGCGCCGTCAGGGGCTGACGGGTGCCACGGTAACGCTCAAGCTTAAGTATTCGTATGGCAGCGGGCGTACGGCACAGCGCCGGCTGCCTCATCCGACCGACGATGAGAACATCTTCGTGGCGGTTGCACTCGAACTGCTCGACAACATCTGGCAGGATGGTATGCATGTTCGCTTAGCGGGCATCGGCATGAGCGACTTCGACCACCAAGGCGGCATCCAGACTGACCTGTTCTGCGAGATCGATGACCGCGGAGCCCAATCCAGCGACCGCCGCGACCTCTCCGTCGCCATCGACGCCGTCCGAGACAAATTCGGCGACACCGCCCTTTCCTTCGGCCGCCAATCCCGCTTCAACGATTAACCGCCTTTGGGCAAAAAGAAAGCCGGGCAGGTGCGGAAAACCGCACCTGCCCGGCGATATGCGTGGGGGTAGCTAAACCCCGTCTCAAATGAGCTACTAGAGGAGGTTGAGGGGGAGCTGGGGGGCGTCTCCCCAGAGTTTCTCGAGGCGGTAGAAGTCGCGGGCTTCGGGAGTGAAGACGTGGACGACAACCGAACCATAGTCCATGAGCATCCAAGTCTTCTGCTCGCGGCCCTCGATGGAGAACGGATGCTCGCCGCAAGCCGCGGCGACCTTCTCCTCGATCTCGTCGACGATAGAATCGACCTGGCGGTTGTTGGTACCGGTGGCAAGCACAAAGTAGTCGCACACATCGGAAAGCTCGGTCAGGTCGAGCACCTGAACGTCCTCACCCTTCTTGTCGTAGGCGGCCTGCGCGGCGGCGCGGGCGACATCCTCGGCGGCGACACCGCTCGCGGACAGCGAGGCGGCGGTGCGGTCGGACGTGGCGACGAAGCTCTTGTGCTCCACACCTTCAAGAATCTGCTCGTTGGTCATGGTCTCGTCGGCCATGGAATACCTCTTTCTAGACAGCCCGAGCTAGCGCAGCTGGGCGTAATGGTTGTAAATCGAAATAGCCGTGGGATAAAGATAGCGCCCGGACTGAATCACATAGACCAAACCCTGCGCAAAACAGGAGAAGAACAACTCGTCGAGCGTCGACTCCCCCACCATCTTGCGCAGCGCATGGGCATAGTCGCCGTGACGGTTGGGCTCGATGGCATCGGCCACAAAGACCACCATATCGAGCGGCGTCATGTCGCAGGCACCCACGGTGTGACGGTCGACAGCCTGGAAAACGGCCGGCGACAGCTCGGGAAAAAGCTGCGGAAGCTCATAGGCGGCAACAGGGCCATGCAAAAGCGGCGTCGCGGCAGAAGGAGAGCCGGCAATCTTAATGCCGTAATGCAGAGCGCGCGTGACCAGCTCGTCATCGGAAAGCACCTTGTCCCAGTCGTGGATCAAGCCGGCGGCAGCGGCATCAAAGCGGTCGACGCCGTAGACCTCGGCCAGATGAAGTGCGGTCTCGGCAACGCCCAGCGAATGCACATAGCGCTTGCGCTTATCCTTCATGCGAACATCGAGCAGCTCTTGAATGCGCTTGAGCAGCGCGCGCTCATCGCCCTCAAACTGATCCTCTACCGACAACGTAGACCCCCATCACTCAAAATCTTCTTGGCCCAAATCGGCATATAGCCTGCGTTTGCGAATGTAGCCGAGCACGGACTCGCTCGTAAGATAGCGCACGCTCATACCGCGGGCAACTCGCTTACGAATGTTCGTCGAGCTGATCGCCAGCGCCGGAATCTGAATATAGCGCACGTCGAACGGCAGCCCCGACTCTTTGATTCGGGCACGCGCCGTATCGATATCAAAGCCCGGTCGCGTCGCCGCAATAAAGGTAGCAAGCTCAGCGATTCGTTCGGCATCATGCCAGGTCACAATATCGATAATCGCGTCGGCGCCCGTAATAAAGTAGAGCTTTACCTGCGGCGGGTAAAAGTCGCGAAGGGCATGAAGCGTATCGGCCGTATAGGTTACACCCGGACGGTCAATCTCGAACCGGCTCGCCAAAAAGGCCGGGTTCGCAGCGGTGGCGAGGACCGTCATGGCATAACGGTCCTCGGCAGGCGTCACCGGCTTGTCAAGCTTAAAGGCAGGAGAGCCCGCCGGCATAAAGAGCACAGCGTCCAAGTCGAGCGACTCGCGCGCCTGCTCGGCAGTCACCAAGTGCCCGTAATGAATCGGGTCGAATGTGCCGCCCATAATGCCGAGCCTAAACTCCCGCCCGTCCTCTAGAGGAAGCTCGGGCAGACCGATTCCACCGCGCAGCGACATGGCTTACTCGCCCTCCGAGGTCTCGGCATCGTCCGCGGCATCCGCCGCATCGACAACCTCAACGCCCTCATCCGCAGCATCGGCCACGTCAATGGCTTCAACGGCAACGTCCTCGCCAGCATCCTCGAGCTCCTCGTACTCCGAGAAGTCCTCGGCGCCCTCAAAGTCAAAGGCGCGCTGGCAAATGCGGACCTCGTCGCCCGCACGGCAACCGGCCTTCTCGAGCGCGTCGTCAACACCCATACGCGCAAACTTATGCTGCAGGTAAATGACGGCTTCCTCGTTTTCCCAGTCGGTCTGGATGACCATACGCTCAATGGCACGACCGACCACGCGGAAGGCACCGGGCTCTTCCTGAACAATGCGGAAACGCTTCTCACGCTGCAGGCGACGGCGCTCCCACTCATCGTCGCGCAGAACGACCGGCTCATCCGAGACAGCCAACTCGGCGCGCAGCTTAGCCACCTGCTCGCCCACGGCAAGCATCAGCGTATTGAGGCCGGCGCCCGTCACGGCAGACACGGCAAAGAACATATGTCCATCGTCGAGCGCTGCGCGCTTGAGGTCGGCAATCTTGTCGGCCGTGCCCGGCGCATCGCACTTGTTGGCAACGACGATCTGCGGACGCTCCGAAAGCTCGGCGCCATACTGCTCGAGCTCGCGGTTGATGATGTGGTAATCCTCGACCGGATCGCGATCCTCAAAACCACCCGTCATGTCGACGACGTGCATGATCAGGGCCGTACGCTCAATGTGGCGCAAGAACTGGTGACCCAGGCCCTTACCCTCGCTCGCGCCTTCGATAAGACCGGGGACGTCAGCAACGACGTAAGAATATTCGCCGGCACGCACCATGCCGAGGTTCGGTACGAGCGTGGTAAACGGGTAGTCGGCAATCTTGGGACGGGCGGCACTCATGCGCGCGATGAGCGATGACTTACCCACCGAGGGGAAACCCACGAGCGCGGCATCGGCCATAAGCTTCATCTCGAGCTCGATCCAGTGTTCCTCGGCCGGCTCGCCCAGCTGAGCGAACGCGGGCGCGCGGCGCACCGACGTCACAAAGTGCGTGTTGCCCAGGCCGCCGGCACCGCCGGGCGCCACGACAACGCGCTCGCCATCGTGAACGAGGTCGGCAATATCGAACATCGGAGTCTGCGTCTCGGGGTCGAGCTCGCGCACCACGGTACCCATAGGGACCTTGAGAATCAGGTCCTCGCCGCTCTTACCGTTACGACGGGCACCCTGCCCGTGCGTGCCGCGCTCGGCGCGGAAGTGATGCTTAAAGCGGTAATCGATCAGCGAAGACAGCTGAGCATCGGCCTGGATGACGACATTGCCGCCACGACCGCCGTCGCCGCCATCGGGGCCGCCCTTGGGAACAAATGCCTCGCGCCTAAACGACATGCATCCGGCTCCGCCGTCGCCGCCGCACACGTTAATGCGGCTGATATCGGTGAACTGTGACAACAGAATCGCCTCCTACAAAAAAGAGGGAGACCCTTGAATCCTAAAACTCAAGTGCCTCCCACATATGTGCTCTATGAAGGGTGAATTACGCGTTCGCGAGCGGGCGTACGCTGACCCTGTGCTTGATACCCTTGTGGAACTCAACGGTACCGTCGACCAGCGCGAACAGCGTGTCGTCCTTACCACGGCCAACGTTCTCACCCGGTTGGATGTGCGTGCCGTGCTGACGGACGAGAATCGTGCCCGTGGTTACCGTCTGGCCGGCATAGCGCTTCGTGCCAAGGCGCTGACCGCGGGAGTCACGGCCATTACGGGAGGAACCGAGTCCTTTTTTGTGTGCCATTGTGTATACCTACTCTTTCGTTACGAGTGTAATCTACTCGGCGACGGGAGCCTCGGCAACAGCCTCAGCCTCTGCCTTGACAGCCTTCTTGGCGCGGGAGGTAGCCTGGACCTTCACGATCTTCAGCTTGGTGAGCTGCTGACGGTGACCCTTCAGACGACGATAGCGCTTGCGCTTGTGGAACTTGAAGACCAGCTGCTTCTCGCCCTTGAACTGCTCAACGATCTGAGCGGTAACCTTGGCCTTGGCCAGCTTGTCGGGATCGGTGACGATCTTCTTACCATCGTTGAGGAAGATAACCGGCAGGGTGACCTTGTCGCCCTCATTGCCCTCGATCTTCTCGACGGTGATGACATCGTCGGTGGCGACCTTGTACTGCTTGCCGCCCGTGTTAACGATTGCGTACATGTTTACTTGCCCTTCATGCATCAGTTAGTGCAACAGCCGAATATAGTAGCAGGCGAAAATACCCCCGTCAACGAGTATGTGGAGCAAATCCACAAGTTCGCACAGGTATGGGGCTGACGAGTCGGCCCTCGTCGTCCTCGCATGCTTGATTCTGACGCTCGACATCGTAGGAGCAGATGGTCACGAGGTCTTGCATACCGGTGGAAACAATAGGTGCATCCACGCCCGGGGTCAAGCCCTGCAACAAAACATCAGCAGCGGAAAGCAAAATTTCCGGACGCATGGAGCCCTCGTTGTCGGCATGGGTGTCGAGCATGAGCACCAAATGGTCCGGGCGCTCCCCCGCCGTGAGCTCATAGCCCACGAGCGTGTGATCCAAATCCAAGCGCTTGCTCTTTTTGCCGCGCGCGTAGTCGATGCCGTGGCCCGCGCGCAGCGTGTCGATCGCACGGCGCACCTCGTCGGCGCTTACGGGCGCCTCGGGATCCAAGTGCAGGTCGATGCGATACGACAAGCGCGTGAGCTGCGCCGTCAAGGCCGGCGTGCGCACGTCGATGTACGCCGCCTCGATGGGTGCCAGATCGGCCGGAGACGCCGCAGCCAGGCGCCCAAACGCCTCGTCGAGCGCCACGAACTCGGTCATAAACAGGTCATACCACTCGCAGGTCGACGACGTGCCCACCGGTAGCGCCGAAGAGAAGCCCACGCGCATGTGCGGAGAGAAGCCCTGCGTGACGGCATAGGGAAGTCCCGCACGGCGCACGATGCGCTCAATGGTATGGATTACTTCGAGATGACCTAGGTACTTAAGGCGATCGCGCTTGCCATAGCGAACACGAAGCCTAAAGAGCGAGGGGTTGTCGGTCAGGCGCTCACTCATGCGCGATCACCCATCAATACATTCTTGGCGTGGAGCGTGGGGCAGATCCCGCAGCCGGTGCACGACGTGCGGGTGCAGTCGGGAGTCGTGACGCCCTCGAGCGAGCGACGGTACTCGCGCTCGAGGAAGCCGCGCGTGCAGCCGGGGCTCACGTGCTCCCACGGCAGGCGCCAGTCCAACTCGTAGGGCAGGTGCACGAGCTCATTGAGGTCGATGCCGTTTTTGGCAGCAGCCTCCTTCCAGTTATCGAGCGAGAAATGCTCTACCCAGGCGTCAAAGCGAGAGCCCGAGCGCCAAGCATCGATGATGACGGGCGTCATGTCGCGACCGGCGCGGGACAGCGCGGCCTCGATGAGCGAAGTCTCGGCATCGTGGTAATGCACGCGGACGGCACGGTTGCGAACGCTCGTGATAAGCAGCTTCTGGCGACGCTTGACGTCGTCGTAGTCGAGCTGCGGGCACCACTGGAACGGCGTGGCAGCCTTGGGGATAAAGACCGAAACCGAGATGGACACCGAGATCGAGCCGCGACGAGCCTTGGGCACCACGGAACGACCGAGCTCCAGCACGTGATCGGCCAGATTGGCGATGGCCACGATGTCCTCGTCGCGCTCGCCGGGAAGGCCCATCATAAAGTAGAGCTTCATACGGTTCCAGCCGGCCTCGAAGGCCGCCTTGGCCGCACGGTCCAAGTCCTCCTCGGTCACGTTCTTGTTAATGATGTCGCGCATGCGCTGGCTGCCGGCCTCGGGCGCGAACGTCAGGCCGCCCTTCTTTTCGCCGGCGACCGACTCGGCCATATCCACGCCAAACGAATCCAGGCGCTGCGACGGAATAGACACGCGAATACCCGTATCCTCCAGGCGACGGTTGAGCCTGCCGAGCACGTCGCGAATGCAGGAGTGGTCGGTCGTGGAGAGCGAGGTCAGCGACACCTCGTCATAGCCGGTCTTTTCCAGACCCTGAATCACCGACGAGACAATCTGGTCGGCCGAGCGCTCGCGCACCGGGCGATACGTCATGCCGGCCTGGCAAAAACGACAGCCGCGGGCGCAGCCGCGCAGGATCTCGATAGACAGGCGGTCGTGGACCAGCTGCGCATAGGGCACGCACGACTGCGACAGCGGATTCGTGGCGCCGAAATCCTCGACGACGCGCTTGTAGACCACGGTCGGCGCATCCTTGCCCTCACGCGGCACGGTGTAGCCATGCGGCGAGCAGGGCTCGTCGTGACGAACCTCATAGAGCGACGGCACGTAGTTGCCGGCAATGGATGCAAGCTGCTCGACAATCTGCGCGCGCGGGACCCCTTCGTCACGCAGGCGGCGATGCAGCTGGCAGGTCTCGAGCAGCGATTCCTCGCCCTCACCGATGAGGATGGCATCGAAGAAGGCCGCGTACGGCTCGGGGTTGTACACCGAGGGGCCGCCGGCGATGATAATGGGGTCGTCCTCGGTGCGGTCGGCCGCCAACAGTGGAATGCCAGCGAGGTCGAGTGCCTCGAGGAAGTTCGTCACCGCCATCTCGTGCGGCACATGCAGACCGACGATATCAAACGAAGCGACCGGCGCTGCACCCTCGAGCGAGAGCAGCGGAATGCCCGCCTCGCGCATGGCGTCACCCATATCTGGCCACGGCACATAGCCGCGCTCGCAGGAGATGCCCTCGGCCTGGTTAAGGATGTTGTAGAGTATGGCGATACCCTGGTTGGGCAGACCGACCTCGTACACATCCGGATAGATCAGGCAGCAACGGTAGTCGGCATCGGCCTTGGAAAGCGTACCCCACTCGTGATCGATATAGCGACTCGGCTTCTCGACCTTGGCGAGCAACGGCTCGATTAAATGAAAACAATCTTGGTATGCAACGCGCAACGGAAAACCCCTAAGCAGCGAGATCTGATGCGTCCTGATAGGACGCCATGGGACGGGTAGCGCCCGCGACCGTGGTCACCAGATCGCGAACGCGGGAGAACGTGGCAGTGACCACCTCGTTGGCACGGCTGTAGTCGACATCGCGCTCGTAAAGCGAAACGAGCGCACGGCCCATGCCATAGGTGCCCGCGGCAGCAGTGAGCGCCTTGACGGCAAACCCAATATGCGGCGTCTGCTTGACGAGCGCGCGGGTGACCGCGCGGATCACAAGACCGCCGGCAAGCACGCCAGCGACCTCGTAGCCGCGCTCAGGCTTAATGCCGCGTCCAAAGACGGCAGCGAGCTCAAAGAGCATGCCCACCTGCGCCAGCGCCATAACGGGATAATCGGCGCCCGGCAAAAACACCAGTGCACCGGTCGCCATATTGGTAAGCGCGCACGAGGTGATGATACGATTGGCCGCCGCGATGCGCATGAAGGCAAAGTTCGCCGCAAAAGCCGTTTCCTTGTCGGTGCGATCGAGAATCCAGCGGGCAAGCGTCTCGAGCAGATACGTCTTATCGGTTGCCGCTACCGCGCCGAGCATGGGCGTGGACTCCTCGATAAACGGCACCTCCACAGCAGACTCGGCAAGCACGCACACGGGCGCGCCGGCGATCACGAGCTCCTGCACGGCACTCTCCAAGCGGTCGGAACCACACGAGAGCACCAGCACCACATCGGTATCGGTCTTTGGAGCAATTCGCTCCTCCCCCAGACGCTCGACGCGCACAATACCCGAGGTCGTCTGCGGCACAAAGGCGTCACGCACCGTCTCGGCAAGAAAGCGCGAGGCGGACGAATCCAGATAGACCGAGACGCGCACCGGCGTATCGGAGTCCTTCTTAACGGACGCGCCCATCTTAAAAGCGCGGGTCAGCTTATCTACGGGAATTTTCATAGCAAACCCCTCCAGCGGTTACGCGGCGCCCGAACGATGCCGCCATATGGATTGTACGATACCTACCGTCAACAGCTGAATCATCATCGAAGACGAACCGAAGCTAATAAACGGTAGCGGAATGCCGGTAATCGGCATCATGCCGATGCACATGCCGATGTTTTCGAAAGTCTGGAACGCCCACATGCCAACGATGCCCACGCACGAAAGACGCAAAAACAGCGACTCACACTTAAAGGCGACGCGAATCGTCGAAAAGATCAACAGCACGTAGAGGCACAGGAGCAAAAAGGAACCGCAAAAGCCAAAGGTCTCGGACAGGAAGGCGAAGACGAAGTCGGTGTGGAACTCAGGCAGAAAGCCGCCGGCCGACTGCGTCGCATGGCCCAAACCCTTACCAAAGAAGCCGCCCGAGCCAACGGCGATAAGCGACTGCTGCAGGTTGTAGGCATCGTCCGAATCGGCATTATCGGGGTCGATAAAGACCGTCAGACGGTTCATCTGATACTGCTTGATGAGCACATCGTGGCCGAGCAACGAATCAAAGACCGAATCGAGCGCCAGGACGAGGGCCACCAGGCCCACGAGCAGAGCCAGGGTCGACAGCACCCATTCGCGGCGTGCACCGCTCATACAGATGACGATGGCGCCCGAAACCAGCACGACCAGGCCCGAGCCCAGGTCGCCCATGGCAACGACGGCCAAAAACGGAATGGACAGCATGCCGCAGAGCTTGACGTAGTCACGAACGGTATCGATGCGACCGTTATACTGCGAGCCAAGCGTAGCAATAAAGAAGATGGTGATGAGCTTGGCAAGCTCAACCGGCTGGAATGTCAAGCCGATACCGGGAATCTTGATCCAGCCCGTCATGCCCAGACCGCCCGTATAGGACAGACCCGGAATCTTGGGCGAGAGGATCACGATCAGGTCGATGACGAGCAACGCCGTCGAGAAATTGGAAATACCGCGCAGGTCGGTACGCCAGACGAGCACCGCCAGCACCGCCCCGATGCCAATTCCCAGCAGATGGCGTGAGAACGAGGCATCGGCCTTAAACTGCGAAGCCGACCAGATAATGATGGCACCGTAGGCGACGAGCGCCACAGTAGCCACGAGCACACCGATATGCACCTTTTGGCGAAACGTGCCGCGCGAGGCCGAAAGTTGCTTGTTGACACGGTCCAGGCTGCTGCGAGAGCCGGTCTTGGTTGAACGGAACAGATCCGCCGGAGAAAAATCCATCGCAACCTCCTATCGAACCGAAGAATCGCCCGAGGCCGAAGAGGTATCGGGCTCGTCATAAATCACGCCGAGCACGTCGCGCACGACATGCATCGCGGTATCTGAGCCACCGCCGCCCTGCTCCAGGACGGTAGCGATGACATACTTGGGGTCATCGGCCGGTGCATAGGCGCAGAACCACGCGTATTCATCCTCGCCACTTTTCTCGCCCGTGCCCGACTTGCCGTATACCTGCGGCGTCAGGGTGCCAAAGTGAGCCGCCAGGGACGTCGATGCCGTGTAAATCACGTCGTGCATGCCGTTGTGAACAAGAGCCAAATCCGAATCGCTGTTGATCTTGGCCTCCAGGCGCTTCTTCTTGCCCTTGCCGTTGTACTTATAGGCATCGCCGTCGCCATCGCGCGACACGGCAGACAAAAACACGTGAGGCACGTACTGTTTGCCGCCGTTGGCAAGACCCATATAGGCGCACGCCATCTGCAGGGGCGTCACCAGGATGTCGCCCTGACCGATGGCAATGTTGGTCATATCGCCGGCATTCCACTTGCGGTCCTCGGCAGAGGCGTCGGTGAAGTACGACTCTTTCCACTCGGCATCGGGAATACGGCCCGCGCCCTCACTCGGCAGATCGATACCGCAGGTCTTGCCTAGGCCCCAGCGACGAAAGACCTCCTGCAGGCCCTCGGAATGTTGCTCGTCATAAAAGAACGCCTTGCCCATGTCGTAGAATACGGGGTCGCACGAGTTGGCGATACCCGACTGCAGCGTCATGGTGCCGTGGCCGGAATGCAGCCAGCAGTACTTGCCCCACGACTTGCCCAGACCCGTCCAATAACCCGTGCAGTTGGTCGTCTGCGTTGAAGTGTAGGTTCCAAACTCAAGACCGGCCAGTGCCGAGAGCGGCTTGATGGTCGAGGCCGACATGTACTGTCCGCTAATGGCGCGGTTGAGCAGCGGGTGCGAACCCTTGTCATCATTGAGCTCGGTCCACACGTCATTTGAGACGCCGCCGATAAAGACGGACGGATCGAACTTGGGCTGACTCGCCATGCCCAGGATCTCGCCATTGTTGGGATCGAGACACACTACAGCGCCGTTGCCGGCATTGCTGTAGCCAGTGGTCTTGGCAAGCTCGATAGCGCTCGCCAGCGCCGTCTCGCAGGCCTGCTGGATCTTAAGGTCGAGCGTGAGCTTAATGTCGGAGCCGGCCTTCGCGGGCACGGCGCCGGCCTGACCGGTCACATTGCCCGAGGCATCGACCTTGACGGTCTGCTCGCCACGAATACCCTGCAGCAGGTTTTCGTAGTAGCTCTCAACGCCCGCCTGGCCCACGATATCGCCCGACTGGTACGTAATCTTGCCAGCAGAAGCATCATCATCGCCAGAGGTTTTCTTATTCTGGGCCTCGAGCTGCTCGGAGGTAATGGTGCCGGTATAGCCCAAGATATGGCATGCCGTCTCGCCGTATGGATACTGGCGTTCGGTACGCTCGGCAATCTTGACGCCCGGGAACTCGCCGGCATGCTCCTGAATATAGGCAACCGTAGAGCGACGGACGTCCGTCGCGATGGTATGCAGGCTCTGGGCGCCCTCTGTATTGTCCTGAATATTGCGAAGGACCGCCACGTAAGGCATTCCAAGCACGTTGGCAAGATGGCGAACCAGAACCTCATCCTCGGCAAGGTCGCGGTAGGCCACGACAGCCAGTGAGGGACGGTTCTGGACAAGCGCCACGCCATTGCGGTCGAGGATGCGACCACGCACAGCGGGTGTTGTAACGGTGCGAGTCTGATTACTATTGGCCTGCTTCTCGTAATAGTCCGACGAGACCATCTGCATGCCCCACAGCTTGACGGCAAGCGCCGCAAACATCGCGCCCACACCCGTGGTGAGGATGGAAAAACGGCCCTTAAAGGCGGTCGCCGCGGTATTGCCCTCGCCCTCGGTGGCGCGCGGGGCCGTTCCATGCTGCGTATCGTAGGTAAAACGGGAATCGCCGCGACGCATGATGACCAGCGCGACCACGATGGCCACAACCAGCACGATACCGGCGATAATAACCGTCAACTGGGAAGACATCTACGGGCCTCCCCTATTTGAGCTTGCGGGTCTTGGGCTTAAAGCGCATACCCGCCTGGCGTCCGCCACGTGCGGAGAATCCATAGCCGGACTGCGGCACGACGCCGGACATCAAAAACGGAATGGCAACCAGACCCGTCAGGATCGAGGACGGCAGCGCATGGCCGAAGATCGCCACGACAAAGCTCGTCTCCAAACCCATAAACAGCAAGATGATGCTGTAGATCACATTAATGACGAGCGCAAAGGCGCCCACAGTGACGCCGCGCGCACTCGGGGTACCGCCCGTCTGACCGACGGCGCTGTGCACCAGGGCAAAAGAACCCACGGTCAGCAGGAGCGACATAACGCCCACCGGCACGGCAGCGGACAGGTCATAGAACAAGCCGCTGCAAAAACCGGACACGACGGCACGGGTCGGGTCGCCCGAGAACACGCTTAGGCACACCAGGATAATCATGAAGTTGACGCGACCGCCCGCAATGGAGATCTGCGGCGCCAGGCCTGCCTGCAGCAGCACGCACACGATGGCGGCGATCACAAACGTACGGGAGCTCATCCCCTGCTCGTGTAGATCCATGGACATGCCCCCTATTCGCTCGAGCCGGAATCGGTCGTCTCGGACGTGTCGGAACTGTCATCCGAGCTCTCGTCCTTCGTCTTGGTCGCAGCATCGCGCGACGTTCCCTGCGGCGTGCTATTAGCGGTGCTCACGTCCTCATCCGAGGCCGACTGTTCGTCGGTCAGCGAGGTAATGACCAGCACTTCCTCGTTGTTCTCGGCCGTGGTCTGGGCGCGCACCACAATGGTGTAGTACACATCGTTTGCAGATTTCTCAACCGACGAGACGGTGCCGAGCGGTAGACCCTTGGGGAACACGCCACCGATGCCAGAGGTCACGATGATGTCGCCAACCTTAACGTCGGAGTCGACGCTCACGTACTCAAGACGCAGCGTGCCGTCAGCCTGACCCTGCAGCATACCCTGGGCGCGCGTGTCCTGCACCATGGCAGATACGCCGGAGTTCTCGTCGCCAATCAGGCGCACGGTCGACGTTTTGGCCGAAACCTCGATGATCTGGCCGATAACACCGGCCGAACTCGTCACGGGCATGTTGATGGTAAGGCCATCGGCAGAGCCCTTGTCGATCGTGACGGTCGAGGTCCAGGCATCGCCCGAGGCACCGACGATACGAGCTGCGGTCGATTTAAGGTTGTAGGTCGACTGCAGGCCGACCAGCCCCTCCAGACGCTCAGCGGTCTTTTGAGCCTCGGAGAGCTCAGCAACCTTAGAGGTCAGCTCCTCGTTTTGCTTCTTGAGCTCGTCGAGCGTGTCCTGCGACGCCGTAAGGTTAGAGAACACGTTGCCGATCGCATTGAAGGGGGCCGCCACAGCCGAGCCCACAAAGCGCACCGGCGAGGTAATCGTCGTCACGCCCGAACGCACGGCATGAATCGGTCCTGCCTCGCCCTCGCGGATGTAAAACGTGAGCAGCAACACCGAAATCAGGCTGAAAACAATCAACGGGCGCATACCCGTTGATTGTCGCTTGGTATTCAGATTTGTGACGAAACCCGAAGATCGTGCCAAATGGAATCCACCTTTTGGAAATTAAGCATTGGTCTGGACGAAGCCGCCATCAAACGCATTGGCCTCGAGCACGCGGGCACAGCCGTTAACGACGTTATCGAGCGCCGTGGGGCTGACGTTGACCGAAACACCGGTCTCATCGCGCAGGCGCACGTCGAGACCGCGCAGCAGCGCGCCGCCACCAGTCAGCAAAATGCCGTAGTACATAAGGTCCGAGGCAAGATCGGGAGGCGTAGCGTCGAGTGCGTCCTTGACGGCCTTGGCCATCTCGTCGAGCGGCTTGTTGAGCGCGCGACGAATCTCCTCGCTCTCGATGCGCACGGTCTTGGGCAGACCGGTGATCACGTCGCGGCCGTTGACCTCGACGTCGAGCTCGTCCTTGAGCGGCACGGCGGAGCCGACCTTGATCTTGATGTCCTCTGCCGTACGCTCGCCAATGGCCAAGTTGTAGGCATCACGAACGTGCGTGAGGATGGCCTGATCGAACTCGTCGCCGGCAATACGGATGGACTGCGAGACGACGATGCCACCCATAGCGATAACAGCGACCTCGGTGGTACCGCCGCCGATGTCGATGACCATGGAGCCGGTGGGCTCCTCGACGGGCAGGTCGGCGCCGATAGCGGCGGCCATGGGCTCTTCGATCAGATAGGCCTGGCGGGCGCCGGCCTGGATCGTGGCCTCAAAGACGGCACGCTTCTCGACCGACGTGACACCGGAGGGGACGCAGACGACAACGCGCGGACGCGGGGTCCACGGATAGCGCTTCTCGGACGCCTTGTCGATAAAGTAGCGGAGCATGGCCTCGGTAACATCGAAGTCGGCGATGACGCCGTCCTTCAGGGGACGAACGGCCACGATGTTGCCGGGCGTACGGCCGAGCATGCGCTTTGCCTCGATACCGACCGCGAGGATGCGCTCGTCGTTCTTGTCGATGGCGACAACAGAGGGCTCGCGAATGACGATGCCCTTGCCACGCACGGAGACAAGCGTATTTGCGGTGCCGAGGTCGATGGCAAGATCGCCCGCATAGCTACCGAAGAACATATCCATCAAAGAAAACAACGCAACTCCTGATGTGTTGGATGATTGCTGGAAAACTACTAGCTCATCATACTAGCGCAAGCCCGGCACCTCACTTGCGGTGAAGCGCCGGGCAAAGCTAAATCCCATAAGGTCACTACTGGTTGTCAGCAGCCGAGAAATCCATATCGAGCGAGGAAACGGCCCAGCCGATATGGTTGTCGGAGCGCACGAATTTGACGGTGTACTCCTGCTCGCCGCCCTTGGACAGCGATGCCTTCACCTTGGCGGTCGTCTCGGTCATGGACTGATCCATGCCCTCGACGGACACGGTGGCACCCTGCGGAATCGAGGAGATGATCATCGACTTGGCGTCCTCGGACAGGCTCGAGGCCAGGCAAGACTCGGCCTTTGCGGTGTCACCGTCGCCGGCAGCCTGGAACAGATCGGTAACGACAGACTCCTGGGACGGGAAGCCAAAGCCGCGCGTGTAGGCAAAGCCCAGACCGCCCGCAGCAATCAAAATGAGCAGAAGCAGCACGATGAAGACTTTGAGACCCGTGTGGCGATGACGACGACGGACCTTGGCCTGCTTACGATCCTGACGGTCCTGCTGAACCATCTCGGACTCGGACAGCGTAAAGAAGCCGGTGTCCGAGGGATCGGGCATGAACTGACCGGTCGCGCCCGTAGGATCGAGCGGATCGACGGCGGGAGCGTCCATCGCGGGCGCCGGAGCCGTGGCCATAGCCGTCTGGGCAGACAACGCGGCAAGCGAATCGTGCACGCGGGCAAGCTCGTCGGCCTGCTCGGAGGTGAGCTGGTAGATGCCATCGGCAGTAGCGGCGTTAAAGGCGTCGAGTGCGTCGGAGGGACGGCCGGCGGCAGAAAGCGCCTGACCCATGCCGGCGTTGAGCGCACGCGTGTCGTCGCGGGGACCGGCAAAGTCGATAGCCGTGCGGTAGGTCTCCACGGCATCCGCCGGACGGCCGAGCTTAATGAAGCAACGGCCAAGCTCGCCGAGTGCGGCGGCAGGAGCCGGATTGGCGCCGTCGATGGCGGCCTGACGGAAGGCAGTACCTGCGTTGGCGTAGTCGCCCGACTGGAACAGCGCGTTACCCAGGCCCAGATAGGCCTTGAACGGCGTGGCATAAGAAGCATCCTGCGTAGCAGCAGAGAACGCCTGAGCGGCCGTTGTGTAGTCGCCCACGGCGGCGAGTGCCTTGCCGCGGTTGGTGAGCAGCGCGCCGCGCTTGCCATAGGTGCCGTCGTTGAGGGCGGCGGCATAGGCCTCGGCGGCCTCGGCATACATGCCCAGGTGCATCAAGGCGTTACCACGAAGGTGATCGGCCTCGCCCATAATCTCATCGGGAGTTTTTGCCGCCCCAAGCATCTGGGCTGCAGCGGAAAAATCACCCGCGCGGTAAGCGGCGCGGCCCTGTTGGATCAGCTGGCTATTCAAGGAAGTCCCCTTTACTCGTGAACGATCTCGACATGGACGATCTCGTCGCCGGCACGCAGCTGCGAAATCACATCGAGACCCTCGACCGTGGTACCAAAGACGGTGTAACCGGAATCGAGGTTATGCTGGGCACCCAGGCAGAAGTAGAACTGCGAACCCGCGGAATCGGGATCCATGGAGCGTGCCATAGCAAGGGCACCATCGACATGGCTGTTGCGCGGATTGGTGGCAAACTCGCCCTTGATGCAGTAGCCGGGGCCACCGGTACCGGGCATGCCGTCGGGGCCCTCAAGACCGGCAGCGACGTCGGCGCCGGACATATCGCGGGTATTGGGGTCACCGCCCTGAATGACAAAGCCGGGCACATAGCGATGGAACTTAAGGCCATCATAGAAACCCATCGTGGAAAGCTCGCAGAAGTTCGCGACATGAATGGGAGCGCCCTCACCGTCAAACTTGACCTTGATGGTACCCTTCGACGTCTCGATAACGGCGCACTCGTCGCCGGCAAGCTGATACTCGGGCGTGTAGAGCTCTTTCTTAAAACCAAACATGTGGTTCCTTCCTCGTGCGTTTAAAGCATATTTGTACGAATTGTAGCAATAAGCATGCGCTTACATCAATTGCGCACGTAGGTTATGCCGACTATGGCGAACTAATTTTAGGAACGCTGCTGCGGCTTCCAGGAGCCCACGTTGGCGTCGTACTGATTCAGCGCGCTGTTGCCGCCCTGTGCGATGGGCGCCAGGATCTCGCTTTGGTGGGAACTCATCGACTCGCCATCGGGAATGGCCAGCGAGATATCCCAGCTCTGGCAGATTACGTCGACGCGCTCATACATCCACTCGGCAAGCTGCTTTAAGTGGGCGATGTCATCCGCATAGACCGTATCGTCCTGATACTTAAGGTTGTTAAGCTCATCTTGCGTCTTTTTGATCTGGTCGCGCAGGGCGTAGGCACTCTGCGACAGCTCCTGACGGGTGGACAGCGGCGTTCGGAGATAACCGTTGTTAAAGGAATCGATGACCTCGCCGATCTGATCATTGTTGTACGACACAATGGTCTGATACAGGCTGTCGAGCTTGGTGTAGAGCTGATCATCGGTGAGCACGGTTTCTTCCTGGACCACCTCGGCAGAATCGTCCTGCTTGGTATCGTCCTCAGTCGCCTCGCCCTTTTGGCGCGTGGGGAAGGTCGTCTGCGCGGCCTGGCCAAACTGGTCGTAGAAGCCAGGCATGACACCCATGGGATCGGTCGTCACGAACCAATAGGCACCGCCGCAAACGACAGCAAGGACCGCGATGACGATGAGTGGCTTGGGGATATGACGCTTGTGCTTGTGATAGGCGTCCTCGTCGGGATGCACCTTGCGCTTGGGTTTTTGAGCATCGTCGTGCAGGGAAACCGGCGTGGGAATATCGACCTTGGGAATACCGAAATCCTTATCGAAAGCCGGCAACACGCAGGTCTCATTGGGGTCGGCGGCGTCCGAAAGCACCGCAGCGGCAGAGGCCGGCGCATGAGGCACCTCGGTATCGATCTGCTCTTGCGTTAGGCGCGGAAAGCCCGCCGTGCGGCCCGCTGCCAGGTCGGATGCGGCCGCGTCCTCGGAGAGGATACCCGGAGCGGGGCGTCCGCATTTGGGACACGTACGATCGTGCGGAGAAAGACGGGCACCGCAGCCCTCACAGAACACGAACTCGGTGTGTTCGGGACCATCGCCCGGACCCACATAGGCGTTGCAGTAGGGGCAGAACGAGGCGCCGTCCTCGATAGTCTTAAGGCAATGCGGGCAGATCACGGCATCCTCTTTTCGAAGCAATTCAAACAATCGAGGTTAGAGCATAACATCGCCACGGCCCCACAGGAACAAGGCACCAATTCAACATCGCCAGGGCGCGTAGCTACTTCTTCTTTTTGCTTGGCATCGAGACTTTGATGCCTTGGGCGGACTTGGTCACGCGAGAGCGCTTGGCTCCGGTACTCTTCTTTTTCTTGGGCTGGGCCTGGGCCACGCCCTCGAGTGCGCGGGCCTCGGCCTCGCGAGCGGTGCGATCTTCGCGGCGCTGCGCCATGTCGGCGGCGACGCGCTTGGCAAAACGCTCGGCCGTCGAACCCGTCGAGCTCACCTTGCCGCCACCGCGACCCAGGTGGACGCGCACACCGCGGCCAAAACCAGTTGCGGTATGACGACGACGCGGCTTGAGCGAATCCATCATCGTGGCGAGCTTAAAGAACACCGAGCAGGTAAAGACCACGATAACAGCCAAGATAACCATCTGGCCCATCGACAGGTTGGCAATGGACAGCAGCTCCGGGAATCCGATAACGCCCACCAGGATGCCGGCGATTACAAACACAAAGAGCACCACACGTAAGGGCGTGAGAGGCTGCGAAATGCGCCAGATCAGGCTGACGCTCGCCGCGCACGACGTAAGCAGGCACATCGTAGACAGCGTGAGCTGGCTAAAGCCAAACACGCGCGCCACAAAGATATCGAGCGCCGCAGCCAAAATGACCGCAATCGACGCCGGCAGTGCCCGCTTGAGTACGTTCGTCAAAAACGCACCCTTCACGCGAGCATTGTTGGGCTCCAGTCCCAACACAAAGCCCGGCGCGCCGATGCAGAAGAAGTTGATGAGCGTCATCTGGATGGGCTCGAAGGGGTACGGCGGCAGCGCGATGCACAGCGCCGCCAGGCCCATCGAGAACAGCGTCTTGGTCAAGAACAGCGAAGCCGAACGCT
>CATYUU010000036.1:0-22373 GCA_958413455.1 uncultured Collinsella sp. | reverse complement strand
CAAGCCCGTCCAGGGCGGCGGCGACCACGTGACGTTCTACGCCCAGTGGACCAAGGATAAGGGCGCTGACGAGAACGTCAAGGACGTCCTCTACTTCGCCAACGGCGGTGTGTTCTTTGACGGCAACGAGACGCTCCAGGGCGTTACCGACGGCGACGGCGTCGCCCGCCAGCCCCTGGCCCCGACCCGCGAGGGCTACACCTTCGCCGGCTGGACCTATGACTCCAAGGGTACCGACCCGGTCGACTTCAGCAAGCCCGTCCAGGGCGGCGGCGACCACGTGACGTTCTACGCCCAGTGGACCAAGAACGAGACGCCTGCTGTCCAGACCCACAAGGTCAATTTCTATGTTGATGGTTCCACCACCACTGTTGAGGTTGAGGACGGCAAGACTGTTGCTCAGCCCAGCGATCCTTCCGTTGATGGCTTCAACTTTGTCGGCTGGTCTTCTTCCAAGGAGTCCTTCAAGAAGTTTGACTTCTCTACTCCTATCACCGAGGACACCACTGTCTACGCTTTCTTCACCGCTAAGACTCCCAAGTCCGAGGCTTTGAAGAAGGATGGCAAGAAGCAGGTTGCTGCTGACAAGAAGGACGAGGCTAAGGCCAAGAAGAACGCCGCTGCCCTTCCTACCACTGGTGACCCGACCTTTGTTGTGACCTCCGCTGCTGCCCTTACTGGCGCCGTGGCTGTCGCTGTGGGCATGTACATGACCAAGCGTCGCGAGCACTAATCACTTCTAGTGTTTACCTCCGGGCTTAATTAGCCCAAACCTGATAGCCGCGTGGGGACCCGACCCCCACGCGGCTTTTATGTTTTAGTTATCTTGCGTGAGCATTGTCGGCTCTTGCATCCGTGTATAGATATCCGCGGCAAATAAAAGAGCGCCGCTGCGATGTGTGCAGCGGCGCTCTTTTGCGTTGATTCTTGTTGGGCGAGCTCGGCCCTAGGCCAGCGCGCGTACGTTCGAAGAGATCTTCAGCACCAAAAACTCGGTCGAGGAGCCCAGCTTGAGCAGGTCGCCGTCGTGGATAGGAATCTGCTTGCCCTCGTCATCGGCGGTGCGCAGCGAGCGCGGCTTTTCGATAACGGTGGTCGCGCCGCTGCGTGTCACCAACACCGTTCCATTAGTGGAATGAAGGCCGCTTGCGAGCCATGTGCCGTTAGAAAACGCTACACGCAGGTGCCGGCGGGATACATCGGGTCCTACGTTGGTGATGGCGTTTCGGTCGTGTGCGAATGAGCCTAGAACCGTACCCTCGGGATCGAGGCTCAAGGGATAGATTGGCGGTAAGGCCGAGCCGTCTTTTGCAAGCCTGAGCAGCCCCAGTTTTGCAGGAGGTTCGTTGACCTTGTGGTTGGTATCCTGCGCCTGGACGACCTCGGTGGTCTCGAGCGTGCCAAAGGTCTGGGCTAGCTGCGTTATGGCAAAGTCTTTGACCTCGGAGGCGGCGGCATTGGGATTGGCCAGGCATCCACAGACCGTTAGCGCAAGGAGCTCCAAAAGGCGCCGGTCGCTTTGCTTGAGGCCCGGCATGACGGCGATGCGGTCAAAGATATTGCGCAGGATGGAACCATCGAGCTCCCAGTGTTCGAGCGACGTTGCCATGCGCTCGAGGGCATGCGCCGTAATGGCTTGCTGGCGAGCGTTGGCGGCCGCTGGACCGCTGCCGCTGCCGATTTTTACAGCGGCAGCCAAGTTCTGGACGCTCTGCGAAAAATCGGCAAACATCTCGGGGTCGATCTTGTCGGTGCCCGGAACGACGTGCACCACGCGTTGCGATAGGAACGTCTTTTCGGTAATGCGAAACCTTGGGGCCGGTTTGGAGCCCATCGGCTTGTCCGAAATCAAGATGCGCGCCGCTTCGCGATTATTGATCTGCAGGTCGCACTTAAGGAAATCAAAGAGCACCTCGGAAGGTGTTTCCGCACGCATGATGCAAGGCTCCTTTCTGATATCGGGGAAGGTGTTAGATGCAAAAGCCGGGCAGGACATAGGTCATTTGGTCCGGTTTATTTCCGGGCGTTGCCCAGCTAAACACGTCGCCGTCTTTCCCAACGCGGTTAAAGTACGTCGAGTCAGCGCCTTCGCTGCAGTCGGCGCTGGGGGTGCGCTCCCAGTAGCAGATCTTTTGGCCGGCGACGGTGCGGATCATGGCATCATTGGTGGTCAGACCGCTCACACTTTGCTCGCGATAGAGCTGGTACTGCTCGCCTTCTCCGTTGTAGAGGTCAGAAAGGTACTCGCAGCCTTCTGTGAACGTTTCGGGCGCTTGGTAGCCGCACAGCTCGCTCATGGACGGCAGCCAGAGCATGTCGTCGGTGGCGGTGATGCTGGAGACGTCTTTAGTGGCGCCGGTGTTGTTGGTAAGCTTTCGCACCGGGCGGATCTGATTACGGAGATCGTCGGGCAGCGTAGCCATGCCCTTGTCCGCCAACCATTCGCGAAGCGACGATTGCTCCCAACCGCCCGTAGCGGCGCTGTCATTTACGGCGCGCATGGCGATGGGGGTACGGAACATAAAGGTGATGCCCGCGGGGAGGCCGTCATCGGTGAGCGTGTCTGCCTTAAAGCCCGCGATCTGGACTTGTGCCTCGGTGATCCCGTCGGAAAGCCTGACGGTCTTGGTGTTCTCGTTTTCGAGCGACTGCTTGCTGTTTACCAGGTGGTAGGTTTCGGCAATCTCGAGCGCCTTTTTGTTGGAAGATGTCTCTTGGATTTTGCGGGAGATCAGGGCGAGTTCTTCCCAGGTGTAATCGTCGAGTGACGGCTTGATGCCATGCGACAGGTCGATGAGCCCCCAGCACCCCGTGGTAAGGGCAGAAGCTGCGATGCCGGCAACGCAGACGCCGCCGAGCGCGAGCGCAGCGCGACGCGAGATGAGCGGGTGGCGCGTCTGAGCCTTGTCGGAGCCGGAAGGCTTCGGTTGTTGGCTAAAATCGACAGGAGCGGGCAGCGGCGTGCGCGGCTCAAAATCGATGTCCTTGATCCAGGCATCGAGCTTTCCCGTGACCGTAGAGAGCGGCGCGCGCTGGGACTGCTCGTTATGGATGCCGCTCATAATGACATCGACGAGCTTTTGGTCGCCGGGAAAGCGCGCCTCGAGCGGCTCGGGCCCGTGCTCGATCTTGTACAGGTAGGGCGACTGGTCCATATGCTCGTTTAGGCGATATGGCGTGTGACCGGCATAGAGCGTGTAGAGCACGCTGCAGAGCTCATATGTATCGATGCTGGGCGACGTGCGAAGCGGCGCCAGCTCGGGGATGTCGTTGGAGAGCATCTCGGGCGGGGCGAACTCAGGGGTGCCGTTGCGCCAGATGCCAGTCGACATGGTAAAAGAGGGGTCCGAGCGCTTGATGCTCGAGCTGCCCAGATCGACCAGGCAAAGGTCAAAACTGCAGTGTGCAATCTGCTGGGCAAGGGGCCGGCGCGTCGTGCGAATAATGATGTTGCGCAAGGAGATATCACGGTGCACAAAAGGTACATCGAGCATTTGGGCACTCAGGAGGATCTCTCCCAGGCGTTTTCCAATCGCGGCGACGGTGTTTGCGGGAATGCGGCCGCCCTCGGCGGGGTCGGTTAGCTCTGCCACGGCATCGCGAAGGGGCAGGCCCTCAATCCACTCCATAAGGATGGCCGGTACGGAGCCGGTATAACCGTAGCCATAGGTTTTGGGAAAGCCGCCCAACAGCGAGACGGCTGCAAGATTGCGATACTCCTCGGTAAGCGTCTTGATGCCGCAAGGGGTGATGGCGGGGCCGTTTTCCTCACAACTGCCGAGGGGCCATAGCGTCTTGAGCGCAAAGGTCTCGCCCTCGGTGTTGGCGACCTTGCGAAGATGGTGGGAGCCTCCGCCGACTGTCCCGCAATCCAACAGGGTGGTAAAGCGGCGAATAGTATCGGGGTCTTCGGTGGTCGCAAACATGGCATTTGGTTCAAAGGGGGACAACGCGATGATATCCATGTCCGTGTCGTACGTCACGGGGCGATCCTTTCGAGAAAAAAGTGCATAGCCATAATGTTAGTGAAAAGGTAGCGCAACCGTTGCCTTAATCGAAAAGGTGCCGTTATTTGCAGTGGTTGATGCAAATAACGGCACCTTGTGCGTCGAAGATGTGTGTATGAACTAACCTGTGATGCGAATGACCAAAAAACGCGTCGTGGCGCCCAAGCAAAGCGTGTCTCCGTTGTGAATCTCAACGGGCGTGTTGGCAAAGTTGGCGGAGCGCTCGCGACGGGGCGGTTCGATAGCCTGTCGACAGCGGTCGACGCCCGAGATCAAAAACGATCCGTTGGTGGAGTCGAGGCCCTGCGCAAGCCAGCGTCCGTCTTGGAACCAAATGCGCAGGTGCTGACGCGAGACATCGGAATCGACGTCGGTGATGGCGTTCTCGTCGCCCGTCAGCGACCCGATAATGCTGCCCGCCGGGTCCGTTGTAAGGGGGCGCAACGGCGGTCGTGCCGAGTTGCCCACGACGCGCAGCAGCCCCAGGCGAATGTCTCCCGTGGGGCGCGCGGTTGTCGAGAAAAACGAGGTGACGGTCGTCTCGACCGTGCCGAGTGTTGAGAGCATCTGGTCGGAAACAAAGGACTCGGTGTATTCGATGGCGCGGGCGGGGTCGCCAAGGCAGCCGGTAACGATAAAAAAGACCAGATGGATGTAGAGGCGATCTTTGATGTCACTATCGTCAGCGGTCTCGATGCGCTCGACGCCGTTTCTAAAGAGCATGCCGTCGACGCCGCAATTGGTAAGGGCATCCTGCATGTCTGGGACGCACAACTCCATATAGCGTTTAGCGACCTTGCTCAGCGATTGGGGGTCGGAGCCTCGGTTTTGCATGATGAGGTTGAGTATCTGGCGCGCACTTTGTTCAAAGGGTGCAAAAAGCAGCTCGGGAAGGTCACCGGGCTTAGCGTGAACGATTTCGCGTGAGATAAACGACGGGACCGTCAAGCGTTCGGAGATGGGACGTCCACCGTAACGGGCGTTGCCGGCCATGAGAATTTGCGCGGCGTTACCGTTGTTGATGCGACCGGGTGACTTAAGTCCGGCGTACAGTGCACAAGATGGAGTGTCGGCCATTTGTTTTTACCCCCCCCCTCCTCAAAAAGTGACATTGAATACGTAAGCAATATCAATTATAGGCGCTTTGCAGCTCGAAATGCTCGCCAGGGGGCGCGGACGGTGTAAATCGCTGCCGGAAGACAGCAAATCAAAAAGCGGAGAGTGGATTAATAAGCTGGGAAAACGCGTTAGCAAGACCGTTGTGGGCAACATTTGGCATGATGTCGCTTTGGCTTTTGGTCACGGGGTCGTGCGGTACCATAAACATCAATGAACTTTGACGAACGACCCGCCGAGCTTGCCTCGGCGGGCTTTTGGCGTTGCAATGCCGGAGGAACAGCATGCTCATTCACCGTATAGCCGCGCAGCTCTACACTGCCGAGGCACTGCAGACCGTCGAGGCCGGGCTCGATGCCGGCGAGGATGTGACGCTGGCTGTGTCGCAGTCGGGCCGCACGCTTATGGCGGCCGCCCAGTTTGCGCGCCGTCCGCGCCCGACGGTCTACATTGTGAGCGGCGAGGACGCGGCCGATCGCGCCGCGCGCAGCCTTGCCGCCTACGTGGGCTTGGCGCATGTGTGCCGTTTTCCCGAGCGCAAGGACTATCCGTGGCGCGAGCAGGCGCCCGACGACGCCGTGGTGGCGCAGCGCTGCGAGGCTCTGGGGCGCATCGTGCGCGGGGACAACTGCATCATGGTCGCCTCGGCCCGTGCGCTGCTGCGCTGCGTGCCGCCGGTCGAGAGTCGCTATTGGGAGTCCACCACTTTTGCGGTGGGCGAGGAGATTCCTTTTGACGAGGTACCGCAGCGCCTGGTGGGCATGGGCTACACCAATGCCGGCGCCGCCGACGCGCCCGGCCTGTTCCGCGTGCACGGCGACACCGTCGAGGTGTTCCCCGCGCAGGAGAAGGCGCCCGTGCGCATCGAGTTCTTCGGCG
Organism: uncultured Collinsella sp.; assembly: GCA_958413455.1. Taxonomy (GTDB): domain Bacteria; phylum Actinomycetota; class Coriobacteriia; order Coriobacteriales; family Coriobacteriaceae; genus Collinsella. The sequence goes on along the minus strand of CATYUU010000036.1, from coordinate 16,371 downwards.
ACGAGATTGACCGCATCCGCCGCATGGTGAGCTCAACGGGGCAGACCATCGGCAACGAGGACAGTATCGAGATCTTCCCCTGCCGTGAGCTGGCGCTTACCGACGATGCCGTTCACAACATGCACGTGGCGCTCTACCGCGCAAGCCAGGACGACAGCAAGCTGGCGGCACTGCTCGAGATGGTGGATGCACGCATCGTCACGCCCGAGCTCGACCGCTTTTTGCCGGTGATGTATGGCCAGACCGTAAGCCCGCTGGCGCACGTGAGCGGCAAGGCGCTCGTGGTTCTGTCCGAGCCGCGCTCGCTGTTCGACGATTGCCTGCGCGCCTATGAGGATATCGAGGCGCGTGCCGGCGAGGCGGGGATTGACCGACTGGACGGTCTGTACGTGCGCGCTCAACAGCTCGATTTTGGTGCTCAGCAGCGCTTGAACTACGTAAGCCTCATCCGTGCCGGCGGTGCGGTGACGGCCGAGCTCAAGATTGAGCAGCCTGCTATCGCAGGCTCGGACAACCGTTTTATGACGCGCATTCAGGAAGTCGTGGGCAAGCGCTACGCCTGCGTGTTTGCCATCCCCGACCGCGGTGCGCGCGAGTCGATGGAGCTCACCTTTGGCGATGAGGGCATTACCTTTGAGGAATCGCTGACGGCCGCCCCCGAAAATGCCGGCGCTATCGGCGACCGCGTACGCGTGGCAGCGGCGGACTCTGCCGACCGTGCAGTCCGCCAGGATGCCCATGCTGCAATTCGCGAGCGTAAGGCCGACGCGCTTAACGCCCGCTCGCTCGAGGCGGGTGCCGCGCAGGCTGCCGCCGGCGCCGCCGTGCCCACCATCTCGCGCGGGCGCGTGACCTTTGTGGACGCTGCCCTGCCGCAGGGCGTGGTGGTGCCCGATGCCAACCTGGCCGTGTTCTCGATCGCCGACCTCAACGCCCGCATGGACGCCAACCGCGCGCGCAGCCGCCGCAAGGTGGACATTACGCAGATCACGTTTCCGTTTAAGCCGGGCGACTACGTGGTGCATGCCACTCACGGCATCGCGCTCTTTAGCGAGATCGCGCGCCAGGAAGTGGGCGGCAAGGAACGCGACTACTTCTTGTTGGAATATGCTGACGGCGACAAGCTCTACGTGCCGTTGGAGCAGGTCGACCGTATCACGCGCTATGTTGGCCCCGACGGCGACAAGCCGCGCCTGACCAGGCTCAACACCGCCGACTGGACGCGTGCCACCAACAAGGCGCGCAAAAACGCCAAAAAGCTGGCGTTCGACCTGGTCGATCTGTATACGCGCCGCTCATCAATCGCGGGTATCGCCTGCCCGCCCGACACGCCCGAGCAGATCGAGATGGAGGAGAGCTTTCCCTACGACGAGACGCGCGACCAGCTGGAGGCCATCGCCGACATTAAGGCCGACATGGAGGCGCCCAAACCGATGGACCGCCTGCTGTGCGGCGACGTGGGCTTCGGCAAGACCGAGGTCGCTCTGCGTGCGGCGTTTAAATGCGTGGACTCCGGCCGCCAGGTCATGGTGCTCTGCCCCACGACCATTCTGGCCCAGCAGCACTACGAGACGTTCCTTGAGCGCTTTGCCCCGTTTGGGCTCGAGGTCGAGGTACTCAGCCGCTTCCGCACGCCGGCGCAGCAAAAGCGCGCGCTCAAGGCGTTTGCCGAGGGCACGATCGACGTGCTCATCGGCACGCATCGTCTGCTTTCGGCCGATGTGAACCCCAAGAACCTGGGCCTGGTGATCATCGACGAGGAGCAGCGCTTTGGCGTGCAGCACAAGGAACAGCTCAAGAACCTGCGCGAGCAGATTGACGTGCTCACGCTTTCGGCAACGCCGATTCCGCGAACCATGCAGATGGCTACGAGCGGCGTGCGCGACATGAGCCTGATTACCACGCCGCCCACCGGGCGTCGTCCCGTGATCGTGCACGTGGGGGAGTACGACCCCGACGTGGTGAGCGCGGCGATTCGCCTGGAGGTGGGCCGCGGCGGTCAGGTGTATTACGTGTCCAACCGCGTCAAGACCATCGACGATGCCGTGGCGCGCGTGCACGAGGCTGCGCCCGAGGCGCGCGTGGGCGTGGCACACGGCAAGATGAGCCCGCGCGAGGTCGAGGACGTGATGATCGAGTTCGCGACCAAGAAGATCGACGTGCTTATCGCCACGACCATCGTGGAGAGCGGCATCGACAACGCAACGGCCAACACGCTCATCATCGAGGACTCGCAGCGTCTGGGTCTGGCACAGCTCTACCAGCTTAAGGGCCGCGTGGGCCGCTCTGCCACGCAGGCATACGCGTACTTTATGTTCCCCGGCGAGCTGCCGCTCACCGAGGAGGCCACGGCGCGCCTGACCGCGCTTTCCGAGTTCCAGGATCTGGGCAGCGGCATGCGCATCGCCATGCGCGACCTGGAGATCCGCGGTGCCGGTTCGCTCATGGGCGCCGAGCAGCACGGCAACCTGTCGAGTGTGGGCTTTGACCTGTTTACGCAGATGCTGGGACAGGCCGTGGCCGAGGCGCGCGGCGACGACGATGCCGGCGTGGAGGCGGCGAGCGTGGGCATCAACCTGCCGGCCGACTACTTCTTGTCCGAGGAGTACATGCCGGCGGTGGACCAGCGCGTGCTCGTGTACCGCAAGCTCGCGGCGGCTGAGGACCTGGAGAGTATCGACGAGGTGCAGGAGGAGACCGAGGCTGCGCACGGTGAGCTGCCGTTGGCGGGACTCAACCTGTTCAATCGCGCACGAATCCGTATTCGCGGCGAGCGCCTTGGGCTCGAGAGCGTCACGCTCAGTGTCGGCCGCATCACGTTCTTGGGCGTCGACGTGCCCAAGAAGGTGGCCTTTGAGCTTAAGACCCGCTATGGCGCGGTGAACTTTCCCAAGAGTCGCAAGCTATCGGTACCCTACAAGGCGGGCGCCGGTGCGGGCAGCGGCCTGGGTCGCGGCCTCGATGCCAACGACGGCACCGGCCCCGTGGCCGCGGCACTCATGCTGCTGCAGCAGCTGGGTGCTAGTGATGATGACTAGCGAGTCGACGCTGCAAACACCCTATTTGGGCACTCTGGTTCCATCGAAAGGAAAGCATGTTCGGATACATCTATAAGAAAGATGTCGCCATTATCGCGGTTGTCCTGTGTCTTTGTCTGGGCGTGGGCAGTTTCTTCGACTATCAGATCTCGAGCGCGCTGTTCAACGTCGGCAGCATGTACGGCCGCTTTATCGAGGCCGCCGGCGAGCTGCCGTTTGAGCTGACGGCGAGCGTCGCGGGCGTTATGCTCGTGCGCTCGGCGCGCCCCGATTCCACGACGAGCAAGTGGCTCGCCGTGCTCGGCATCCTCGTCAACGTTGGCCTGACCGGCTACGAGATCGTTTCGTCCCTGAGGGTTGGCGGCAAACTCATCACGGCTCAGCTGGTTCTGACGTTTGCGCTGGTCATCGTCGCCAACCTTATCGTCTATCGCCTTACTCGCACGACCGAGCCCGACGAGCTCACACGCTGGGCGTTGATGGTACTGGCCGTGTGGGTCGCTCAGGCCATCATCCTCAACGTCATTGTTAAGCCGTTATGGTCGCGCCCGCGCATGCGCGTGATCGAGGTCACGCCGGGGCTCAATTTTCAGCCATGGTGGGTGATCGGCAATCCCGACAAGTGGACCTATATCGCCGCCGGCGTGATCAAGGACGGGTTCAAGTCGTTTGCGAGCGGACACACGGCGCATGCGGCGATCGGCCTTATGCTCGCCGGGCTTCCCGCGGCGGCCTTTAAGGAAAAGCCCTCGCGCCGTCGCGTGGTCTTTTGGGCGGCGGCTGTGGTCGCGGCGCTTGTCGCCTTTGGCCGTATCGTGATCGGAGCGCATTTTTTGAGTGACGTGATCTGCGGCTTTGCCCTGGTGCTGGCGCTTGAGTGCCTTGCCGCGCGTATTGCCTATCCCAACGGCGTACAATAGCTCCGTTTGAATCATCTGACCGATACCCGGTAAGAGAGGATTGCCATGCTCGCGTTTAACAACGACTATTCCCACGGCGCACACCCGGCGGTGCTGCAGGCGCTCGTCGACACCAATATGGAGCCGCAGCCCGGCTACGGTACCGATGCACATACCGAGCGTGCCAAGCAACTTATTCGCGAGGCCTGCCAGGCCCCCGATGCCGACGTGTTTTTCCTGGTGGGCGGCACGCAGGCTAACGCCACGGTGATTGACATGCTGCTCGCGCCGTACGAGGGCGTCGTTGCTGCCGAGACTGGTCACGTCGCCTGCCACGAGGCGGGCGCCATCGAGTTTGGCGGCCACAAGGTACTCACCATCCCCGGCTACGAGGGCAAGATGCACGCCGAGGACCTCGAGAACTATATCCAGGTGTTCTACGAAAACGAGAGCTACGAGCACACGGTGTTCCCGGGCGCCGTGTACGTGAGTCTATCGACCGAGTACGGCACGCTGTACTCCAAGGCCGAGCTCGCGGCGATTCACGCGGTGTGCCAGAAGCGCGAGATTCCGCTGTTTGTGGACGGTGCTCGTCTGGCCTATGCGCTGGCGGCCGATGAGTGCGACATTACCCTGCCCGAGCTGGCGCAGCTGTGTGACGTGTTCTACATCGGCGGCACCAAGTGCGGTGCGCTCTGCGGCGAGGCTGTGGTGTTCTGCGGCATGCACGCCCCGGCGCACCCCATTCCGCGTATTAAGCAGCACGGCGCGCTGTTGGCCAAGGGCCGCCTGACGGGCGTGCAGTTTGAGGCGCTCTTTACTGACGGCCTGTATTTTGAGATTGGTCGCCAGGCGATTGAGACCGCTCAGGCGCTGCGTCGCGTGCTGCACGAGCGCGGCTACCAGTTCTTCTTGGAGACGCCCACAAACCAGCAGTTCGTGATTCTGCCCAACGAGGACATGGCGCGCATTCGCGAGCATGCGGCGATCGAGTACTGGGAAAAGTACGACGAGACCCACACGGTGGTGCGCTTTTGCACCAGCTGGGCCACGACGCAGGAGGATATCGACGCGTTGGCGGCTGTCCTGTAGCCTGATGTAATGACGGGGGCCGCCTTGCGCTGGGTTTGGCGCAAGGCGGCCTCTGTTTTTGAGGGGGAAGGGTTGTATGACCGAGATGTCCGAGCCGACGATTCGCCTGGCGACGCCCGATGATGCGCCGGCGTTGCTTGCCATCTATGAGCCGTATGTGCGCCAGACGGCGATTACCTGCGAATACGAGGTGCCGAGCGTTGAGGAGTTCGCCGGGCGTATTGAGCGTACGCTCAAGCGCTATCCGTATCTGGTGATGGAGTTGGACGGGCGTCCGGTAGGCTATGCCTACGTGAGTCCGCTTAACAGCCGCGAGGCATACGACTGGTCGGTCGAGACATCAATCTACCTGGCACGCGATGTGCGCCATGGCGGGCTGGGTCGCAAGCTGCACGATGCGCTCAAGCAGTGCCTGATCGCGATGGGCATCACCAACATGTGCGCGCTCATTGCCGTGCCGCACGATAAGGACGATGAGTACCTGACGCACAACAGTCAGGATTTCCATGCTCATATGGGATATCGCCTGGTGGGCACCTTCGATCGCTGCGCCCAAAAGTTCGGCCGCTGGTACGACATGTGCTGGATGGAGCTGGTCCTAGCCGAGCGCACACCCAACCAACCCAAACCAACCTGGTTCCCCGACCTCCCCAAACCTATCATTTAGGGACAGGTTTATTTTGGCAGGTTAGCCGATTGGCTCGGTGTATTTGGCGCGGTCGGTGCGTTGGATGCGCTTAGAGACATGGAGCGGTCGGCCGTCGGTGTCGTAGACGTAGTCGGTGATCAGGATCAGCGCCTGCCCGCGCTCGACGTTGAGCAAAAACGCCTCGTTTTGCGAGGCATAGCACACCTCAAAGGTCTTATGTCCCTGTGCCGGCGCGCGATGGAATTCTTGACGCAGCGTGGCGTAGAGCGAACCGTTGATATCGCGATCGATGAGCGTCTCGAAGCTCGGTGGTAGATAGGTGGTCTCCAGGCACAGCGGCACGTCGTCCAGGTAGCGCAGGCGGACAAGTTTGACGAGCTTGCTGCCCACGGCGGCGTCAAAGAACTTAGCTATGCTGCCGGCCGCCTTGGCAAAGCCCGAGTCCACGGTGCGCGTGGTGGGCTTCATGCCCTGACCTTCGACCTGCTTGGTATAGCTCGAAAACACTAGGTTGTTCTCGTGGAGCGCGGGCGTGTCGGCCACAAAGGCGCCACGCCCGCGCTCGGTGCGCACCAGGCCCTCATCAACGAGAACCTTAAGGGCGTGGCGCACGGTGCTGCGCGACAGCCCCGATTCGTCCATGAGTTCCATCTCGGACGGCAGCTTGTCTTCGCGCGCGTAGACGCCGGCGGCGATGCGGTCACGCAGCATGCCCGCCAAGCGCTCGTATTGGGCCAGTTTCTTTTTAGACGAAGCTTTCATGCGATCAACCTGTATCTAACTTGTATGCGAGTCTAATCAAGCATGTATTCAATACAACAACAAAACTGCTGGTAACGAGAAGTCGAAAACCTTACCAGTAGAATTTCTAAGTCAAATATAGCATACAACTAGTCGACATAACCAAAACATGTATGTAACTTGTATGCCATCGAGAGCATCAAACGAGAAGAAAGGCTGATGCACGATGACTACTCAGGAACAGGTTAAGGATGTCGTCTCCCAGGTTTTGGCTGACAAGGCAGACAAGGGCGGCATCAAGCGCGTCGTGTGGATTGGCGCCGGCGGATCCAACGGCGGTAACTATCCTGCCCAGTACTTTATGGAGCACGAGGCCACGCAGGTCGTGAGCTCCAGCTACACCAGCAACGAGTTCGTGCACGCCACCCCGGCCTACGTTAACGAGAACACCCTGGCCGTCGTCGTGTCCATGCGCGGCACCAAGGAGACCATCGTCGCCGCCCAGGTCGCCAAGGACCACGGCGCCAGCACCATCGCCATCTATGTTGACGAGTCCGGCCTCACCGAGGTCTGCGACTACAAGATCCAGTACGACAGCTTGGCCGTCGACGAGTCCTGCATGGGTCGTACCAACTCCGCCGTCGTGACCATGATCGCCATGGAGCTCACGCAGCAGACCGAGGGCTATGCCGAGTACGAGACCGCTATGGCTGCGTTCGACTTGGTTGACCCCATCTATCGTAAGGCCGTCGAGTACACCCGTCCGCTCGCTGCCAAGTGGGCCGAGCAGAACGCCGACAAGCCCTGCATCAACGTGATGGCTCAGGGTCCGCTCTTTGGTGCCGCCTACGTCTTTAGCATCTGCAACGTGCAGGAGATGCTGCAGATCGACTCCTGCACCATCAACACCTGCGACTTCTTCCACGGTCCCTTCGAGATCCTGGACAAGCGCACCTCGCTGTTCCAGCTCATCAGCGTCGGCCGCAGCCGCTGCAACGACGAGCGCGGCATCCGCTTCGTCAACCAGTACGGTGGCGAGCGCGTCTATCAGCTCGACGCCAAGGAGCTCGGCCTCAACGACATCAAGGACAGCGTGAGCGAGTACTTCAACCACCTGATCTTTGCCCCGATCCTCAACAACGTCTACATGCGTGCACTCTCTGCCGTCACCCACAAGGACTACATGACGCGCCGCTACATGTGGAAGCTGGATTATTAGTTACGGCGTTTTACCAAACGCCGTAACGGCTCGACGCTGCAAACCCACCTGAGCGGCAATCTGCCTTTCAGCTTCAGCGGCATGACCAGAAGGTCAATGCCGCTTCGCTTCAAGGCACCTTGCTCGCTCAGGTGGGTTTTCGCTGGCGTTGCCAAAGCATCGGCGTCGCCTTGGCCCAGATGCGGCACTTGGAGACGTTCGGCACTTGGGGACAGTCCTAGTCATTGGGGACAGGTTACTTTGCACCAAGTTGGCGCATATGAACCTGACCCCTTTGCACCAATGGGTTGTAGCGGTAGAGCAGATTTTTCCGCTCGCCGATTTGTGTCTTGAAAAATGTATATAACGACTATAACGTAGTGTGAAACATATTGGAAACAATATCGAGGAGGCTGCGTTGAAGAAAAGCAATTTGGGCTATGTGCTGGTGCTGATCGCCGCGCTTATGTGGGGCAGCATCGGAATCTTTGTAAACGGCATTGCGGCCATGGGCGTTTCGTCCCAGAGCATGGCGGCCTTTCGCTTGTTGGTCGGAGCACTTATCTTGGCGCCGGTCCTGATGTTTATGGGCTGCCGTCCGGGTGAGGGGTCTACCGTGGCTCAGGGTCCCCTGACGCTATTCAAGGCAAGCCCCAAAGAGCTCGTCCCCTGCGCGCTTGTCGGTATCGTCGGTTTAGCCGCCGCCAACACCTGCTATTACGAGTGCATGCGCGAGGTGGGTATGTCTACGGCCTCGGTGCTGCTCTACACCTCGCCGGTGTTTGGCGTCATGCTCGGCCGCGTGCTTTATCGCGAGGACGTGACCCCCAACAAGCTCGTTGCCATTGTCTTTAACATCGTTGGCTGCGTGCTTGCGGTGACCAATGGCGACCTTTCCGGTTTTCATTTTTCGGTTTGGGGCGTCACGTCGGGCGTGATTGCAGGCTTTTGTGGGGCGTCGCTCGCGGTGTTTAGCCGGATAGCAACCAAGACGGTCCACCCGCTGGCCGTCACGTTTTGGGGTCTTGTTTTTGGCGGTGCGGTTATGGCAGCTATCGCGGCTCCGTGGCCGGATGTCGCCGCGGCAATGTCGCCACAGCTACTGCTGCTGTTCCTTGGCTTTGGACTCATCCCCACAGCCGTAGCTTACATCTTATATATGCAAGGTCTGTCCATGGGGCTCGAGACATCGAAAGTTCCCGTCGTAATGTCTTTCGAGACGGTCGTCACCGTACTGGTGGGCATTGGTGTCTACGCCGAGCCCGCCGGCGCGATTAAAGTCCTGGGCATCGTGCTGGTGCTCGCGTCCATCCTGATTATGAATACCGACTTCTCCAAGCTGCGCAACAGTGTGTTTGTCGGTCATGTCATTGAGAGCATGACCTTTAAGCCCAACGCGTGGTGGACCGAAAAATCTCAGGACATGGATCTGTTTAAGGAACGCACCGGCATTGCGCTGGAACCCACCGTACAGGAAAGCCCCTGGTACTTCGTGCGATAGGGGATTGCGCGCAGGGTCTGACCTGGGGTTATCCAGCTAGCGCCGGCCTACCTAGCCAAACGTTTCGAGTACGTTAAACCCGTCAACGGTCGATTTTCACCCGCGAACGGTCTTTATACTAATTAGCAATATAAGCAACGTATAAGACGTTATAATGACCATAACGAAAAGGAGGAGGCAAGATGAATCAGATCATTCTCGCATCTCATGGCGGCCTGGCCGCAGGCGCCAAAGACACGCTCGAGATGGTTCTCGGCGACGTGTCGAACGTCCACGTCGTGTCGCTTGCTCGTGACGACAAGGAGCCCATCACCAATAAGGTTGAGGCTATGATCGCCACGTTCAACGCGGACGACACCGTCTATGTTCTGACCGATATGCTCGGCAGCTCGGTCAACAACAACATGGTCGAGCTTTCCAAGAACGGCACGAAGTTCACGGTTGTCAGCGGTTTCAACATCCCGCTGGCGCTCACGCTCGCTATGAGCCCCGTCCCCGTCAAGGGTGCCGAGCTCGCAGCCCTCATCAACGAGGCCCGCACCGGTCTGACCAACCCCAACGCACCGGTCGAGGCTGCCGCGGCTCCCGCCAAGAAGGCCAAGGCGTCCCGTCACAGCTCCGGTCCCGCCAAGATCGTCCTCGCACGTCTTGACTACCGTCTGCTGCACGGCCAGGTCGTCTTTACCTGGACCACCAAGGTTCAGGCCGAGCGCATCATCGTCGTCGACAACGCCGCCGCCAACGATGACATCAAGAAGGGCGCTCTTAAGCTGGCCAAGCCCCAGGGCGTGCGCCTGAACGTCTTCACCGTCGAGCGTGCCCTCGCCAAGATGGACAAGCTCAACACCCTCGGCGAGCGCGTCATGTTCGTCTTTGGCAACACTGCCGAGATGCTGCAGTTCTGCCAGGGCTACAAGCTCGACGCCATCAACCTGGGCGCCACCGCCAACCACGACGGTGCCGATCAGGTCGGCGGCAAGGACAGCTCCGTCTTCCTCGACGCCAACCAGAAGGCCGACGTCAACCAACTGCTCGACATGGGCATCAAGCTCTACGTCCAGCAGACCCCTACGTATCAGAGCGTCGACATCGACGCCAAGCTGTAATCAACCAGGCTTTTGCCTGACTGAAAGGAGAAGGGTATGAATACGTTCATCAGTGCGGTGCTCGTCGGCCTCGTCGGCGTGTTCTGCATGTGGGACTCCCGCCTGCTCGGTCGTCTTAACTTCGAGCAGCCCCTCGTTGGCGCTACGCTCGTCGGTCTGCTGCTGGGCGATGTGCCCACCGGCCTTGCCGTCGGTGCCGCCGTCGAGCTCGTGTCCATGGGCCTGGTGCAGGTCGGCGCCGCCGTTCCGCCCGATATGGTCCTGGGCGGCATCGTGGCCGCTGCCTTTGCGTGCCTGACCGATGCTTCCGCCGAGACCGCCATGACGATCGCCATCCCGGTCGCCGTCCTGGGTCAGCTCCTCGGCATCGTGTTCCGTTCCATCATCGCCGCCCTCACCCATGTGGCAGATAGCGCGATCGATAACGGAAAGTTCAAGACCGCCTACCGCATGCACATCTGCGCCGGCTCCGGTCTGTACGCCGTCATGTACTTCCTGCCGATCTTCCTCGCCGTCTTTGTTGGCACCGACCTGGTTCAGGCCATCGTCAACATGGTTCCCGAGTGGCTGTCCACTGGTCTTAACGTTTCGACCAAGATCATGACCGCCTACGGCTTGGCCCTGCTGCTCACCATGATGATCAAGAAGGGTATGACTCCGTTCCTGTTCATCGGTTTCCTGCTCGCCGCTTACCTCAACCTGTCCGTCATCGCGGTCGCTCTGATCGGTGTGTGCCTGGCTGTCGTCTTCATGGGCTTCAAGTTCAACGGTTCCCATGCAGCCGCCGGTGTCGATTCCGACTACGATCCGCTCGAAGACGACGAAGACTAAGGAGGAACACACTATGGCAACCGCAACCAAGGACGTGTCCCTGAACAAGAAGGTCAGCCAGTTCTTCTGGCGCTCCTGGGCCATCCAGGCCTCTTGGAACTACGAGCGTCAGATGAACATGGGCTTCCTCTACGGCATGGTTCCCACGCTCGATCGCCTCTATCCGGATGAGTCCGACCCCAAGCAGCTCGCTGCTAAGAAAGAGGCTTACCACCGTCACATGGCGTTCTACAACTGCACCCCGCAGACGAGCGCTTTCATTCTGGGCCTCTCCGCCTCCATGGAGGAGGAGTACGCCAAGGATCCCGAGAACTTCGATCCCGATTCGATCAACGCGGTCAAGACCTCCCTCATGGGTCCGCTTTCCGGTATCGGTGACTCCTTCTTCCAGGGCACCATCCGCGTTATCGCCTTTGGCCTGGGCGTTCAGCTGGCTCAGCAGGGCTCCATCATGGGCCCGATCCTGGCCATGCTCATCTCCATCGTCCCCTCTGTGCTGATCACTTGGTTCGCAGCCAAGATGGGCTATCAGGGCGGCCACGAGTACCTGAGCAAGCTTCAGGGCGGCGACCTCATGGAGAAGCTCATGTATGTCTGCGGCATCGTGGGTCTTATGTCCGTGGGCGGCATGATCGCTACGCTGATCGGCGCTACCACCCCGCTGCAGTTCGCTGAGGGTACCGTCGTTATCCAGGACATCCTAGACGGCATGATGCCCCAGATGATCTCCCTTGGCCTCACCGGCCTTATGTACTGGCTCATCAAGAAGAACGTCAACACCGGTTGGCTTCTCGTGATCGCCATCGTGGGCGGCATTGCCCTCTCCGCGGCCGGCATCCTGGCCTAGTCGCGACTAAGCGCCTAACCGCTTTCCCCGGGGGCCTGCCTGGCATCCCATACCCCAGGCAGGCTTCCATCCCTATACGTGACAAAGGGCAGTCCCTTTGTCACATCCTCAACGGGCCGGCGACTCGGTCCAAACCACGGTAACCCTGCGAGCGCCCGGCAATGTGGCGTCGCAAAAATCGAAAGGAATGTGTCAGATGTACGAGATCGACCTTAACCTCCCTAAGCAGATCGTCGCTGACGTCCTGTCCAACCACGAGATCCACAGCGTCGCCTTCGTCGGCTGCGGCGCTTCCATGTCCGACCTGTACCCCGCCAAGTACTTCCTGGCCAACAACACGGACAAGCTGAACGTTCAGATCTTCACTGCTAACGAGTTCAACTACGACACGCCCTCCTGGGTCAACGAGCACACCTTCGTGATCACCTGCTCCCTCGGTGGCTCCACGCCCGAGACCGTCGAGGCCAACAAGACCGCCAAGAAGCACAACTGCCCGGTCGTCTCCCTCACCAACAAGGCTGGCTCCGCTCTGACCGTCGACGCCGACCACGTCATCGTCCACGGCTTCCACGCCAACTACGCTGCCAAGTGCGAGAAGCCCGGCTACGCCATCGCTCTTGCTCTCGAGATCCTCCAGCAGACCGAGGGTTATGACCACTACGAGGACATGATCACCGGCCTCACCAACATCTTCGATCTCTGCGAGAACGCCGCTCAGCACTGCAAGAAGCTCGCCAAGAAGTTCGCCGAGGACTTCAAGGACGACAAGATGATCTACTTCATGGCTTCCGGTGCCTCCGAGAAGATGGCTTATTCTCACGCCGCCTTCCTGTTCACCGAGATGCAGTGGATCGACGCCGCCGCCTACAACACCGGTGAGTACTTCCACGGCCCGTTCGAGGTTTCCACCGAGGGTAAGCCCTACGTCTTCTTCATGTCCGATGGCGCTACCCGTCCGATGGACGCCCGCGCCCTCACCTTCCTTAAGCGCATGGGCGCCAAGGTCGCTCTGATCGACTCCAAGGACTATGGCCTGGCTGACGCCGTGCCCGCGAGCGTCGTCACCTACTTCAACCCGCTGCTGCACCTCGCCGTTATGCGCGAGTACGGCAACCAGATCGCCGAGGCCCGTCAGCACCCGCTGACCATGCGTCGCTACATGTGGAAGCTTTCCTACTAATCACAAGTAAGTAGACCTTACGGGTTGATTGAGAGGGGATGGGGTTTGCGCCCCGTCCCCTTTTTGCTTTGGGGGCGTGTCTGTCGCGTCATAAAACCCCAGATAAAACCTACCAAAATAAACCTGTCCCTTTTTGGCAGGTGGGAGGAGATGCGTATGATTAAGGCAGTGCTGTTTGATATGGATGGCGTGCTGGTCGATACCGAGTGGTTCTACAACCGTCGCCGCGTGGCGTTTATGGAGGAGAAGGGCTTCCACTTTGACGAGATCCCCGATCTTTCGGGGTCTAACGAGCCCGCCATTTGGGAGGCACTGGTGCCCGACGATATTGAGCTGCGCGAGCGCCTGCGCGTGGAGTACAAACAGGTCTACAGCCCGGACCACCCCGTTCCGTATGCCGAGCTGCTCAACGAGCAGACGGAGCCGGTGATGCGTGAGCTGCACGAGCGCGGCGTGAAGTGTGCCATCGCGAGCTCGTCCTATCGCGAGCTCATTGACGAGCTGGTGGAGATTGCCGGTATCGCCGACGTGCTGGACTACACCATCAGCGGTCACGAGTGCAGTGCGTTTAAGCCCGACCCCGAGATCTACCTGCGTGCCATGGAGGCGCTGGGGGTGGAGCCTGCCGAGTGCCTGGTTATCGAGGACTCGCCTTTGGGCATCGAGGCTGGCAAGCGCTCCGGCGCCCGCGTCCTGGCGCTGCGTCCGCACGAGGGTGTCAACCTCGATCAATCGCGAGCCGATGCCGTTATCGATAATCTGACCGACATTTTGGCCGCTTTGTAGCGTCAATCCGCCGCGAGAAGCACTGATTCACGCGTCTTTTGCTGCGGATTGGCTTAATTTGTCATCTATTTGGATCCGTTTGGCTTCGATTCGGATTAAGTGAGTAGACTTTTTGGTGCAGGACGAGCACAAAGCGCATCTGCTCTAGTAAAACCGCAGGTCACAGGGGTGGCGGTTTTGGGTGTGCTCTGCAGGTCGCGTAAAGTCTACTCACTTGTAATTTGGGCCTTTGGTCGTGGGGTTGCTGGTCCCGCTTTGGTTGTCGAGAGAGGGTGAATTGAAGCGCCCCCGCACGCTCCATGCTACAATCGCGGACATACCCCACAACTACATCTGCCTTCGAAAGGAGCCTGCGTGGCGAACGCCATCGATCAGCTCACGGACCGAGTGCTCGTACTTGGCCGCCTCACCATCGTCCGCCGCGCTATTACTGCCGTGGCGGTCACGATTTCCGCCGTTCTCCAGACATTCCTGATCCAGGCGTTCATTCAGCCCGCCGACTTGCTTCCGAGCGGCCTCACCGGCGTTGCGGTCCTGCTCGATCGCGTTACCTCGCTGGGCGGCGTTCACATCGACATCTCGCTCGGTATGCTCGCGCTCAACATCCCCGTGGCGCTCCTATGCTGGAGCGGCATCAGCAAGCGCTTCGTCATCTTCTCGATGATGCAGGTCGTGCTCTCGTCGCTGTTCCTCAACGTCTTTCACTTCGCTCCATTTTTGGGCGACAAGATCATGCTCATCATTTTTGGCGGCGTGGTCTCGGGTCTGGGCGCTGCCATCGCACTTAAATCCGGCGCATCCACCGGCGGCACCGACTTTATCGCGCTGTGGGTCTCCAACCACACGGGCAAGACCATCTGGGGCGTCATCTTTGGTTTCAACTGCTTTATCCTGGCGATCTTTGGCTTTATGTTTGGCTGGGACAAGGCGGCGTATTCCATCGTGTTCCAGTTTATTTCGACCAAGACCATCGACAGTTTCTATCGTCGCTACGATCGCGTGACGCTGCAGATCACGACGCGTAAGGCAGACGAGGTCATGACTGCCTACGTAAACCATTTTCAGCACGGCATTAGCTGCGCCGAGGTCGTCGGCGGATATAGCCGCGAAAAGATGTACCTGCTGAACACCGTTGTCTCGACCTACGAGAGTCAGGACATTATCAAGCTGGTGTGCGACGTTGATCCCGGCGCCGTGATCAACGTGTTCCACACGCTCAACTTTGTGGGCGGCTGGTGGGGTGGTCATGTCGACGAGCCCATGCCCACGGCCGTTCCCGATCCCGACAAGCCCGCACGCATGGCCAGCGGGCAGGCGCGCCTCAGCGAACAGGACAGCCTGCAGCAGGACGACGGCAAGTAGGGTATTGGCATTTTGCCGGTCCTGCGCAACCCATCCGAACGAGCCCCCCGAAAGCCCCGTTGCTTTCGAGAGGCTCTCGTTTGCCCAGATAAAACCTACCAAAATGAAGCTGTCGCTTTTTGGTAGGGAGGGTGTATCGTTTTATCATTATGAGGTAATATGAAACTAGACGTTATATACGTATTAGTTATTTCGATATTTCGATAAGAGTGATTAGATATGCCTGCGCCCAAAAATGCACCGCTTTACCAGCAGATTTACGACGAAATCAAGGATGCGATCGAGAAAGGTGTTTATGCACCCAAGGAGCGTATTCCGTCCGAGCTTGAGCTAGCCGAGCAGTACGACGTGAGCCGCATTACGGTGCGCCGCGCCGTCGAGGAGCTGTGCTCCGATGGCTACCTGGTTAAGCAGCAGGGCCGTGGCACCTTTGTCTCCACGCCGCACATCAATCGCCAGTTTCACGCCTCGACGCTGCAGACGTTTACCGCGCTGTGTGCCGGCAACGGCATGAAGGCCGGTGCGCACGTGATCGATCGCCAGATCGTTCCGGCGCGCCAAAACGAGATGGAGTTCTTTGGCCTGCAGAAGGATGCGCTGCTGCTGCATATCAAGCGCGTGCGTACGGCCGACGGTGAGCCCATCTTTGAGGAGAACATCTTTGTGCCGTTTGATGCCTACCGTGAGCTGTTGACGGCCGATCTTGAGGACAAGTCGATTTTTGCCGAGGTCGAGCGTGTTGGCGGAACGCCGATTGTTTCGGTTGGCTACCGCACGGTCGAGGCCGTTCGTGCCAATACCGAGCAGGCGGCCGAGCTGGGCATTGCTCCGCACGATCCGCTGCTCAACCTGCGTGCCGGCTTCACGGGTCCCAATGGCGAGCCGGTCCTGATGGGTAAGCAGTACTACGTGGGATCGCGCTACGTTATGGTCATGTAGCTCTAGTTGCGCGGTTTTCCAAACCGCGCAACGGCTCGACGCTGCAAGCCCGCCAGAGCGGCAATCTGCCTTTCAACTTCGGCGGCATGACCAGAAGGTCAATGCCGCCTCGTTTCAAGGCACCTTGCTCGCTCTGGCGGGCTTTCGCTGTCCGCGCCAAAACATCGGCGTTGCCGGGCCGGCACTTGGGGACGTTCCTTTT